>JAKSHZ010000150.1 GCA_024399115.1 Bacilli bacterium
ATTTATTGGACACTTTAACTGACGGCTTGAAAGGACTTGGTTCTGTATTGAACAGGACTGAGTCCTTTTAATTTTAACTTAATCCGTCTGTTATTATAATAATCAATGTAGTCGATTAAATCCTTTTTGAAAACTTCCACGTCAGTATATTTGTTTGGATAAAGCAATTCCGACTTCATAATTCCAAACCAGTTTTCCATAATGGAGTTATCCAAGCAATTTCCCTTGCGTGACATACTTTGAATAATGCCTTTTTGCAGAAGTCTTTCCTGATATTTTCGTTGCTGATACTGCCATCCCTGATCTGAATGAAGAATAAGATTTGTCCCATCTGGAATCTTATCAAAGGCTTTATCAAGCATATCCATTACCTGCGCAAAATCTGGCCGCGAAGAAATGTTATAACTAACAATCTCACCATTGTACATATCAAGAATTGGGGAAAGATACAATTTGTGTTCACCAATATTTATCTGAGTTACATCAGTTGTCCATTTCTGATTTTCTTTCTCTGCATTAAAATTCCGTTGAAGGATATTAGGCGCAACTTTACCGACAGTTCCTTTGTACGAACGGTATTTTACCCGTCGTTGAACGCTTTTCAAGTGAAGTTTTTGCATAAGTCTGTGAACAGTCTTATGGTTTATCAATGTTCCTTCGTTCTGGAGCTGGGAAGTTATTCTTCTGACTCCATAACGCCCCTTATGCTCATGAAAAATCTCTGTGATTCTGATTTCAGTCTGAGAATATTTATTGTTCTTAGGTTTTATAGATGCATAGAAAGTACTTGAAGACATTTCAAAATACTTCAACAGCATCTGAAGAGAAAATTTCTGCCTTAATTCTCCGATGACTCTGGCTTTGTCTCTTGTTCGGATTCCTCTTCTTCCTGAATTAAGGCGTTTAATTTTTTTAGTATGGCATTTTCCATTCTGAGCCATTCAACTTCTTCTCTGAGTTTTTCAAGTTCAGTTTTTGGTTCAGAGTTTTTCTTTGATTTCTTTGCAGCCATATTCTTTGGTTTTCCTCGTCCGTCTCTGCTTAAAAGTTCATAGCCACCCAAAAGATATTTTTTTCGCCATGCACATATTGTACCCATGTTTGGAATCTTAAAGAAGACTGCTGTTTCTTTATCAGAGAGTTTATTTTTTTGTTGATATTTTAGCACATGTAGCTTAAATTCTCCGCTGTAACTTCCATTTCGATGTGACAAACCTTCAATTCCATTCTGATTAAATTGGGCAACTAACATTTTTGCCACAGATGATGAAATCCCAAATCGTTTTGCAGTGTTTTCATAACCATCATTTGAATGTAAATAATGAGCTACGATTTCTGCTTTTTTTTCTAAACTTAATTTAGACATAAAAAAAGTGTACCTCCAAAAATTGTCTCCAACTTTTGGGGTACACTTCAAATC
>JAKSHZ010000151.1 GCA_024399115.1 Bacilli bacterium
AACCCCAAACCCCAAACCCCAAACCCCAAACCCCAAACCCCAAACCCCTGAAATTTTTTTTAAAGAAAATTTAATTTCCAAAAAAAAATATTAAGAAATTTTTTTCTTAAAAAATTTAATAAAATGAGTGATAGATAAGTAGTAGTAATAGATAATGGAACAGGTATGATCAAAGCCGGTGTAGCTGGTGAAGAAGCACCAAGAGTAAATTATCCAAACGTTATCGGATTTCCAAAATACGGTTAAATGCACTTAGCTGAAGGAAAAGATTTCTACATTGGTAATGATGCCATTTCCAGAAAAGGTATTTTATCTTTAGAATACCCATTAGAAAATGGTATTGTTAAGGACTGGGACTAAATGACCAAAGTATGGCATCACACCTATTACAATGAATTAAAGGTTGAACCATCTGAATAACCAGTCATGTTAACTGAAGCTCCATTGAACCCCAAGAAGAACAGAGAAAAGATGGTCGAAATTTTCTTCGAAAAGCTCAAGGTTCCATAATTCTATGTCTAAGTATAAGCTGTCTTAGCTTTATACGCCTCTGGTAAAACCACTGGTTTAGTATGTGACTCTGGTGATGGTGTTACTCACTTAGTAGCTGTTTACGATGGTTATTCATTATAACACGCCACAATGAGAATGGATATGGCTGGTAGAAACTTGACTGACTACGTTTACGAACACATCTCTGAAGATGGATTATAATTAAAGAACACCTCAGATAAAGAAATCGCCAAGTAAATCAAAGAAAAGGTATGTTATGTCTCATAGAACTTCGAATAAGAATTAGAAGAATTCAAAAAAGATGATAGCAAGAAATATGAATATTAATTACCTGATGGCTCTAAGATCAAAGTAGGAGACTTAAGAATTAGAACACCAGAATGCTTATTCAGGCCATCCCTCTTAGGTACCGATATGAAAGGTGTCCACTTCAAGATCTAAGAATGTATTAACAGATGCGATATCGATTTAAGAAGTGAATTATGGCAAAAGATTATATTATCAGGTGGTACTACCATGTTCGAAGGTATGTAAGAAAGATTATAAAGCGAATTAACTAAGTTAGCTAATGCCACCTAATAAGTAGGAGTCATTGCTCCAGTAGAAAGAAAGTACTCTATTTGGATCGGTGGATCAGTTTTAGCTACCATGGCCACCTTCTAATCCTCTTGGATCACTGCCGCTGAATTCGCTGAAAAAGGTGCTAATATAGTACATCAAAAATGCTTCTGATTAAATGAATATATATTGTTTACATTCCCCGATTAATTTTTTTCTGAATTTTTAATAAATTAAAAAAATTAATTTAGAAAAAAATTTTTTTTAATTTTTTAAAATCTAGCTATTCAAGTTTTAATTGGGGTTTGGGGTTTGGGGTTTGGGGTTTGGGGTTTGGGGTTTGGGG
>JAKSHZ010000152.1 GCA_024399115.1 Bacilli bacterium
ATCAATCCTATGTTTAAATCAACCCAAAACCGTTTTCTTTGCCCGGATTAACTTGTTTTAAGCGACTTCAGAAGCTTTCAACGCTTCTAAAGCCAAACCTGATATCTGTGAATCAGGAGGTGTAAATCTTCGTGGTTCATAAGTATCATTATTTTTTATTAAAGTATATATCAATTCTCCCAGTTTCCTAGCTATCGCAACAACAGCCTTCTTTTTGCTCTTTCCATTTCTCACCATATATTCATACTTATCCTTCAAAGCATTGCTTTCTTTCGATCTGATGATTACCCAGACCGACTGTACCAGCAGACTTCTTAAATACCCGTTCCCATGCTTTGAAATATGTCCGTACTTAATGATTGTACTTGAACAATCCACCTTTGGTGTAAATCCCAAATAGCTTCCCACATGTGCAGCATTCTGATATCTCTCTACCGGACCAACCACTGCTACATAACTCAAACCCACAACAGTCCCAACTCCATAAACTGACTTTGCAATCTGTGCAGGTTTGCTTTTTTCAACTTCTTTCTCCATTAAAACTTTCAACTCATCGCTCTGTTTTTCAAGGAGTTCAATTACCTCAACAAGTCTGTCCGCTTCTGTTCTTTCATAACCTGTGAGAAGCTTTATTTTTTCACTTCTTCGCTTTGAATATTTCAGATCATTTTTCTTTACATCAGTAAGTCCACAATGCTCAAATACAGCATGAAGTCTGTTTATCTTATTTACCCTTTCTTTCTGAAGACTTGAATATTCACTGATAATCTTTCTCTGTCTTTTCTGATCTTCTGTCGGAGGAAGAACAATAGGCATATCTTCTTCATCATGATTTTTGATGAATTTTGCAAGTTTCAGCGCATCTTCTTTGTCTGTTTTTTTATCCGTAAGGTAAATATCAAAAAGCTTTCTTGTACAAAGATTATAAATTTTGTTCCCAGTAAGCTTTTCAAATTCCTCAGTCATAATAAAAGCCATATTGCCCGCTTCTATGGCAATTGTATCTGTTGCCTTAAGCCGCGAATACAATTCTTTTCGGCTTTCCGGATCAGTTTTACCTGTCCAGCCTGTAATCTTTCCCTTCTCATCAATCAGGCGGATTACATAGCTCCTTTTGCCCAAATCAATACCAACAAATCGTGTTTCATGATTTACTTTCATCATGTCCTCCAGTGTTATATAATAAGGGCTGGGAAAACGATTTTGGTGGTGGTACACCGTTATCCTATTCGCGGTCTGGTTGCTTTGCTCCCAGCCGCATTTTAGTTTTTCGGCAGCAAGTTAAGAATTAATATTTGTAACAAGGTTCGTCTTAAGAAAAGATTTCCTTAATTGATCTGACAACCCTCTGCCTGCTTCTCAGTCCCGTCAGACTAAGAATACCTTCTTGATT
>JAKSHZ010000153.1 GCA_024399115.1 Bacilli bacterium
TTTTGGCTTGTAAAGTTATGTATATTGCTGCCTGTGTTTTGAAAAATCAGGCTCCCGTTAAAATTGAAAATCCAGAAACTTACTTAAATGAAAATATAAACAGGTCAAAATATGGAAAGCTTTCTTACCTCAGAAAGTATAATGCCGAAGCCTTTGCCTGCCTTGTTGAAACCATTAGACTTCTTGGCGAGTAATACAAACGGTCGATGAATGACTAAAAAAGTGTGTTCACCGACCGTTTGCTCGATGTTTTGCTTATTTGTTTTTAACCAGCGACGAATAAATATTCATGCACTTGCGTTTTTCTTCTTCACTTGGATGAACATAGCGGTCAAGTGTGATGCTTACTGATGCATGTCCAAGAAGCTCACTGACAGTTTTGGGATTAATTCCTTCCTCAATTGCCTGGGTTGCAAAAGTATGACGCAGGGTATGAAAATGGATGCCTGTAATTTCAAGATGTTTCATCAGTGTATTGAAGCGGCGGCGTAACATGTCCTGCCTCATTGGATTCTCGAAATCTTTCCCATCCTCAAAATCCTTAAATCTCTGGAAAATATAGCCTTCGACCTTATGTTCTGTTTTGAACATTTTTAGATGGTTCATCAGGATTTCAGGGATGAAGACAGTTCGCTGTGATTTATAGGTCTTTGGGGAAGTAACGAGAAGTTTTTCAGTTTTGTTCTCGTGGTCGTAGAGAAGGCCAGCTGTACAGATTATTTTTATGGAACATTGTGTAAAATCCAGATATTCCCATCTTAATCCGCAGACTTCACCAATACGAAGTCCAGAAGTAAGCGAAACCATGATCGGCAGAATTACCAGTAATTTTTTAGGATCGTTGATTTCTGCCTGTTCAAAAAAGTAGTTGATGATTTTCTCCTGGTCCGGTCGCGACATAGCAAGGGGCTTAATCTCCCGGACAGATTCATCTTTGACATACTGGAACTTGTATTCAAAATATCTGAGTTTGTGGTGTCTCTGTCCATAAGAAATAATCGATTTGATAACCTGGAAAGCTTTGGATGCCACGTTTTTTGACGGACGACGATTAAATCTGTTCAGTGTAGAAGTTTGAACAGCAACCGAATACTTGTCCAGGAAATCTTCATTAACTGCTGAACATCTTACTTTCTTAAAGAAAGGTTCGATCTGATTTACGAAAGTGCCGTAGTAAGTTTCGTAAGTCTTTGATTTAACAAATGGTTTCTTCCATTCCAGCCACTCATAACATAAGTCATTAAAAAGCATAATTTTACTCCTTTTGCTTGATAAGATTTATGTTTTTATCGACATTTAACCGTTTTTAACCGCAAATACCTAAATATTTTGCGGTTAAATTTTTTGAAAAATTTAGAAAAATTGGAAAAAGTGCCTGGGGGCATCGTGG
>JAKSHZ010000154.1 GCA_024399115.1 Bacilli bacterium
GTCCTCACCGACAGCCTGCCCTGCATGGCTCCGCAGAACCTGACCGTCTCCGACATCACCAACGCTACCGCCAGCTTCTCCTGGACCGTCCGCGGCTATGAGACCGCTTGGGACATCCATGTCTGGTACGGCAGCTTCGACTCCACCTACACCGTCACCACCAACCCCGCAACGCTCAGCGGCTTCACCGCCGGCGTGACCTACAATGCTGCCATCCGTCCGCTCTGCGGCTCCGCACACAACATTGTCGGCGAGTATGGCGACACCATCACCTTCACCACTCAGGTGTGCCCGAACGTCACCGGCCTCAGCGCTGGCAGTGTCACCGCCTCCAGCGTGACCCTCAGCTGGGATAACAACGCCATGGCACAGAGCTGGACAATCGAGTACGGCCGCCGCGGCTTCAGCCAGGGCTCTGGCACCACCGCCACCACCGCCACCACCAGCTACGTGGTCAACGGACTGAGCGACGACACCCCCTACGACTTCTACGTCAAGGCCGTCTGCGGCACCGACTGGGCCAGCGAGAACTGGGCCAGCGTCTCCGCCACCACGGCAGAAGGCACCGTTGTCTGCGACGCACCTGAGAACGTCACCGCCGTCGTTGCCGGCAACGCAGCCACCATCAACTGGACGGCAGGCGAAGGCAACATCAGCTTCGAGCTTGAGTATGGCACCCACGGCTTCAGCCACGGCGCTGGCACCACCGCCACCGCTACCACGGCTCCCGCCACCATCTCCAACCTCAGCTACGACACCGAGTACGACGTCTATGTCCGCGCCATCTGCGCCGAGAACACCTACAGCGCATGGAGCACGGTAGCCACCTTCCGCACCGAGCCCGAGCCCTCCACCGAGTGCTCGCCCGTCAGCAACCTCACCGCCACGCAGATCACCGACAACAGCGCCATCGTGAGCTGGACGCCCGGTGAGACCGGCAGCGAATGGGAGGTCGTCCTGGCCAGCGCAGCAGGCGAGGCCCTGCAGCAGGAGGTCACCACCGAGACATCGTACCAGTTCACCAGCCTTACCCAGTCCACCAGCTACATTGTCAAGGTCCGCACCGTCTGCGGCGACGAGCAGTACAGTAACTATGTCACCGTCAGCTTCCGCACCACCGGCGAGGAAGAGGGCATTGACGATGTCGCATCCGCTTCCTGCACCATCTACCCGAACCCGACCAGCAGCGCCACCACCGTCAGCGTGAGCGGCGTGAACGGCCAGGTCCGCATCGCCATCGTTGACATGAACGGCCGCGTCGTGACCTCCGAGACCATGGAGTGCTCCGCCGACTGCACGAAGACGATGGATGTTGACAACCTTGCCCAGGGCGCCTACTTCGTCCGCATCACCGGCGAGAACGTCAACATGGTCAAGAAGCTGATC
>JAKSHZ010000155.1 GCA_024399115.1 Bacilli bacterium
TGTCTTATACTGAAAAAAGTTCACACTATAGAAATAACAAAAATGTACTATTATTAAGATTTTAGTTATGGGAAGAGTGTTAACTTATCATTCAAAAAGTTTCATTAATCAAGTAATGGAAGATTATTTTCAGTCCGGCATGTCGCAAGTAGATTGTGCGAAAAAGTGGAAAATATCCAGAGGCACATTAAATAATTGGCTATTATCTTGCAGGGATGAAAAAAAATCCGTATCTTTGCCGTTAAATATGTCGGTAATGGATACAGAAGGTCAAGAACTAGTCAAACTTCAGGCAGAGAACGAGCGTCTCCGTCGAAACTTGACGTTTGCCAATCTCAAAGTAGCAGCGTATGAGCGTTTGATGGAGATTGTCAAACAAGAAGACGGTATAGATGTGTTAAAAAAAGGTGGTGCCAAACAGTAGATAGCCTAAGCGAGGAATGGCAAGATATACCAATTGTCACTCTTTGTTCGCTGTTTGGCAAAAGCACGAGGGCTTATTATAAACATAGTCGTCCATCCATTAGAGAATGTGAGATAGAAGACGCCATATTGAGTATAGTGTCATATTATAGGAGTCAAATGCCTGTGATTGGAGGTTTGAAATTATATGCCTTAACACATGCCATTTTGGGTGACACACTCCATATGGGTAGGGATAAGTTCTTGCATTTTTTGCGGAAACACAGATTGATTATATTGCCTCGGAAACCACGTCATACGACTAACTCTAAGCATGTGTATCTAAAATATCCCAATCTCATTAAAGATTTGACAATCAGTACTATCAATCAAGTGTGGGTAAGCGATATAACCTATATTTATACGCAAGAAGATGGTTTCTGTTATTTACACCTCGTAACCGATGCTTTCTCTCGAATGATTATAGGATATACAGTGTCTGCCACATTAGAGGCAAAATATACGATACAAGCCTTACACCAAGCGATCGCTAATGCCGGTGGAGGCAACTTGTGTGGCACAATCCATCACTCAGATAGAGGATTACAATATGCGTGTGATGCATATACTATGGTATTACAGAGTCATCATATCAGAATCAGCATGACGGAGGATTCTAACCCCACAGATAACGGGTTAGCAGAACGAGTTAATGGCATTATCAAGGGCGAATTTATAGAGACATTACCGTCTCCCAAGAATAGGTATGAAGCACAAATGCTTGTTGAACATGCTATAGATATATACAATAATGTCCGTCCGCATTTGAAACTCAATATGCAAACGCCATCCTCTGTCTATTGGAAGAAATAACAACTATTTTTCAAAAGTTAAAGGTTTAAGTTTAATGAATATTTGCATATATCAAAAAAAAATCGTAACTTTGCAAACTCGTATGAGAGACACCCTAATCAGGATTGGTG
>JAKSHZ010000156.1 GCA_024399115.1 Bacilli bacterium
TCTGTTGGCTTCAGTTTCCCTGTTTCTTATAAATACAGTTTCTAATATTCATTTGTAGGGGAAAGCCTTCCCCTCGCTCGCACTTCGTTGCTCACTACCCTTTCCAGCGGGGTAACAAACGAGTTTGTTTCCCCGCAACGCCCCGTTTTTAAGATCAATTTGTATTGATTGTAAATAATATCTCAAAAAAAGTAGTTAGTATCCCCTAACTACTTTAAACAGTTTGTTATTTCCATTATTATGTTAGTAAGAGCTAACTAAAATGATGATAAACAAACGTTTACTAAATCTTGTACCAAAATCAAAAAAATATGTGTTCATAACAGTAGCGTTAAAACTCATATCTTTGATTTCCAATTTTGTTCTTGTTTTTTCAGTTGCTTCCATTATAGAAAAACGTGGCAGCAATATTGAACTTCCGGCATTTCTGATTATACTTTCCGTTTTTGTAACTTTTTTGTGTAATCAGTTTATTTCCGTAGCAAGTTTTCATTCCAGTAAGGAAGTAAAAAAGACCCTCCGCACCCTGATTTACGAAAAGCTTCTCCGTCTTGGACCAGAGTATCAGGAAAAAACTGAAACCGCAAAAATCATCCAGTGGACAGTTGAAGGAGTTGAACAGATTGAAGTCTGGTTCGGTCAGTATCTTCCTCAGTTCTTTTACAGCATGATTGCAGCTCTTCTTACTTTTGCAGTACTTGCCTTCATTCATCTTAAAATGGCCCTGATTCTTCTGGTTTGCGTGCCTCTCATTCCCGTTTCCATTGTTGCAGTTCAAAAAATCGCAAAAAAACTGCTCGGCCGTTACATGGACCAGTATGCAAACCTTGCCGACAATTATCTTGAAAATCTTCAGGGCCTTACAACACTTAAAATCTATAACGCCGATGAAGAGCGACAGAAAAAACTTGGCCTTGATGCAGAAAATTTCCGCCGCATTACAATGAAAGTTCTTTCCTTCCAGCTTAATTCCATCATCATTATGGATACCGTTGCCTATGGTGGTGCAGGCCTTGGTATTATGACCGCTCTTTCTTCCTATTTGAACGGTCAGCTTTCCCTTGAGCACGCACTAATCTGTATCCTGCTTTCCGCCGATTTTTTTATTCCTCTCCGCCGCCTTGGAAGCTATTTCCATACCGCAATGAACGGAACCACAGCCAGCAATAATATTTTTGCCTTGCTGGATGTTGATGAAGGAAGGGGAAGTCTCCCCTTACGCGCCAGCCAAAAGTCTGTCGCTATCCTCTCTAGCGTGGGACACCCCCGCAACGCCCCCGAGAATGCATCTTACAACGGGGACAGACCTCCTGTTTTCGAAACCCAAAATCTTTCCTACAAGT
>JAKSHZ010000157.1 GCA_024399115.1 Bacilli bacterium
TTACTAGTGATGCGATAAAATCGCATATATTTAATTTAACTGTTTAATATATAACAATATACAGTCGCTCTTTGATTTTTTGATTTGAAATTGATTTCGTAACTTTGCAGCCTTAACTGCAATTTTATGAATGACGGACGTTACATATTCTCACAAGTTATAGACTTTTTACCTCGCTATGTCTTTGACAAAGCTGTCGTTAAGTATAAAGGGAACAAACATGCAAAGTCCTTGAGTTGCTACAACCAGTTGCTACATCTCCTATTCGGACAAATAACAGGCTGTAGTTCCATTCGTGATATATGTTTATGTTTGGAGGCTCATCGAGAAAAGCTCTTTCATCTGGGATTCCGAAACACTGTCAATCCTTCCAATCTTTCTCGTGCAAACGAGAATAGAGATTATAGGATATATGAAGAGTTAGGAATGTACCTTATAGAACTTGTCAGACCATTGTATGCAGGTACTCCAATAAAGGAAATAACCATTGACAACGTTTGCTATGCTCTTGATTCTACAACTATATCTACAAGTATAAAGCTTGCGACCTGGGCATTTGGGAAATACAGTAAAGGTGCAGTCAAGATGCACACATTACTTGATCTGCGTGGTAGCATACCCATAAATATTCATATTACTGATGGTAAATGGCATGACAGCAATGAACTATATGAGCTAACTCCTGAGCCATCAGCTTTTTACATGGCAGACAAAGCTTATGTTGACTTAAAGGCATTGTATCGTTTTCATAAGGCTGGAGCCTTCTGGATTTGCCGTCCTAAAGATAACATGCGTTATGATGTGATAGAGTATCGACATGATATAGACCTTCCATCTGGTATCACTGGCGACTTCATTATTACACTCAAAACGGCTAAATCTAAAGGGCTGTACCCAGAACCCATGAGGATGGTCTGCTACTATGATTCTGAAGTAGGCGAAGAAATAAAATTCATAACGAACAATATGGACGTCAAGCATATTGAGGTCGCAAATCTCTATCGTCACAGATGGGATATAGAGGTTTTCTTCAAATGGATTAAACAGAACATCGTAGTCAAAACACTATGGGGGTATTCTGAGAATGCTGTTCGTCTTCATCTTTGGACTGCCATTATAGCATACCTCATAATAGCGAGGATAAAAGCTGATACGAGGACTCCGTATTCAATTACCGAGGTGGCTACACTGATAAGAATATCTGCTTTGGAGAAGATACCCATCAGAGACTTATTGATAAAGTCTAAGCCACAAATCAATTCAAATCAAGATGTCAAAGAACGCTCATTATTTGATGATGTATAACTTAACGCGATTTTTATCGCATCAGTACTA
>JAKSHZ010000158.1 GCA_024399115.1 Bacilli bacterium
GTATAACGACCCGCAATTTTTGGAGGGTCGTCAACCGAAAAGGAATTTTTATTTCATGTACAGATATTTGTATGGAAATGCCAGAAGTTGAACTGGAAAAAAGAAGTAAAAAAGTGTTACTTGTAATTACAGGCGGTTTATTTTCAGAAGCTAAGAAGACAGTACGAAGTATCTGTGATGATAATGGTTATGTTGATTTATATGTGATGCGTTTTATAAAACCTTTTGATGAAACTTATTTTATTGACCTTGCAAAAAACTATGAAGGTGTTGTATTTGCAGAAGATGGTGTAATAAAAGGCGGAATTGGTGAATATCTAAGTGGTGTACTGGCAAAAAATCAGTATACAAATACAAAAGTTCTTGGGTTTGATGATAAATATTATTCTCAAGGTAATAGAGAAGAAGTTCTTACAATGGCAAATATTTCATCTGAAGCTATGAAAAAGGCTGTAAAAAATGTTGGAAATAAAATTCGGTAAAAAGATTCTTAAAACTGATCGCCCGGCTTTTATAATGGGGATTCTCAACGCTACACCAGATTCTTTTTGGGCAGGCAGTAGGGGCGGAATTGAAAAAGCTTTTGAACTTATTGATCAAGGAGCAGACGTCCTTGATATTGGTGGAGAATCTACAAGACCAGGGTTCAGGTTCACGGAAATTTCTCCAGAGGAACAGATTTCCCGCATCATTCCAATAATAAAAGAAATACGAAAAAAATCAGATATAGGAATTTCTGTGGACACAAGAAATTCTCAAGTATTAAAAGCCGCATTAGATGCTGGGGCAGACGTGTTGAATGACGTATCTGCATTGGAAGACGATGCTGGTTGTACTTCAGTAATTAAACAATATGATGCTGGATTAATTTTAATGCATGGTTATCACGATTCTGAAAATCATAAATCTATGAACAATATTTCAGAAAAAGTTTTAGGCTACCTCTTGAATAGAGCTGAATTTGCAGTTTCTCTAGGTGTAAAAAAAGAAAACATTATTATTGATCCTGGAATTGGTTTTGGTAAAACTACAGAAGAAAATATTACATTAATAAAAGAAACTGAAAAAATGTGTAATAAAGGATTTCCCGTTTTAATGGCCTTATCTAGGAAACGCTGTATTGGCACTATGATGGAACGTGAAAATACTGCAGAAAATCGTATGGTAAGCACTGTTGCTGCAAATTTATTAAGTGTTCAAAAAGGTGCTCTTATGGTTCGTGTTCATGACGTTCAAGAAATGATTGATTCATTAAATGTGATGAAATATCTTCGATAATGTTGTAAAATGTTCCTGTATAACGACCCGCAATTTTTGGAGGGTCGTCAACC
>JAKSHZ010000159.1 GCA_024399115.1 Bacilli bacterium
GTTTTTATAGGACAAAAATAATTAATAAATCACAACAGATTTCGATCTGTTGTGATTTTTGTTTTTCTATATGTTTTTATTGGACAACCTCGTTGGTTATGCATCCATTCTGGAGTGTGATACAGGCAAGACGAATGTGGCCTTTGCGTATTATATATTTCAACGCATTCCTTTATAACCTTTTTCATGTCATTTAAAGGCAAATTAAGTTCTTCCAATAGAAATTCTTGCTTTAAGATTCCATTTATCCTTTCCGCAACCGCATTTGCATATGGGTCGTAAGATTCTGTCATGCTTGGCTTTATATGATATCGCTTCAATAATTTTTGATATGAATCAGAACAATATTGTATACCTCTATCTGAATGATGGATTAAATCATTGTTTTTGTATTTTCGGCTTGACTGAGCCATTTTTAGTGCAAATAAAGAGCCTTCCGTACAAAGACTGTTTGATAAATTATAACCCACTATCTTCTTTGAATAGGCATCCGTTATCAACGAGAGGTACATGTTATTCGTTCTATTACCTATATAAGTGATATCCGACACCCACACTTGCTCCGGATGAGTGATGGGCATTTCCGCAATTAGGTTTTTATATTTATGGAAGCGATGATGGGAGTTTGTCGTTACATGGTAACTTCTATATGGGGTGATTAACATATGATTTGCTTTTAAAATACTAAATAATTTGTCTCTTCCTACACCTAAAGATGCAAGTTCTTCCCTTAATATGATTTGAAGCTTCCTTGTCCCGATTCTCGGCATGGTTTGTCGCACTTCACTTACTAGTTCCACTACCTTTTCTGCCTTTGTCTTACTACTTTGCTCCTTCCATTGGAAACGATAATATTTCTGCCGACTTATCCCGAACAGTGCGCAGATTTTACTTAATGAAGTTCCTTTTACTTCCTTACATTTTTTTGCTGTTCGGGAGAACATTTTTTTCTTATGTCCACTCCATATTCCTCTTCTGCGATGTCTATCATTAAATCGAAGAAACTTGCCTTTAAATCCTGCACTTCTAATTCCTTTTCTAATCGTGCATTTTTACGTTCTAATACTTTGACTTGTTCTCGGAGTTCTAACAACTCCTGATCTTTTGTTTTTGCCATTGGATTTATTACTCTGTTTTGCCAGTCAAAGGTACCATATTTATTTATCCATATGCGAATTGTATGGCTTCCTTGTATGCCATACTTCTTTGACAACTCGCATAGGCTGACTCCGCCTGTTTCAAATTCTTTTACAACTGACAATTTAAAAGACATTGGGTAGTCTTTCTGTGTACGCTTAACATACTGTTTTTCTTTT
>JAKSHZ010000016.1 GCA_024399115.1 Bacilli bacterium
ATGCTCAGCAATTAGATAGTGAAGCTCCTGTTGTAACTGTAAACGGTAACGTAATGGCTTACGGTACTGACTTTACTTATGATAGGGCAGTAGGCAAAATAACGTTCACAACAGCTCCTGCTGCTCCTTTGACTGTAGGGCAGGACAATGTATCGGTAACATTTAAAAAAACCGTTACAGGCCACGCTGACCGTATAAACAAGTGCAATATACTTCAAGTGTTTGATAACAGAGTTTTCTTTAGTGGAAATCAAAATTATCCTAACGCTATATTCCATTGTAGCCTTAATGACCCTACATATTGTTCGGACTTAGACTTCTACAATGAAGGGCTTGACCTTGCTGCTGTTACAGGTATGGTGGCAGGAAACAATGCTCTATGGGTATTCAAAGAGCCTTCACAGGCCAACACAACAGTTTTCTATCACAATCCTACAATAGACTCGGAGTACGGAAAGGTATACCCAAGCTCTCATTCAAGCATTTCAACAGGTTGCATTGGTGCAGCAGTAAACTTTAATGATGATATTTGCTTTTTCTCTGATAGAGGAATGGAAGCAATTAACGGTGACGTTACAACAGAACAAGTTATTGCTCATAGAAGTTCTTTGGTAGATAGTAAACTTCTTTCTGAAGCTAACTATAACAATATGGTGCTTGAAGAATGGGAAGGATATTTGCTTGTTTGTGTTGGAAGTAAGATTTACTTAGCAGACAGCAGAGCTATGTTCGCTAACGAAAATCACAATGAATATGAGTGGTTTTATTGGGAGCTTTCTAAGAACGTTGTAAGCACAAAGGTAAAAGATGGCGTGCTGTACATTTGTTCTACTGATGGAATATATAAACTAACTAACAAGTCAAGCGACAGAGCAATCACTTCTTATTGGACTACTCCTTTAGATGAGTTCAATTATCCTCATTATCAAAAGACAACTAATAAACGTGGTTGTGTTACTGATGTGAACGGTAGCATTACTGTATCTGCCAAGACAGATAATAATGATTTTCAAACAATAGGAACTCACTCAAATGCAGCAGGATATGTAGTTAATAGAATAAAGCTAAAGAAATGGAAAGCAATACAGATGAAGTTTAGTGCTTCAACTCCTTTTGAACTTTACTCAACTACGCTTGAAGCGTATGTTGGTGGATATCTTAAAAGATAGGGGGATATGAATGGCAACTACTTACAACATTAATTATGATGATGCAAGGTTTCAGCAAGTAGAAGAAGAAAAGCAGGAAGCCCTTGATAACGTCAATAATACTTACAACTCAATGATTAATCAGAGCGACAAGTATTATCAAGACCAAATTCAAGCAGCTCAAGACTACTCTACTACTCAGCAACAGATACAACAGCAAAATACTGATTTACAAATTGAGCAGATAAATCAGCAAAAAGACCAAGCGGCTAAAGATTATACAAAGGAGCAAGCGGGCTCTTATGTAGATTGGCAGAAGCAGAGCAATAACTACGGTGCTAAGGCCGAGCAAATGGCTGCTCAGGGATTAGCGGGCTCAGGATATAGTGAATCTTCTCAGGTTAGTATGTATAACCAATATCAGAGCAGAATCACTTCGGCAAGGGAAGTTTATAACAAAGCTGTTCTAAATTATGATAACTCAATCAAAGAAGCTCAGCTTGCTAACAACAGTAAGCTTGCAGAGATTGCTTATCAGGCTTTACAGACTCAGTTAGAACTTTCGTTGCAAGGCTTCCAATACAAGAATACATTGTTGCAGGCTCAATTAGAGCAGCAGCAAGCAACAGAAGATAGATACTACTCAAGATGGCAAGATGTTCTTAACCAAATGAATACTGAAAACGAGTTCAACGAACAGATTCGTCAGTATGAGCAGAACTTTGCAGAGCAGCAAAGACAGTTTAATGAGGAATATGCCTTCAAAGAGAAAGAGTTTGCTGAACAGAAACGTCAGTACGAGCAAGACTATAACTTCAAGATTAAGCAGTTCAATGAACAGATTCGTCAGTTTAATGCTGAACAGGATAGGCTTATTAAACAAGACGCTATTAAAAATAAATTGGAAGTTCAAGAGCTTGAACTCAAGAAAAAGCAGATTGATGCGAGCATAGAACAGACTAAGAAAGAATATGAACTTGCACTCAAGAAGCTTGCTCAAGACCAAGCACAATGGCAGGCAGAATATAACCTCAAAGCTAAAAAAGCTGCTGCTACTGTTTCTTCTACTTCTACGATTACAAAAGACACAACTTCTAAAGTTACAAAAGACACAAGCACTTCAGGTGGTACTGTTACACTCTCAAACGGTAAGACAGGATATTCTGATGCTATTTCAGCATACAAATCCGTTGGCGGTACTTCGCCATATAATGCTCAGGGATTACTTGATAACGGACTTGTTAAAAAGGTTACTTACAACGGAAAAACTTATTACTACGGTGTAGCTGCTACTACTTCTTCTGTTGGCGTAACTGCCCCTTCTATTATTAACAAAATAGGTTTAGCAGGATTACCTCTAAAATAAAGGAGTGATTAAATGGCTTCTAATTACAAATCAGCAAAGAAAAAACTTGAAGATATAATGACTACTGACTATCAAGTTAGAGTAATTGAAGATGAAAGTGGTAAGAAGGTAGGTAACTATGACGTTATCAAGCCTACTCTCACAAGGAGTGAAACTGCTGAAATTGCTCCTGTAATGAAGCGTGAAAGATTAGTTGATTATACTAAGGGTAACTTTACAGACCTTGCTCCTGTAAAAAAGAATAGCAATCCATTGAAAACAGCAGCCTTTGACCTTGAGGGCTCAGGGGAACGTACTTGGCTTCAGACGGGTGCTTTTCGTGATGGTTATGACTTTGGTGATGTTACAAGAACTGTATTTAATACCGCTTCGGGCATTACAAACAATGCTAACTATGGCTTTACCAAAGGCATTGAAGGCGTACTTGACTTCGGATTAGACCTTGTTTCAAAAGGTGCTGATGCTGTTGGTGCTAACGGTGTTTCAAATACAGCAAGAAAAATCATTCAAAAAGATTTATCTTCTTATGTCAGCACTGATATTGGTGGCTCGTCAGGCCTTAAAACTCTTTCTAATTTGCTCAATGGCTCTTCAATTACACAAGCGGGCATTGATACTAAAGAGCAGGCAAACAAAAGACAGAGCAACTCTGTATTAGGCGACAAATCTAATAGTTTAGTTCAATCGGCAGGCCAAATAGGCGTTACTTTGGCCGCTCAAGCAGGCGGAGTTCCTTGGTGGCTTACAACAGGAGCTATGTCTTACGGTAACGAAGTGGAGCAAGCCTACAAATCAGGGGCTACTTCAGGAGAAGCTGCTGTAAGTGGTGCTTTTTCGGCGGCAGGTGAAGTTCTTTCAGAGTTCCTGTCAGGCGGTATGTCTAAGTTTGGTATCGGCGGCAAATCACTTACCGACGGACTTGTAAAGAACGTTGCAGGAAAGATTGAAGGAAAAATCTTAAATAACCTTGCTAAGTTCGGAATTGATGTAGTCGGTGAAGGAGCGGAAGAGGTCGCATCTGAACTCATTTCAAGATTCGGTCAAAAAATCTCTTATGAAGATGAAAAGACTTGGAAAGAGATGTTCGCAAGCGAAGAAGCTATTGATGCCTATATTGAATCATTTGTCGGTGGTGCTGTCCTTAGTGGCGGAATGAACTCTGTAAGACTTGCAAAGAATACTAAATCAGGCAGAGATTATGAAACAGGACTTACTGACAACGAGCAGAAGGTTATTAACAACGAGATAGCTAATAGAACTGCTGAGAAACAGAAAACTAAAGCTGTTGAAGATAAAATTAATCAGATTATTGCAGAGCGTGAAGGCACTCTCGGTACTCTTACCGAAGAGAAGAAGGCTGAGATTAGAAAAGAAGTTCTTGATAATGCTGATACTATTGACTTCTCTACTGCTGAAATTAGCAAGAAAGAACTCAAAGCTATTGAAGAAGAGGTTAACAAAGACTTCAATAGAGGTGACATTAGCATTGAATCTATTGAGAATACTCTTTTGGGTGATGTAAACGCTCAAATAAACGATTTAAAAACTAAATTAGAGCAAACTACTCAGGCTGAAGAACGTGCTAAAATTGAATCCAATATAAGCAAATTACAGGCAGAAAAAAATAATCGTATGATGGAAATGCTTCAAAAGGATAACTTGTTACAGAGAAGTTATCAAGAAGCTAACCTTCGCAACGAGAAATTTGCTTATGAAGCAAACGATAACGATAGTGAATACAGAAAGAATCTTGCTAAAGACTTTGAAAAAGTAGCAAACAATTCTACTAAATCTCACGAGCTTTTTGAAACATTATCCAAAATATCAGAAGATAAAGGAACTCAGTATACTGTTGTAAATAATCAGACACTAAAAGAGTTAGGATATAGTGTAGAAGGCAGGGATATTAACGGTTTTGTTACTAAGAACGCTGATGGTACTCAGAAGGTGGTAATTAACGTTGATTCTGCTAAAGCTCTTCAAAAGACAGTAGGGCACGAAACTACTCACCTTCTTGAAGGAACTGCTGAATATACAGAACTTCAAGATATGATTAAGCAGTATGCTACTACTAAAGGAGATTATAACGCTAAGTTAGAAGAGGTAACTGAACTATACAACGGTATTAAAGATGCTGATATAAATGCAGAAGTTACTTCAGACCTTGTTGGTGATTATCTCTTCAATGATACAGACTTCATCAATAGTCTTTCGGTGGAAAAGCCTAATATCTTTAAGAAGATTTATGAAGAAGTTAAACACTTGTACAAGCTTGCAACAGCAGGCAGCAAAGAAGCAAGAGAGCTTGAAAAAGTAAAGAAGGCTTTTGAGAAGGCTTATAAACAGAACTTGTCACAAGAAATAAGCCAAAACACAAATCAAAGCGTGGAGCAGAACTCGGAACAGAGCTCAGATGCTGATACTAAGTATTCTCTTGTTTCTGATAAAGATACAATTAGTTTCCTTGAAAATCAGGACTACGTTGTCACATATAAGGCTATGCAGGTTATTGATGGCAAGCTTTACCCGCCAATGTCTGCCGAATACAAAGAAGAGGTTGAGTATACTGACAAAGACGGAAACAAGAAAACTAAAACCGTTCGCAAATTGAAACAGGCAAGTGAACTCGGCAAATGGCAGCAATCTGACGAAAACCCTGATGCAATTAAGAAGTTTAACTCAAAAGGGTACGGTGTTTTTGAGCTGCTTAAAGGAAATGGTAAATCTATTGAAGCAGCGTACAATCCTTACGAACATACTTCAAATATAGTTCTGAATGACCAATTTGAAGAAGCTTACAATAGACCTAATTTGGTTACGGTTGAATATCACATTCCTGCAAGTGAGCTCACAAGTGGTTACAAAGCACAATATGCAAAAGATGCAGTAGGTGAGCATAGTTGGAAAGCAGGGCCTGTTGCGAAATATTTAACTGAGCCAAGACAGGTATATCTTACTCGTTGGTCTAAGCCTGTTCGCATATTGCCTGACTCAGAGGTTGCAGAGAAATACAAGGAAATTCTTGATGGCACAGATATTTCTGTTCCATTTAACGTTGTTTCTCCTTCTCTTTTGTCTGAGTTGGAAAAAGTAGGTGTTTCTATTGACTATGATGGCTCACCTATGTATAAAGCAATACAAAAAAGAAAATCTGAAAAAGAATCAAATGTCAAGTATTCTATTTCCGACAAGAAAGGTGAAATAAGTAATGTCAGAACAGATGAATTTAGAAGATTACAAGAAGAAAGTCAAAGACTTCCTTATGAAGAACAACAACTATACAGAAGCGGCAGCAAGGAAATTGATGAAAACCTACGAAGCAGACTTTCAAGAGTTCTTGGAGAACGATTGGAAGCCGAGCGTAGCAGCAACAGCTATGAGGCTCGGATATTAAATGACACAAAAACAGGCAATACGTTTGAGGCGTATGGGAATGTTGACGGTCAAACCTTTAGAGATTGTTTTGAAATAGCAAGAACGTATACTCAGTACGGAGAATTGGTTGACTTGCACCCTGTTGAAACAACGGAAGATGAAATAGGATATAACGATACATATAACTGCATTTCAAAAGACGGTTTAAGTGGATATGCGATAACAAAAGACGGTGACTTAATTTCAGTATTTAATGCAAGTAACAAGAGAGGTTGGCTCAGGGCAATATCTCCTGATGTAAAGCAAAAATCTAAAACATTAGATTGCTATATGTCAGAAAACCAGCCTTTGTCTGAAATATATTCTGCTATTTTTGGCTTCAAAACAGCATCTGTTATGGACTATAACATTGAATACGACCACGATAATATTGCAAAAAATCATAATTATCCTCAGGTCGCATTTATGGTTAATACAGACGAAGATGTTGAAACAAAGCACTTCAGCAAAGACCAATATGATGCTGCATTAGAATATAGAAATTCATTCGTTAATAGTGACGATATTGCACCAATAGGCAACGCTCAGTATTCTCTTACTGATAATAAAGGCAGAAAACTTTCCAAAGAACAGCAGGAATATTTTAAAAACTCTAAAGTAAGAGATGAAAACGGAAATCTTAAAGTTATGTATCACGGTACAGATGCTATGGCATTTAGTGAATTTAACGTAGAAAAAGGCGTGTGGCTTTCGGAAGAACAATCCTATGCAGAGGATTATGCTGATTATTGGGATTCTCAGTTGGGCGGCAAGTGGCTTGATGATGAGGTCTACAACAGCAAAGATACGAGAATGTATGAACTATATGCCGACATTCGCAATCCGTTCAATCTTGGGGAAATCAACGATACTCTCTCTGACAGTAAAATTGGAGAATTGGCAGATGCTCTTGGATTTGGTGTAGTTGATAATACAGGAAGTTATAATGACGGTGGAAAAGTTTCACTTGAAATTAGAAATCTTGCCAAAAAATATATTGGAGAGCCAACATACCAATTTACAAGGTCAAAAGAATTTATAGACTATGTAAAAGACTTGGGGTATGATGGTTTTTCAGCGACAGAAGATGGAACAAAAACATACTGTGCATTTAACTCGGCAGACCAAGTGAAACTCGTAAACAACACTACTCCTACTGAGAGCCCTGATATACGCTATTCCGTTTCTAAAACCGATAACAAAGGCAGAGAGCTATCCAAAGAGCAACAGGAATATTTTAAGAACACCGTTGTAAAAGATACAAAGGGTAACTTAAAGACGGTATTCCACAGCACAAACAATAAGTTCAACGTTTTTGGAAAAGGTGATATTGGTTATCATTTTGGAAACAAGACTCAGGCAAAAGCAATAGGCGGAGTCAATCTTAAAGAAGGTTATTTGAATATAACTAATCCTATTAACTTTGATGATGATTTGGGTAGTTGGGATTCAGATTACCGTTTGACCGAAGAACTCTATGACAAGGGAATAATCACTTTTGATGAAGGTAAATATGTTTTGTTTACTGAAAGTGGTAAATACAAATCGTCAACAGAAGAAAGCAACAAAAAGTTAAGAGAGCTTCTTATATCAAAGGGATATGACGGAATTGTATATAGGAACTTTTATGAAAGCGGTGGCGGTAAGTCATATATCGCATTTAACTCTAATCAGTTTAAAAACGTTGACAACACTACCCCTACCGAAAATCCTGATATACGCTATTCTGTTTCTAAGCGTAACGCTGAGTATGACAACGCTGTAAAGAACAATGATATTGAAACTGCTCAGAAGCTCGTTGATGAAGCTGCCAAAGAATCAGGTTATCCAATCAAGGCTTATCACGGTACAGGTAGAGCAGACAGAGTGGGAAACGTATTCCTTCCTGAACGTGCTACTTCAGGGCCAATGGCTTTCTTTACTGATAATCGTAAAATTGCTGAGAATTATGCAAGGGATAAGCGAGATACTTCTATTGCTTATGATAGTGATTTTGACACTTATGAAACTCAGTTCAGAATTAAAATAGGTGATAGGGATATACCTTTAATTAAGGCTTGGGGATATCTTCCTTTTGATGCAAGAAGGAGAATAACTCAAAAAGCAGGGCAAGTTCACGAAAATTGGGACACTTATGATGGCACTCTCGTTGTAGATGAAAATACAAATGAAGCAGGCGGTGGCTTCCAATGGCAGCTTAAAAGCTCAGGCGGCAACGCTCTTAAAGCCCTAAATGAACAATGGTTGAATAGTGGAACACTTTTCAACGAAGAAAGCAGATACTTAGATGTTCTTAAAACTATAGGCGTTGACGAAGAGTTTGCTAAGGCAGGCTTAGGAGATATATTCTACAAAGACCCTAATGCTCGTTTTGAAAAGGTTTATGATACATACTTAGGTATCAATAATCCTTTTGATACTTCTACAATGGACGAGAACTTTATTAACGAGCTTGAACAATGGGCTGACGAAACAGATTTAAGCCCTTATGAAAAAGAGAGCTCAGGCGCTGACTTTTGGGATAAGAATGATATTGATGCTTATGACTTTGCTGATAGGCTGAGAAGTGATTTAGAAAACGGTACTTTTCACGCTTGGACTTCCATTCCTGATTCTGTTACAGCCTTCCTTAAAGAAAAGGGGTATGATGGAATTAAAGACGTTGGTGGAAAGAACGGTGGAGAAGGTCATACTGTATGGATTCCATTCTCTTCAGAACAAGTTAAGTCTGCCGACGCTATCACTTATGATGATAACGGTAACGTAATTCCTTTATCAGAGCGTTTTAATCCTGAAAAGGTTGATATTCGTAATTCTCTTTCAATGCAAGGAAGGGCTTATGGGCGTGAACGTGGAGATATATTCGGTAGTGATATTAAGTACAATGACACTAACGTTGCTGCTGAAGAGATTGCCCCTGTAAAAGAAACCGTTAATGAAAACGTTGAAAATACGAATTATGCTCCTGCTCCTTATGAAGCAGTAAATAGAGAAAACGAAGAAGCGTTTAACGCTTTGACAGATGAAGATGCTCCTGTTGAGAAGGCTATTTACGCTTACGAAGAGAGAGATAAGTCAAGAATATCTAATAAGTACGTTAGTGAAATTGTTAATACTGTTGCTAACCCTTTATTCTTAGGAAATAAAGAAAAAAGTCAGCTCAAGAAAATCTTTAATCAGTATTCAAAAGGCGAGATTGAAACAAGAGAAGATTTAGTAAACGCTTTAAATGATAAGTTTGCCTACTATGATGCTACTCTTGACAATGAACGCTTGCAGGACTTGAAGAAAGAAATTAGAGGAACTACTATTTACGTTCCTCAGCTTGAACAGGGTGATGTAGTATCAGCTTATGATAAGTTTGGTAATGCAAGAAAGAAGTATTTTGGTTACTTAAATCTCACTAAGCAGCCTGTTAATAAACGTGGATATCGCAATATGACAGCGGAACAGGTTTATGATGAGTTTGCTGAGAGTTATCCTGACTTTTTCCCTGATGATATTGTTTCAGCTCAAGATAAACTTGACAGGATATTTGAAGTCCTTCAGACTCCTGCTGTTGAAACATACCAACAGAGATTTTTAACTAATGAAGATATAAATACTATTGCCGACTATATGATAGGGCAAAATAGCTACTATCAAGGAATCAATAAAGAGAAGTCTGCCGCCAAAGATTTAAAAGATTTACAAAAATCTATTAAACGTGGTGAGCTTAACGCTCCAACAGAAGAAATAGCTCCCGTTAAGGAAATTGATAAAAAAGAAGCTGTTCCTACAAAAGAAAATCCTATTAAGAATAACAATGCAGCTCCTTCAGATGAAACTATTGCAAGAGTATTGTCAGAAGAGCCTAAGACACAGACTCAAAGAAACAGACGAAAGCTTGCAATTCTTGCTGCTAACATTCTTGATAAGGGGATTGTGTTTGAAAATCTTTCTCTTAAAACTAAAAACAGAGATTTGATGGGCAAATGGGATTATACACTTACTTCTGAAGCAAGAGCTCAAAATGTTATTGGTAACGGTCACAAGGAGTTTGATGCTACTACTAAGCAGGAATATCAAACAAGTAAATCACTCAATGATATTCGTGAAGAAGTAGATAACTCAGGTAAAACACAAGAGTTCTATGACTATATGTACCATAAACATAACGTTGATAGAATGAGCCTTGAAAGCAGGTATGAAAATACTCCTAACAAGGCTGTCTTTGGTGATAGCGTTACTTCTGAGGTTTCTCAAGGAATTGTAGACAGATACGAAGCACAAAACCCTGAGTTCTTAACTTGGGCTCAAGATGTTTACGATTATGTAAATGCAGATAGGCAGCACTTAGTAGATGCGGGCGTTATTTCTCAAGAAACTGCTGACTTATGGCAGGAAATGTACCCTCACTATGTACCAATCAGAAGAGTGGATAGCAAAGGTGTTAATATTGATGTTCCTCTTGACACCCGCAGAACAGGCGTAAACGCTCCTGTAAAGCGTGCAACGGGTGGCAGTAGTGATATTTTACCTTTGTTTGATACAATGGCTCAGAGAACGTTACAGACGTACAGAGCAGCGGCTAAGAACTCTTTCGGCGTTGAGCTTATGAACACTCTCGGTAGCGAGATTGAAAGTGCAAAGACAAGCGTTGATGATGTTATCAATAGCGTTGATTCACAAGAGAGCTTGCTTCAGCAGAATGACGGTTATCCTACATTTACGGTATTTGAGAACGGTGAAAGACATACTTTTGAGATAACTCAAGATATGTATGATGCTCTTTCTCCTGTAAGTGATAGTTCACTACTGAGCAAAACGTTTGCTGTTCCTAATAAGATTGCAAATCTTCATAGAGGCGTACTTACTGAGTATAATCCTATGTTTACATTTACCAACTTTGCAAAAGACGTTCAAGACGTACTTATGAACTCTCAACACGCCGCAAAGACTTATGCTAAGTTCGGTGAAGCTTTAGTACAGTTAGGTAAAAAAGGATATTGGTATAGAGAGTATGTTGCTAATGGTGGAGAACAGAACTCTTACTTTGATAGTCAAGAGAATACGTTTAAAACGGAGGGAAGCTTCTCCGATAAGCTTCTCAATATGCCACCTTTGAAGCAGATAGCTCAGATGAATGACTTCATTGAAATGATTCCTCGTTTATCTGAATATATCGCAAGTAGAGAATCGGGCAGAAGCGTAGAGGTATCTATGCTTGATGCAGCAAGAGTAACTACTAATTTCAAAGCAGGTGGTAACTTAACTAAGTTTGCTAACCGTAACGGTGCTACATTCCTCAATGCTTCGGTACAAGGTGCTATGCAGCAGGTTAGAAACGTAAGAGAAGCTCAAGCAAACGGTGTGAGAGGTTGGGCTGCTTTAGCAGCTAAGACAGCGGCCGCAGGGCTTCCCGCTCTCCTTCTTAACGCTATGCTTTGGGAAGATGATGATGATTATGAAGAGCTTTCTGATTATGTAAAGCAAAACTACTACATTGTTGCTAAAAATGATGATGGTACTTTCGTAAGAATACCTAAAGGTAGAACGCTTGCAGTAATTCAGAATGGTATAGAACAGATGCAGAATCTTATTACAGGTGATGATGAGGTTGACTTAAAAGAGTTCATTGACCTTGTAATTAATAACCTTGCTCCTAACAATCCATTGACAAACAACGTTATTTCTCCTATCATTCAAGTTGCTAATAATACGACTTGGTACGGTGGAGATTTAGTGCCTACTGCTCTTCAAGATTTACCTAATGCAGAACAATATGACGAGGGTACTGACAGCTTTAGTAAATGGCTCGGTGAAACTTTTGGAATTAGTCCTATTAAAGCTAATTACTTGCTGAATCAGTATTCAGGCGGTGTAGGTGATGTTGTTCTTCCATTTATGACTCCTGAAGCTACTAATGATGCTGAAACGGTTGGTGAACAATTACTTGCTCCATTTAAGAGTAAGTTCACTACAAACGCTGTAATGAACAATCAGAATGTTTCTGACTTTTGGGAAAAATCTGATGAACTTACTACTGCTGCTAAGAAGAGCGTTCATACTGATGAAGATGTACTTGCTAACAAGTATTTCAATTCGGTTAAGAGCCAAATAAGTGAGCTCAACAAGCAAAAGAGAGAAGTTCAAAGTAGTGATATCTCTAAGAAGGAAAAATACAATAAAGTTCTTGAAATACAGAAGCAAATTAACGAACTCGCTAAAAACGCTCTCGGTGATTACGAAGATGTCAATATCTCAGGTAACTACGCTACTGTTTCTGATAGGCAGTACAAGATAGATAATAACGGAGATTGGACTAAGCTTTCTGATAAGCAGATTGAAAAGCAAACGAAGATAAGTAATATGCTTGGAATTTCTGCAAATGATTATTGGAACGCTGATGCAGATACGAGAGAAGTATATTCTTGGGCTGTTGAAAATCCTGATAAATATGCAATATCAAGAGTTGTAACGGACAACGTAGTTACTTACAAGAACTATACAAAAGAATTGAATGATTTGAAGGCTGATAAAAGCAGTAACGGTAAGACAATTAGTGGCAGCAGAAAAAAGAAAATAATTAATTATATCAATAACTTAGATGCTGACTACGGTGCTAAACTCATACTCTATAAGTCTGAGTATAAGTCTGACGATAGCGTTAATAACGATATTGTTGAATACCTTAACGGTAGAAACGATATTACTTATGCCGATATGGTTTCTATCCTAACTCAGCTTGATATGAAAGTAGATTCAAACGGTAATATTTATTGGTAAGGTGGAGTATATGAATAAACAAGATTTAAACGGTGTAAGAACTGCACAAGACATTGAAAGAAAATACAATCTTTCTGCCATACAGGAAAACGCTGAGCTTGTTGAAAATCAACTCTATCAAGTACAAAACGAACTAACTAACTTTGCCAATCAAACTACTCAACACTTCTTAGAAGTTCAAACCGAGTTAGATGATAAGGCTGAAATTTGGTTTTATAGTGGAACTCCTTCACTCAGTAGCCCTCCCGCTTCTGAGTGGGGGGAGTATTCCTCTCACGTTGGTGATATGTACTATGATACGAGTACAGGATATGCTTACAGGTTTAAGGTGGTTTCAGACGTATATTCTTGGGAACAGATACAAGACAAAGATGTTGTAGAGTCTTTGGCTCTTGCAAATGCTGCAAGTGATGCAGCCGATAGCAAGAGAAGAGTATTCGTTTCTACGCCTGCTCCACCTTATGACAACGGTGACTTGTGGATAAACAATCAAGAGCTTTATGTTTGTCAAATATCTAAGGAAACAGGAACTTATGCTGACGGTGATTTCATTGTGGCCACAAAGTATACCGACGATACTTTGGCCACACAGGTGGCAAATAACTTAACTGTTGTTCAAGGTCAGGTAACTACTGTTATTACTGATAATGACGAGCTTAAAATCAAGTTCAATCAGACTACTTCTTTAGTAAACTCATTAACTGAAGAGGTTGCAAGTGAGATTGACGAGCGTGAAGCTATGATAAGGCTCGGCCACGAACAAGGCATACCTGTTGTTGAACTCGGCTCTACCGAAAGCCCTGTAAAAACTAAATACAAGAATGATGGTATGTATATTGAGGAAAACGGTACAACAACAAGTTATTTTAAAAACGGTAAATCTTATAACAGGGATATGGAAGTGCTGAATAGCTTGAAAATAGGCAACTTTGCTTTTGTACCTCGTGAAAATGGAAATACGAGTCTTGTATACTTTGGGGGTGGTAACTAATGGCTAACGCTTCTGTTCTCGGAACGATATCTGATTTTACGATTGGTAATGATATTACCATTCCAATTACGAAATACAGTTCAGAGTATAGTGATACTCTCAATATTTATTGTGGTAACACTTGGATTAAAAGAGTAGAAGGGCTTGTAAATAATCAATCTGTGTCATTTACAACAGCAGAACTAAACGATATTTACTCTACTATGTCAAACGTAACAGGTGCATTATTCAAGTTCCGTAACACTACTTACAACGGTGAAAACATAGTGGGTACGAGTGAAAAGTATGCAACAGGTACTATTGCAGACTCGGTTAAACCTACAATATCAAGTGTTTCCTTAACTGACTCAGATGCAGCTATTGATAATCAGTTCGGTGGCTTTGTAGAATCTCAAACTAAGTTATATGCAAGGATTACTGCAACAGCAGGGGCAGGCTCTTCGTTAGCGACTTATTACACTACTATTGGAAGCAATACATATACAGGAGCAGAGTTTACTTCAAGTACATTAACTGCTTCAGGTCAAGTGCCTTATTCGGTTTCAGTAGTAGATGCAAGAGGTAGAGTAGGGATATCGTCAGGGAATATAACTGTTATTCCTTATAGTTCTCCTACTATTCCTACATTCAGCGTTGTAAGGTGCAACTCTGATGGTACTGAGAATATTTACGGTACTTATGTAAAAATAAATCTTAGTGCTATTATATCGGCTGCAAATAACAGGAATACTAAATCGTTTAAGGTTGAGTATAAGAAAAAATCAGACAATACTTGGACTATACTTAAATCATACAATGACGATTATACTTATACGCTAACCAATGATGTTAATTCAGGTTTTAATTCTGATTATGCTTATGATTTCAAGGTAACAGCAACAGACTTCTTCGGTGACGTTGAATCACTTGTAGATGTACCTTCAGGTTTTGCTTTGCTTGATTTTAAGGCAAACGGTAAGGGTATAGGAATAGGCACAGTAGTTAATAGAGATGCTCTCCAAATAGGATTACCTATATATGATAGATTTGATACCGTTATACCTAACGGATTATCTGTATATAGAACAGGCGGTACGGATATTAATCCTGATACCACTATTGAGGAGCTTATATTAACCGAAACGAATGTACCGACAAGTGACACCTATTACGTTAAAACATTCTTTTTTGCAGATAAGTCTACTACTGCTAACAGAACTCAGATTGCTTATCCTTATGCTAATGATGCAGACGGAAGAGCTTCAAGCAAGGTGTTCGTTAGAATATATGTTGAAGGTTTAGGTTGGGGTGTGTGGAATCCAATAGGAATGTCAGCAAGGTCTGCGGATTACTCAGGCTTGTTTGACGTTGGAAAACTTAGAGTAGAAACAGGTTGGATATCAATAACTCCTGTTGCCAATATTCCTACTACGGTTAGTGTTATTTTTGCTAATCAATTTAAGGCTGTTCCTGTTGTTATTCCTACTGTTACAGCAGGTGTAGGTGGCACTCAGGTTATAGGCTGCTATGCAAACGAAATAAGCAAAACTTCTGCTGACATAGTTCTAACAAGAACAAATGCTGTTCCTACAAATGTTTTTTTTATGGTGGTGGGTGAGATATGAAATATATTTTAGATGATGACGGATATATTGAAGAATTAATCTTTGCAACAGGTGCTCAAATTGGGCGTGATGGGGTTGCTTGTACTGAATATACAGGCTCAATCCCTTCAGGCTTTACTTCTCTTGAAGAGTGGGCTCAATTAGTAAACGTAAGAGCGTGGAGATTAGTTGACGGTGACTTGTCTTTTAATCCTGTAAGACTTGCAGAGCTTGAAGCTGCTGCAAATGAAGAGGAAACTATGTATAGGCCCGCCACTATGGAAGATTTATATAAGGCTGTTTCTGTATATACAGATAACTCTCAGCAAAGTTATTCTCAGTATGTTAGTGGCAACACCTATTTAACAATGGAGGGCTCAGGCGGCTTTGCTATCCCTCAATTTGTTATCACAAGCATTAGCCTTTGGAAAGACGATTCAGGCAAGTGGAATGAAGATTCTACTAATTGGAATACGGTTGAATCATATTTCCCTTCAAAGCTTGAAATAGTAACAAGCACAAAGAACTTGCTGCCGATTGACTTTGATAAATACATTCAAAGCGGATTGACTATAACAAGAGAATATGACGGTGGATTATCAATATACGGTACTACTGCTGAAAACAAAGAGATTGTTTTATGTGGGAATACTGATATGATTGCCTATCTCAATGCAGGAGTAAGCTATTACAAGAGTGGTTTAGAAAGCTTTGAGATTAAACTATATGATGTAAACGGTGATGGTGCTATTCTAATTCATCAAGGTGGTAATGGCGTATTTACTCCTACTGAAGATTATAGAGTGTCAAAGATTGGCATTGTTATTCCTTCAGGAACTTATGATACTACTATTTACCCTCAGCTTGAGATTGGAAACGCTGCTACAAGTTTTGAGATTAATAAGCGTGATTACTTAGATTTAGATACTAACAATAATATTAAGCTTACTCTCTTGAACGGAGAACTAAGGCTTGACGGTGCATTGATTAGTTATTCAAACAGTTTACGCTCGTATAAGCATTTTATGGTTAATTGTACTGCTACTTCTATTGTTCAATACGTTCTTTCTGAAACAGATGGAGATATTACGAGAGTAAAGATTAAGGCAGACCAAATTGACCTTGCAGGTTATACAACTATTGTTAATCACGACGAATACTCAAATACTAAGGTTGAGTTTTTACCGAACAATGATTTAGAAACAGTAATGAAGGTTAGCGTTCAGCATACAATTGATGGTGATAACGCTCCTTTTGTTCAGAAGTTCACTATTGATAAAACAGGTGAAGTTCATCTTACAGGTACTTTGTATATTGATAGTGGTGCTTTTGATGCTATTGAAATTACTGATGCTTCAGGCTCAGCAATAATTAACAGTAGCGGCATACATAGTCTTTAATAAAGAAAGGTGGATTATATGAGTAATACAACAAACTTAAACCTAACAAAAGTCAACGGAACAGATGCCAAAAGTGATTTTCCCTCTACTTATAATGCTAACTTAGACAAGGTTGATGCTATGGCGGTAGACTATATTGTTGAGCAAGGCACAAGCGGAACTTGGACATATAGGAAATGGAATAGCGGAATTGCGGAATGTTGGTCATTTACCACTACTCCTATTGAAGCTTCATCTTCTGCATCAGGAAGTGTTTATTACGGAGATAGTTCGGCAATCTCATTTCCTATTACATTTACCGCAGTACCATCAATAACCATTTCAATGACACAAACAGGCTCTACAACCGCTTGGCCTGTTGTGGTTTATATGTCAACAACTTCATTCATTATTCGTGTATTTCGTGGTGCTGCGGTTACAACAGCTAACTACAGATTCTCTGCACACGCTTTTGGAAGATGGAAATAATGAGGTGACAACAATTAAAGTAAAAGACGTAAAAGTCTGTTCAAAATAATATAAGAATAGAAGGTAATGGAGATGGGCGTGTATGAAAACATAATGCTCGTTTGTGGGCTGATTATTTCTCTGGGCGGAGCTGCTGCTGTTATTGTAAAGCTAATTAGCCCTTGGAAGCAATTAAGATTAGAAATTGATGAGATTAAAGACAAACAGAAAAAAGACTATGAGAGGTCAATAGAAGAAGAAGAAACAAACAAAATGATTTGCAAATGCCTTCTTGTAATGTTAGACCACGAGATAACAGGAAATTCAATAGACAAACTAAAGTCAACTAAATCCGATTTACAGGACTTTCTTATCAATAAGTGAGGTGTTTTTATGAAGAAGTTTTTAAAGGAGCACGATTGGTTAGAGCGTGCAGCTAAAACATTCATTCAGGCTTTTGTTGGTGCTTTCGTTGCAAGCCTTTCTTTTGGTTTTGCAAGCGTTGACGAAGCAAAGACATACTACTTAGCTCTTGCAGGCTCAGCAGCAGCAGCAGGAATCTCAGCAGTATGGAATGTACTTAAAGAACACTTTGAAAGCGAGGAAACAGAATGAAAACTTTTGGTATTGATATTTCTTGTTGGCAGAAGGGAATTGACTTTGACAAGATTAAGGCTGAAGGCGTTAATTTTATCATTATTAGAGCAGCTTATTCCACGTCAGCGGATAAATGCTTTGAGGACTTCTACAAGAAGGCCAAAGCAAGAGGTATAGGTGTGGGTGCTTATGTATATTCAATGGCTAAAAACAAGGCTCAGGCCATTGAGGAAGCAAATTACCTTATTAAGATACTTTCGGGAAAGCAGCTTGAATATCCTGTATACATAGACGTTGAGGATAAGACTCAAAGAGCTCTTTCAAAAGCTGCTGTTGATGAGATTGTCACAGCGTTCTGCACTACAATGGAAAAGGCAGGGTATTATGCAGGCTTTTACACTAATTCAGATTGGTATATGAACAGAATGAACGGTGCTAAACTTGCTCAGCGTTTTACTCATTGGCGTGCTCAATGGAGCAAGTCAGAAATGAAGGGCGTTGACTTGTGGCAGTTTGGTGGAGAAACAAACTATATTCGTTCTACGAAGGTTGCAGGACAGACAGTAGACCAAAACTACTGCTTTAAAGACTTCCCTACAATCATTAAGAACGCTAAGTTAAACGGTTTCGGTACTGAAGTTGTTAAACCTGCTGCTCAGCCCGTAAAGGTGACAGCGACAAAGAAAACAACGGTAACATATACAGTTAAGAACGGTGATACTCTTTCGTCAATAGCAAGGAAATACGGTACAACGTATCAGCAGATTGCTAAGGACAATAACATTAAGAACGTAAATCTTATCTATGCAGGTCAAAAACTTAAAATAACAAAGTAAATGTAACGAGGTACTCCTTTGGGAGTACCTCTTATTTTTTTTGCCAAAGTTGTGAAAATTGCACAAAAAAATCTTCAAACGTTGTATGTTTTGCGAATTGAAAACGCTTCCGCAAGAGCGTAGAATGGTAAGTGTCAAGAGGAACAGACGTTCCGACAACGAAAGGAGATGCTGATATGACATTAGCACAAATTAAAGCAGACGAAAGAGTTTGCTCGGTGGAAAACGTATACGGAGATGGGTGGCAAGATGAAGATACCAAGTATGAGTTGTCACTTGAAGATGGGTATATGTTTGATGATGGAAGCCACGTTAACAGGTACAGAACTGTTAAGGAAATGAGTGATGAACTCCAATACGGAGTTGTAGAAGAAAAGGAGTGATTTTATGTACAACAAGTTTTATGATGATGATTATGGTGATTTTCTTGTGCAGGAAGCGAAAGACGAAAAGGTGCTTGAAGAAGCAGAGCGTGAAAAACAGAAGAAAGAGTTCATTGGCAAGGCGGTAAACGAGATAATGAGAAAGTGGGAAGTCAAGCTCGCTAAGTATGATAGCCCATCAGATAAAATTGCTAATATGCTTTTATCTGAAGCCTATGACGAAACATTAGCGGAAATGAGATTTAGTGGAAGGGAGTGTGCTTGGCTATGAAAAAAGAAAAAATTTGTCCTGTATGTTTAAAGGTGTTTGTTCCAACAGGGCACAATCAGAAAATTTGCAGCAAAGAATGTGCTGAGATTAGACACAGAGAATGGGCTAAGATGAACAGAAGAGCTTCTAAGTACAGAAGTAAAGACCTTGACAACGTTCTCAAGGAAATTGCTGAGTATAATGAGAGAACTAATCAGCATATATCTTATGGCCAATATATGGGGCTAATTTATAGTAAGGCAGGTGTTGAAAAATGAGATGGGGGCAGTACGATTTCTGCAAAGATTGCAAGTACAGAGTAACAAAGTGTTATAACGGTGACAACGAGTTCTATTTGTGCAGTATGCCGATAAAGAGCAAGCTATTCCCTAAGCATTGTCAAGTTCCTGAAAGGGAAGAAATTGAAGGCTTTATAGCTAAACAAGCAGGAAGGAGTGAATAAGATGGATTGGAAGCAAAGAGCTGTTGATATGTCAATCAATCAAGGCTTAAATGCAAGGCAAATATCTAAAGAGCTTGGTGTGGATTACGAGCGTTGCAGAGCGTATATAAAGCGTTACCGAAAAGCTAACAATATGCAGAGAGATTGTGCGGGCAAGGAACGTACTATTGAGGACAAAATGAACGATACTAAAATTAACCGTAACGGTGAAATAACATATAATACTCAAACAGTTCTTGAAAAAGGTCAGGATATAACTCCTGAGTCCATTATGGCCGAGAAGGGATTAGTTCCTGAAGAGTGGGAAGTTGTTTCATTTACTAAGAACGTTTGGCAAAGTCAAACGAGAGAAGGAGAAGCAATAGACCTTTGCCAAAGCAAACTTACTGTAAGGCCTAATAGGGTTAATGAGATTACCTTCTCTGATATTGATAAATTCTTAGAAGGAAAGACCTTCAAAAACAAGATGAGCGTTCCTAAGATTAAGTACAATGCTTCAGGAGAGGTATTAGAGATTGATATAGCAGACTTACATTGCGGGTTGCTTGCTTGGAGAAATGAAACAGGCTCTGACTATGACTTGCATCTTTGTGCAGAGCGTTTTCTCGCAGGAATTAAAGACATAGTTGTTAGAGCAAACAGTAAACTGTTCAAGGATATTTATTTCTGTTGCTTGGGTGACGTAATACATATTGACAACGATATGAACACTACTACAAAAGGAACAATCCAACAGGCCGACGGTAGAATTGCTAAGATATTTGACTTTGCCTTTGATACTATAAATACTGCTATTGATATGTTAAGACCGTTAAATGCAAAGATTCACTATATGTACCTGTGCGGCAATCACGATAGGAATACAGGATATTATCTTGCTAAATGTTTACACCTTGCTAATCCTGACGTTGACTTTGACATAGCTCCCAATCCTCAAAAGGCTATTCATTTTGGAAACGTTCTTGTGGGGCTAACTCACGGTGATATGCCTACTAAGAATAAAGGAACTTGGCTTATGCACGATTACAGAAAAGAGTTCGGTGAAAGCCTTTTCGTTGAGGAACATTGTGGGCACATTCATACAGAAGAATCAAAAATGTACAACGGAATAATGGTACGCTCGGTAATGGCTCAATGCGGAAATAGCTATTGGGAGCATCAGCAGGGCTACCGTTCTATGAGAGGTATAATGTGCTTCGTGTGGAACAAAGAAAAAGGGCTAAGGGAAACTTGGTACTACTATGATATTTAAGGAGAACAATTATGAACGATTATAAGAATTTTTCAAAAGAAGTTAAGACAATTATGGGAGAGAGCTATATTTCTGCCGAAAAGCCTGATATGGTAAATCACCCTAATCACTATACAAAAGGTGGTATTGAGTGCATTGATATCATCAGGGTGATTGTATCAAGCTATAAAAATCCTTTTTGTGCCGCTCTTGTAGGCAACATTATTAAATATATATACAGAGCTCCGAACAAAAACGGATTAGAGGACTTGAAGAAGGCTCAATGGTATTTAAACAGACTTATTGTAGAATGGGAGAAGTGATTAATATGACAGATGAAGCAGCTCTTAATATTTTAAAAAGAGATAACGTATATCAAAAGACAAGTGCTCAGTTTGATTGGGCTGTAAAAATTGCTATGAGAGCTCTTGAAAAGGAAGTTGCAAAAAAGCCTGAAACTCATTCTGATGATGATGGTACTACATTTATGACTTGCCCTTGTTGCGACAAGTCATCATTAATCAGCTCGCCTTTTGGCAACCCTACAAAACGTTGCCGCTACTGCGGACAAAAATTAGATTGGAGTAAAGAAAATGCCTAAGTGTAAAGAAAAAGATTGTATATATATTAACTATTTAGGACAGTGCGAGTTCCTGCATAAAAAAGGAGAAAGCAGAATCAAATATGCAGGCAAATCAGAAGTGAGAGCCTGTGCTTGGTATGAGAATAATAGTGGTAATAAATGCGACAAATGCAAGAACGCTATTAAGGTTGAAGGCCACGTTCAGAAATATTGTGTATTGAAGTACAGAGTGCTCCCACTCGGCAGAACAGGTTGTGAATACTTTAAAAAAATTTAACGCTTCAAAACAAAGCGTTCAGATGAAAAATTTTCATTTTGGCAAAAAATTTTTAAAAAACTATTGATTTTGTCAATTTATTATTGTAAAATAGTTTTGTAAAGGTGGTGAACGTATGAGAAGCAATTTAGTTGCATTGAGAAAAGGCTTAGGCCTTACTCAACCTGACTTCGCTAAAATGTTTGGATTGTCAGCAAGTGAGCTTTGCAGGATTGAGAAAGGGCAGCGAAAAGGCTCGGTTGACCTATGGCTTGGTATTGCAGATACTTTTAAACTATCTCTACCTGAACTCAGAAAAATAATGGAAGTGACCGAACTAAAAAATTGATTTAATTGAAAAGGAGTACAATTATGAATGTTTATCAGAAGTTGCAGAAATGCAGAGTAGAACTTCAAGCTAAGAACTTGAAGAAGAGTGGAGTTAATAAGTTTGCAGGTTTTAGCTATTATGAACTTGCCGATTTTATTCCTACAATCAATAAGCTATTTGACGATATAGGCTTATGCAGTAACTTTAGTATTCTTGGAGATATGGCATCTCTTGAAATCATTAACTGCGAAAAGCCTGAAGAGAAGATAATTTTTAACTCTCCAATAGCAGATGCAAACCTAAAAGGTTGCACACCTGTTCAGAGCTTAGGTGGAGTTCATACCTACTTGAAGAGATATCTTTACTTGAACGCTTTGGAAATCGTTGAAAGCGATATGCTTGATGGTAACGTAAATAAGCCTGAATCTAAGCCTGCCACACAAGAAACAGATTATAGACAGCTGCTCGTAGATTATTGCAAGGCTTCAGGGATAGATATGAAAGATATAGCGGTAGAATACAAGCTTAATTCTAAAAGTAGTCAAGCAGATTTTAGAAAAGCATTAGAAGGAGTAAATAACAATGCAAAACGTAACAGTTGACCGTAATAAATATATAGGGGGCTCAGATATTCCTATAATTTTAGGCATCAGCCCTTTTAAAAAGAGATTTGACCTGCTTCTTGAAAAGGCAGAGCTCAAAGAGAACGAGTTCAAAGGTAACGAGTATACAGAGTACGGAAATGTGATGGAAGATAAAATCAGACAGCACGTTAATTCAGTAATGAATACTAACTTTGTAGAAGATAAAAAAATTAATGGTGATATTCGTTGCCACGTTGACGGTTGGAACGGAGAACTTATTCTTGAGATTAAGACTACTTCTCAAACTCACGTTTCTTTAGATGATTACAAGGTTTATCTTTCTCAGTTGCTCTTCTATATGGAAAACTACGGAGCAGAAAATGGTGTGTTGGCTGTATATGAAAGACCTGATGACTTCAATGAAGAATTTGACGAAAAGAGATTGAGAGTTTACCCTGTTAACATTGACAAGTATAAAGAATTTGTCGCAGATATTAATAATGCTGTTGAGCAGTTTAAAGTAGACTTGCAGAAGGTTAAGGATAATCCATTCACTACTGAAGAGGATTTACTGCCAACAGACTTAACAGTTGTTGCCAATCAGATTGTAGCTTTGGAGTGTGAACTTTCTAAATTTGAAGAGCTTGCAAAGAGAAGAGATGAACTCAAAGAGCAGCTTAAAAAGGCTATGGTGGAAAACGGTGTTAAGAAGTGGACTACTCCTAATAACACTCAAATAACTCTTGTAGCAGATGGAGAAGATAAGGAAGTACAGAAGTTCAACGAAAAGAAGTTTGCAGAAGAGCATCAGGATATATATTCTGAATATTTAGAAGCAAAAGTACAAAAAGGCCGCAAAGGATATGTAAAAATAACATTACCAAAGGAGAAATAATTATGAATATTACAGGTAAAGCAAAGGTTTGGGTAAGTGAAAGACAGGGCAGTACAGGTACTTTCAAATCTTATAGCGTTGGGGTATCTAAGAAAAAGGAAGATGGCAGCTATGTAAACGGTTATATGCCTGCTCGCTTTAAGAAGGGAGTTGAGCTTGAAAACGGTACTAACATTGACATTAAGAACGGTTTTGTTACTCTTGAAGTTTATAATAATAAGGAAAGCAAAGAGGTGAAAACTCCTTCACTTATGATTATTGAGTTTGAAACAGAAGGAACTCCTGTAAACGTTGAGCCTAATTGGGATAGCTTCAATGTAGGCGGAGATGACTTACCATTCTAAAGGGGTGAGCTAAATGGAATTGTTCTTAGAGCTTCAATCAAAGACTAAGCAATTAGAGATTAGCATTAAGCAGCTTAGACAGAGCGGAACGGATTATGCTCAAGCAGAAAAAGATTACAAAATACTGCTCAGGGAAGAATGTTTAAAGCTTCGTGATGAGGGAATGGCAATCGGAATGATAGATAAGACCTGTTACGGTATTCCTTCAGTTGCAGATGCACGTTTTAAGCGTGACGTTGCTGAAGCTGTTTACAAGGCAAATTTAGAAGCAATTAACTCTATTAAGTTGCAGATGAGATTGATAGAGAATCAGCTTAGTAGAGAATATGCTTCAAATGCGAACGTTTGAGGTGCGAAATGACTAAATCTGAAAAAGAAGTCTACGAAAATGCTCTTAAAATGTTTGATAACTGTTGTGCGATATGTGGCAGCCCTTATGTAGAGCTGCACCATATTCGCTATGGCGGGCGATATGGGGGCAGAAAGACATATGAGGGTAACATTATACCCTTGTGCAAAAAACACCATATGGAAGCTCACAGCCAAAAATACAAGCATATGCCGATATTGATTAAACTTGTAGAGGAGAAAATGAATGGAAACGTATGAGATTCTTATGAAATTGCCTTCTCTGAATGAATACATAAACGTTTGCAGATGCAATAAATATCAAGCTGCTAAGTTTAAAAGAGATATTGAGCAGGAGATAGGTTATTATCTGCTAAAAATGCCGAAATATGATAAACCTATTAAGCTTCATTTCCATTGGATTGAAGGCAATAACAGAAGAGATTATGACAATGTTGCATTTTCTAAGAAGTTTGTCTTAGATGCTATGCAGAAGCACGGAAAGCTTGAAAACGATAATAGAAAGTTCGTAACAGGATTTACTGACACCTTCGGTTACGAGAAAGACAATTTTAAAGTAGTGTTAGGAGTTGAATTTGATGAAGAATCTAAAGTCGGTTGAAGCTATGGTTAAGAAAGCGTTAGAAGAATATCCTGAAGCTCGTTCAGATGATTTTATTCTTATTGCAAGAGTATACGAGCAGATTAATCCTATGTTTATGTTTGACAATTTCAGCTACATAATGACAAATCACAAAGATTTACATTTGCCTTGCTTTGAAAGCATCAGGAGAACAAGGCAAAAACTTCAGAGCAAGTATGAGGAGTTAAGGCCTTCAAAGGAAGCTCAGGAGTTTAGAACAGCGGCAGAAGAAGCTTACATAGAATATGCAAGGGAATGAGCACAATGATTAACAAAGATATTAGAGAATCGTTACCTGAAGAAGCAATAGTATTTGATAATCCGTCTTATGATAATTCAATATTGGGAGTTACAGATGACAATAGAATCGTTTATAACTATGACTCTATGATTGAGGAACTTATGTCAGATGAAAATATGAATTATGAAGATGCTGCTGATTTTGTCAGCTACAACACGGTAAGAGCGTTAGGCTATTTCTCTAAAGAAAATAAGCCTATTGTTGTTTACCCTATTTAATTTAAAGGAGTGCAAAAAAATGTCAGAGGTCAAGTGGATTAAGATAGCAACAGATATCTTTGATGATGAGAAGATACTGTTGATAGAGAGCCTTCCTGAATCAGATAGCTTGATAGTTATATGGTTTAAGCTGCTCTCATTTGCAGGGAAGAGCAATAACAACGGTGTTTTTATGATGTCAAATAAAGTGCCTTATACAGATGAAATGCTTGCTACAATTTTCAGGCGTAACATAAATACTGTTCGTCTTGCATTACAAACATTTGAAGCGTTTGGAATGATTGAAAGATATGATGATGTAATTACTATTCCTAATTGGGATAAGCACCAAAACGTTGATGGTATGCAGAAAATCAAAGAGCAGACTCGTAAAAGAGTCGCTGAGTACAGGCAAAGACAAAAATTGATGCTTGGTGATGGTAACGTTACAGGTAACGTTACAGTAACGGAGTGTAACGGAACAGATAAAGAAGAAGATAAAGATAAGAATAAGAATATATATTTAGACGAGTTTGATTCTCTTTGGAATCTATATCCTAACAAGAAGGGTAAAGCTAACGCTGAAAAGTCTTATATCAAAGCAAGAAAGCAAGGTACTACTTATGAAGAGGTAAAAGCAGGCATTGAGTCTTATAAGAAATACATAGATATCAATAAAACTCAGCAGCAGTACATTAAACACGGTAGCACTTGGTTTAATCAAAAGGCTTGGGAAGATTCATATGAAACAGGCTCAGAAATAATAACAGCCGATAGCATTACTGCTTTTGATATTTAGGGGGGGATAAAGATGCAAAAAATAGGTGAAGAGATTAAGAAAATGTTTCCTGATATGCAGGAAGTAACAGCAGAAGATTTATTGAAAATGAGGGTAGATAGCTTCAATGATGAAGAAGGCAATCTAAAGGGCATAAATTGCCCTTTATGTAAGAACAAGGGGCAAATTATGAAGATTAGATATAACGAGCTCTATGATTATAACGAGGAATATTTGAAAGAGTGTGAATGTGTAGCAAGAAGAAAAATACTAAGGCACGCTAAGAACTCAGGGCTCGGCGAGTATTTAAACAAGACATTTGACGATTATAAGGCCGCTGAAGAGTGGCAGCAGATAGTCAAGGATAAGGCTGAAAGATATGTTAAATCTGAAGGCAACGAGTGGTTTATAATGCTCGGACAATCAGGAGCGGGAAAGACCTTACTCTGTTCTATAATCTCCAATGAGTTCCTAATGAAACAAAATCGTAAAGTTATATATGTTACTTGGACAGATTTTATAAGCAGAATTAAAAGAGATATGATGAGTGACAATGCTCAATCTGTTACTGAATATTTAGATAAGATTAAGAACGCTGATATACTCTTCATTGACGAGCTGCTGAAGAAGTACAATGAAACAGATTTACGTTATGTCATTGAAATTATCAATTACAGGTATATTAACAATTTAAAGACAATAGTAACAAGCGAAAGAAGCGTTACAGAGCTGTTGGATATAGATGAAGCCACAATGGGTAGAATGATAGAACTTGCAGGTCAGTTTATCATTAATATACCTAAAGACCGTAAGAAAAATTATAGGATAAGAGGAATTATGTGAGGTGTGATTTTATGGCAAGATATATTGATTTAGACAAATACGTTAAATTTGAAACTGACACAATGGCTTATGATATGTGTTCATCAATAAACAACGATTATTGTCAACTCCACGATTGTGTTGAATGCTTCTATGACAATTTTAACGGTGCTGAAGATGTAAGACCGGTAATTCACGCAAAGTGGGAATTGAAATGTGGTGATAGCATATTTAACACTATCGTTTGTTCAAACTGTTTAAGTTCAATGCAAATGTCAAATACAAAGTTCCCAAAATATTGCTCTAATTGTGGTGCAATAATGGATTTAAAGGAGTGATTTTATGCTTTGTGATACTTGTATCCATAACACAGAGTATGACACCTGTTACAACCAAAACGAAATAGCAAACTTTGAAGATTGGATAAACGAATTTGGTTGCCAAGAATTTGACAGTAAGGACAATTATCAAAAAGTAATTCACGCCAAATGGGAAGAGTTAATAAATAGTATTTATTTAGACCCTCGTATGATATGTTCAAATTGTGGTAACATTTCCACCCCATTAAGTAGTTGGATATATTGCCCATACTGTGGTGCAACAATGGATAAGGAGTAATTAAATGGCAAGATACATTGATATTGATAAATATAAGAATTTTGGGTGCGGTAATTTTTTTGGTGATTGCCAATTAATTAAAAAAGATTTTAGTTGTATTGACTGTTATTATTCTGATGGCGGTAAAGAAGATGTAGTACCAACAATTCATTGTAGCGACTGCAAACATTATGAGCGTGATGCAAATATATGCTTGAATGAAAAGGTTGATTTTATCGTGTACTTCAACGAAACTCTAAAACCAACAGAACATTTTTGTTCATTGGCAGAAAAAAGGAGTGATTTTATGACCATTAAAGAGTGTGAAGAACGTAAGACGGTATACGAAAAGTATCTCAAGATGCAGGAATTTCGCATAGAGCCTGAAGATATACCGTTAATTAGGTTAGCAATTATTAGAAGTTTAGCCATTGAAAAATTTAATATTTTAGATTTAAAAACAAGTGAAATAGTGGAGGAGTGATTTTGTGATTGGCTCAAATGGATATACAATCCAACAGGTTGTTGATTCAAACAAAATTGTAATTGGATTGCCACAGACTAAAAGCACGCTGACAAACACGAATTTAAAAACTTCTGACAGAAAGCAAGAGTTAGATATTGGTGAACTGTTTTCAATTTTAGAATTAGTTATGATATTGTTTGAAGGGAATAATATTTATGATTTATGAAGAATATGCAGCACTTCAGAAAAAATACTATGCAGCTCAAAAGAACTACGAAGAACTATTAGATAAAAAAGAAGAGCTCTTTATCAGAACTCAACCAAGTGCAATAGATTATTCAAAAGATGCTGTCGCAGGCGGCTCAACAGGAGATTCATTTACTGATTATATCTCGGCCAAAGATAAGCTAAGATTAGATGAACGCCTTGCTGAAGCCCTGAACATTATGACTGAAAGAATGATTTTGCTTGACAGTAAAGAAGAAGAATTACGCTCAAGCAAAGATTGGTATGACGTTATCTATGTGTGTAGATTCTTAGATAGATATTCTATTAGCAAGATAGAGCGTACCGTACCTTACTCAAGAAGTCAAATCTACAATATCCTGCAAAAGATAAGAACAAAAATATAAAAGAAAAGAGCCTGCTAAAAACAGGCTCTTAATTTATTTAAGTTTCTTTTTTATGTACTGCTTCATTACTGTTTCAAACTCTATAAGTTCATCTTCGTGAAGTGTTCCATAGGCTAATAATAAAACTATCAATACTTCAATAATGTAAATCATAATTATTACTCCTTTGGTATTGTTCTAATAACAATAATGTTGTTATCTGTGAATATAACGTCTACTGTGTTGTTACCGTACCAATATAACATTTTCTTAAACCATTCAGTTCCAACGTTGCCTTCCCATAAGATTTCATCATTTACAAATAATTGGGCCTGTGTAACTTTTACAGGCTGTCCGTGATTTAATTGTTTTGATAATGTTCTTAGTGTCATAATCAAACCTCCTCAATTCTTGAAACCATAATAAAATAATTATTCATAAATTCAAGTACCTCTCCAGGTGTTTCAAAATATTTGTATTTAATTAATAATGAGTCAAAACCAACAATGTTAGTATATGTTACTTTGTACTTCATAATCTTAACCTCCTTTTCTTAATCGTGGTTGCTAATAATGATAACTACAATGCCATCATTGTCAAACCAAAACTTTAACACACGCCTGTTTTTCAGCTCGCCATTTGTATATCTTAAAAATGCTTGACGGTCCATTCTGCCATTAAATGTGTACTCAGGTGCATCATCATCAGTATCTTCCATAATAAATAACCAACTGTCTAATTGAACGTGGTCTTTTAAAAATTCTCTTAATGTCATAATCTTTAACTCCTTTCGAGCGGTTTTTAAGGATTACCGCAAACCTGTTTCACTAATTAATATAATTCCAAAAGAGATTTGAAATATTTCATTTCTTTTTCCGCCTTTTTGCCTCCTTTGATGTTTCCTTGTTTATACTGATATATTGCCTCGTCTTTGCACTTTTCAATGATTTGCTCTAATTCTTTTACTGTCATAATGCTTAACTCCTTTTATCTAATAAAAATGTTTTTTCTGTTTTTAATTACTTCATAGCGAGTATATGGCTTACCGTTTGCATTTACTCTATAGATTTTATTTGCGGTAATTATGTGTTTTGCTCTATTTGATATATAATAGCCTTTTATTTTTTCATCTGTTTCACTTGTTATTATAAAGTCATATGTGTGCTTGTGGTTTCCGCTATTTGATATTATTGTTACCTTCATATGTTTACCTTTCAAATGCGGTTTTGTGGGATAACCGCAAACCCTGATTGTTATTCTCCGTGAGATATCTTGCTGTATGTTTCCCAATCTATCAAGGTTACATTTTTGCAACCTAACCAATTGTTCTCAACCATTTTTCTTGCATTGTTGTAACACTTTTTGATTTCTGCGAAATCGTCTGACATTTGTACCTTCTGTGTTCCGTCTGTGAAATTAATAACTACTTCGTATCTCATTGTTTATTACTCCTTTCGTGAGGCTGTGTGCCTCTCTGTGTCTATTACGATACGCTCTTTTGCAGCTGCTTTCAATTCGCAAAATGACCAATGTTTCAGAAAATTTATTGTGCAAATTGCTAAATGCCCTTGATAGTGGACAAAATTGGACTTTTATTATGCTAATATAATAATAAGGACAGATGAAATCCTCCAATCCATTTGTCATTTTTTGCACTCCTTTTAAATTAAGACCGAGCCCCTGACGGTCAGTAAATATATCAGGGGACTTTTGTTGTGAACAATTTGCCGAGCTTGTGTTTGAATGCTGCGATTAAGTTCAACGCTGCACAAGGGAGATTACACAGGAGATTGCATCAGTAGTGTGTATGAGAAATGGCCGACGGGCTGAACAGAGATTTGACGGGCTTTGCTCTGTTATTAATTACGGTTATCAAAACCTAACAGGTTTGTGTAGGGAGAGCTGTTCCATTAGCAGCTTTCCCTTAGTTTTATTAAACAGAACTCTCTTCGTTATGCTTACGGTGGTACGGTTAAGCTCATTACTTTACTGTTAAATTGGTAAGAAACGTATCGGTGTACAACGAGGTTTTTCGGACGGAGAGTTGATTGAATAATTAAGGTGGTGAGATTATGAGAGGAAAGAAAAGAACTCCTGAAGATATATATGCAATTATGGTAAGCTATGCTACTACTCATAGCTATATGGAAACTTCTAAGCAGCTTGATATTCCTGTGGCTACGGTAAAAAAGATAGTTGATGAGAATATTGAGAAAGAAGAGTTTAAAAAACTTTGTAATGAAAAGAAGGAAGAATTTGTTACTCGTGCAGATAGAATCATAGAGAAGGCTATGAAACGCTTAGAGAACGAGATAGAAGCAGCAGATAGTATTCCTGTTAATAATCTCTCTACTGTTATAGGAACTCTCTACGATAAACGTGCTCTTGCTAAGGGCGACCCTACAAGTAATGAAGCAGTAACAATTAGAGTTGAATTAACTGATGAGTAATATAAATATTCAAATATCCAAGAAGGTTTTCAATGAAAGTTTCTTGCCATACCTAAACAACACGTCACGTTATTTGGTATTCTATGGTGGTGCAGGTAGTGGCAAGAGCTTTTTTATTGGCGAGCGTTATGTATATAAGATGCTCGTGCAGCAGAAGTTTAATCTACTTGTAGTCCGCAAGACAGGAAAAAGTAATAGAGATAGTACATTTGCTCTGTTTAAACAGATAATAACTCGTTGGGGCTTATATAAACATTTCAAGATTAATGAAGGCGACTTGAGAATCAAGTGTCTGCTCAATGGCAACGAGATAGTCTTTGCAGGCCTTGATGACGTTGAGAAGCTGAAGTCAATTACTTTCTCTAAGGGTGAACTTACTGATGTATGGATAGAAGAAGCTTCAGAAGTGTTGGAATCTGACTTCAATCAGCTTGACGTTCGTTTGAGAGGTGTAGGAACAAAGAAACAGATAGTTATATCCTTCAACCCTATTGATATTAACCATTGGCTGAAGAAACGCTTCTTTGACCGCACAGATGACAATATAACGATATATCATTCAACATACAAAGATAATGACTTCCTTGATGAAGATTATAAGAAGCTGCTTGAGTCATATAAAGAAACTGACGCTTACTACTATGATGTGTATTGCTTAGGTATGTGGGGCGTATTGGGCAAAACGGTGTTTGATGCTCGTAAGATTAACGAACGCTTGCAGCATATACCTGAGCCTATGAAGATAGGTTACTTCTCCTATGACTATGACGGACTAAGGATAAGCAATATAGTGTGGCATAACGATAAGAACGGTTATATACGCCTGTATAAGCTCCCTAATACTCCTGTGGTAACTAAATACTGTATAGGTGGAGATACAGCGGGAGAAGGCTCTGACTACTTTACAGCTCACGTTCTTGATGCAGCAACAGGAGAACAGGTGGCCGCTCTAAAGCATCAGTTTGATGCAGACCAATACGCAAAGCAGATGTATTGCTTAGGCAAATATTACAAAGACGCTCTGATAGGTATAGAAGCTAACTTTGACTCTTATCCGATAATGGAGCTGCAAAGGTTGGGCTATTACAATCAGTTCGTCAGAACTAAAGTAGATGAATATACAGGCAAGACCGAGAAGAGATTCGGATTCAGAACTACAATGCTCACAAGGCCTACTATCATCTCAAGACTTATAGAGATAGTAAGAGAAGAGTGTGAAAGCATTAATGATAAAGATACACTACTTGAGCTCTTAGCTATTGTCCGTAACGAGAAGGGCAGGATAGAAGCTCCTGAGGGAGCTCACGACGATAATATGATGGGCTTAGCAATAGCTCACCATATAAGAGAGCAAGTTGTATTTGATAATGAGCCTGTACTCGCAAATATGGAAAGACAGTTCAGCTTTGAACGTGCTGAAGAAGAGTATGGCGAGATAGGCAGCACAATAACAGTAATATAGGGGTGAATGTATGGAAACTAAACAAGAGAAGCTCCTCCGTTTATGGAAGGCAAGACAATCAGCCGAAGGCTTTGATGTATCAGGTGTTACTACTCTTGAAGAAGCTCAGCATTTCTTTGATAAGAAAGAAGAGCCTGTAAAAGAGCCTGAGAGCCCTAAGAAGCCTGCTACAAAGAAGAAGGTTGAGTAATATGGAATTGGTGATTATAACAGCTCTTGTGTGCCTTACAAACGTTATCTGCTTCATTATAGGAGCTAAGGTAGGACAGAGAGCGACAAATAACGAGCCTATAACATTTCCTAATCCTGTTAAAGCAGTAGAAGAATATAGAGATAATAAAGAGCAGCGTGAGTTCCAAGAACAGATAAACACAATGCTTGAGAATATCAATAACTATGACGGTACAGGTTTAGGACAAAAGGATATATAAGGTGGTGAATGAATGGAACTTGAAGATATAAAGAAAACGGATATATGGACTCTCTATGAACAGAGTATTGCCTATTGCCGATTGATTGGTATGTACGGAGATACAGATGTCAATTACCGTATGTATAATGGCGACCAATGGTACGGACTCAAGATTAGCGGAGTGGAGAAAGTTCAGTATAACTTCATTAAGCCTATTGTTAAGTATAAGACAGGTATTGTATTGAGTAACCTGTATGCAATTAACTATTCTTCAGAGAACTTTGAGAACAAAGAGTTCAGAAAGAACGCTGAAAAGATATGCAAGCTGCTCAATAAGAAGGCTTCTCAGATATGGGAAAAAGATTATATGGACTTAAAGTTACGTCAGGTGGTCAAAGATGCAGCTATTAATGACGAGGGCGTAATGTATGTCAATTATGATAATGCTCCTGTTAATGAAGTGATTAACAAGAATGATATCTACTTTGGCAACGAGAATGACTCTGATATTCAGAAGCAGCCTTATATCCTAATCAAGCAGCGTAAACCTGTTTCAGAAATACAGGAGTACGCTAAAGACAACGGTGTAAATTCAGATTACATTATTGGTGACAATGACAACATTGAAGGTGCAGGAGAAGATGCAAAGTACGAGAAAGACAATATGTGTACTCTCGTCACTAAGATGTACAAGAAGAATGGTAAAGTACACTTCTCGCAGGCCACAAGATATGTAGATATCAAGAAGGACAAAGATACAGGGCTTAGTTATTACCCTGTTGCTCACGTTCTGTGGGAGGAGCGTAAAGGCTCTGCTCGTGGTGAAGGTGAAGTAAGGCATCTTATTCCTAATCAGCTTGAAACTAATAAGACAGCTATGAGAAGAGCTCTTACTGTTAAGAATACAGCTTATCCTCAGAAGATAGCTAATATGGATAAGATAGCCAATCCTTCTGCTGTCAATGAAGTTGGTGGAGTTATTAAGACTCGTGGTGGAATGTCAGTAGATGACGTTACAAAGGTGTTTGCATCAGTTCCACCAAGTCAAATGAGCCCTGATGTAGAAAGATTACAAAATGAGCTCATACAGAGCACAAGAGAACTTGCAGGTGCAGGTGATATAGCAACAGGCCAAGTTAATCCTGAATCTGCTTCGGGTAGAGCTATTCTTGCAGTACAGCAGGCTTCTCAGCAGCCTTTAACAGAACACTTACAGTACGCTAAGGCTTTTATTGAAGATTTAGCTCGTATATGGCTTGATATGTTAGCTACATATAACGAGAGCATTGACTTAGAAGATGAAGTTACAGATGCTATGACAGGGCAGCAGACTACTGAGATACTTACAGTTAGTTCTGACACCCTCAGAGAAGTACAGGCAAGTGTTAAGGTGGATATCACTCCTAAGGGTGCTTTTGATAAGTATGCTCAGGAAATGTCTATGGAAAACTTGCTTACTCAAGGCTTCTTCTCAACACAGCGTATGCCTGAATTAAAGCTATACGTTAAAACACTTGATGACGACTCAGTAATGCCTAAGCAGGCGTTATTAGACCTGATTGAAGAGTGGGATAAGGAACAGGAAAAGATTGCTCTAATCAATGCACAGGCTCAAATGATGCAGCAGAACGCTAATCAGTTCTTGATGGGTGATGTTGAATCACAGGCTGCACAAGTAGCTGAAGCATCTAATACTCCTGATGAGCCTAACCCTGAGCCTTTATCAGACAATGAAGTACAAATGTAAAAACTGACCAAGCATTTAAGTCTTTAAACTGTATGGATAGTGCAGAAGCAAACTGCCTTGTTAAATAGGAGGTTGATTATGAACGAAGAAAACCTTGTATTAGAAGATACTGAAAACGCTGACGAACTAACAGCAGAAGAAACAGTTGAGGAAGTAGTTGATACTACTCCTGAAAAGATTTACACAGAAGATGAGCTCAATGCAAGAGTAGATGAGCTACTCTCCAAGAAGATTGCTCGTAGAGAAGCAAAGATTCGTAAAGAGCTTGAAAGAGAATACAGGCCATACAAAGAGCTCGGTACTGTTGTAAATGCAGGCTTAGGTACTGATAGTATTCAAGATGCTACAAGTAACCTAAGAGATTTCTATTCTAAGAAAGGAATAGAAATACCTTCGCAGCCTACATACTCAGACTATGACATTAAAGTGCTTGCACAAGATGAAGCTAACAATATCATTGATATGGGCTTTGATGAAGTTGTAGAAGAAGTAGATAGGCTCGCTGATATAGGTGTTGATAATATGACACCAAGAGAAAGGCAAGTGTTCTCTGTTCTCGCAGAATACAGAACAAGTGAAGAGAAGAGAAAGGAACTTGCAAGCGTAGGAGTAAGTGCTGATGTATATGAGAGCAAAGAGTTCAAAGACTTCGCTGCTCAGTTCAATCAAAATACTCCAATATCAAACATATATAAACTATATTCCACTTCTGCCAATGCGATTAAACCTGAAAAAATCGGCAGTATGAAGAATGGTAACACTCAGGAAGAAAAAGATTTCTTCACTCCTGAGGAAGTAGATAAATTAACTGCAGAGGATTATGACAATCCTCAGATTTTTGAGAAGGTTAGAAGGTCAATGGCCAAGTGGTAATCACGAAAGGAAATGAATTACTATGGCAACAAACTTTAAGCCTATGTTTTGGTCTAAATACTGTCAGACCGAACTCAAGAAAGATTTAATTCTCGCAAATTGGTGCGACTACAAATTTGAAGGTGAACTTAAACTCGGCTCACGCCTTAAAATCGTAGGTGCTGTTAGACCTACTGTTCAGACTTATGTTCCCGGCACAGACCTTACTATTGAATCACTTGCTGATAACTCTCAGTACCTTGACATTACAGAAGCAGATGCTTTTGCTTTTGAAGTAGATGATATTGACAGGGCTCAATCAATTAAGGGCTACCTTGAAACACAGTTTGACGAAGCTAAGACAGCTCTTGCTGAATCAGCAGATGCTTTTGTAGGTAAGCAGGCTCAGTATGCTAACTCAAATATGATGAGTTCTTCAACAGACATTTCAGGCCTTACTTCAATGCTCTCTCCTATTAATGATGCTCATATTGCTCTTTACAAGAATGATGTATCACAGAAGAGTGAACTTGCAGCAGACCTCAACGCTGAACATATTGTAGGTATTCGTTCAGAACTTGCTGAACTCTTTACAGATAACGTTGAGTTCGTTAAGAGAGGTGCTCTCGGTAAGTATGGCAATACATACCTCCGTCTTTCAAACAACCTCTACAATGACGGTACAGACGATTATGAGATGGTTAGAACAAAGAAGGCTATTGCTTTCGCAGGTCAGATTGATAAGGTTGAAACAGCTCGTAAAGAGAAGGGCTTTGCTGATATCGTAAAGGGCCTTCACGTTTACGGTGCAAAGGTTGTTAGACCTAAAGAGCTTTATGTTATTAAGGCTCACTAATTGAAAGGGGATAATGAATAATGGCTATTACTTCTGTAACACCAATTAAGGCTAAACTTAATGGCTTTAAGAAATACACACTTACAGCAGCTTCTTCAGCTTCAGACGGTTTTAATTTTCAGACTAAAGGACTCGGTGATGAGATTATCGTAGTTGTAGCTGCAAACACTCACGCTTCAGCAGCTAAGAAGATTACTGTTAAGAAGCCTTCAAAGGCAGGTTATGCTTCAGTAACAGCAGATGATGAGCTTTCACTTGCAGCAGGTGAAACTGCTTTCCTTAGAATTGAAACAGCTAAGGTAGCAAATACTGACGGTACAGTTGTACTCATTCCTGAGTCAACAGACGTTAAGATTGCAGTTCTTGCATAATTAATAATTACTTATTGGGGAGAGTTTCGGCTCTCCCCATTTTTTTGAATTAAGGAGATTTCTGAATGAGAACTATTGAGAAACTTGACAAATATGTAGTAGCTCCAAATGTGGCCTTTTACGGTGGCTTTGTATATGACGGAGAGGATATTTTTTTATGCTCAGACCACGATACAGATGAAGGATATGACTTTGTAGTAAATCAAAAAATTGAGAACGATAAACTTATTACAGACCTTACAAGAGAATACACAATTAAGGGCGATAAAACAGTAAAAGAAAGCTCTCATTTGGAGATTGAAATAGAGAAGGGGCAGCTCATTGTGTACGTTGAAGGTACAGGATATACGCTGCCTGAGTACAAGATGGTTACTGTTGATGAAGCAGTAACTCAATACAACATTCTGAGAGGTGAATTTAATGACCTTAGAACAGATGAAGAAGAAAGTCCTTGCTCTAATAGAGGAGATTGATACTTCGGTATCAACGGACTTTACCAATGACCCTGATATTAAGGCTAAGATGCCTTATGTAATCAATCAGGTTATGTATGAGCTTGCAAGAATCAAGAAGATACCCGCTCATAAATCCATTACAGTAGATACTGATGTAAAAGATACTTATGACTATTCCGATATTGATGGCACAAATGAGATATATCAGTTATCCAATGTAACAGGTATTGAATACGAACTACTTGCACAGGGCACAGAAATAAAGTTTTTAGAGAACGGAACTGCCGAAATTGAATACTTTAAGTACCCTATAAGAATTGACGAAACAACAGCAAATACTTACACATTTGAAATATCTGCTGATGTTCTTGAGATTATGCCTTATGGTGTAGCAGCAGACTTGTTGAAGAGCGATATATCTAATGCTTACGGTAACATTTACGCTACAAGATATGAGCAGCTCAAGCAGCAGCTTGATATTAGATACAATACAGGCTTTTGTGAAATTGGTGAAGGAATATAGGGGGGTAGAATATGGCACAGACAAGTGGCTCTCTAATTACAAGAAACTACGCTAACTTCAGAGGTGTAGACTTTACCGACAATGACGTAAATCCTACAAGAAGCCCTGACGCTCTCAATATGTGGAAGGATTATAGAAAATTAGGCAAGTGCATTGAATCAAGGCCTATGTTAGAGCTCGTTGAAAGCTCCTCTGAGGCTGTATATGGGCTTTTCTTCTATGAAGTGGGAAATACGTCTATGATGATTATTCATAGCGGTACAAAGCTCTACAAGAAACTTGAGGGGCAATCCAAAGAACAAATATATTCAGGAATGAATCCAAGAAGAAGTCAGGCTTTTGTTTTTAATAATATTTTCTACATAAAAGATGGAATTAACTACTTATCATTCAACGGAACTACTTGCTCACAGGTGGTAGGATATATTCCTACTACTTCAATCGGTAGAAAAGCAGCAGGCGGTGGTACTGTTTACGAAGATGTAAATATGTTGTCTGCTTACAGAAAGAACACTTTCCTTGCTGATGGTGAAAGCGTTGATTATTACTTAGATGCTCAGCAATTAGATAGTGAAGCTCCTGTTGTAACTGTAAACGGTAACGTAAT
>JAKSHZ010000160.1 GCA_024399115.1 Bacilli bacterium
GCTCAGCCCCATATTACACACATTCAAACAATAAAATAACTACACATGCAATAACCACAATTGACACACTTTTTAATTTTCTAATTATTTTCCTAATATAAACATCCATACGTCTTACCTCTTCATGCGCTAACTAACATATCAACAAATTTTCTGCCTGATCCATAAACAGACATATACACTTCCCTACAATGTTTATATTTGCAAAATATACATTTTGCTGTTTCTTCGTCTCCATATGCTTTCCAGTCACCACATGCAATACAATTTTTACCTTTTGTCTCTATAAAGGCCTTAACATCTGCCAAAGGATATCCTAGTAGCAAACCTATTTCATGAGGAAAGTCTTTTTCATTACACAACCTTATTTTTAAGAAATTCAAATATTTGTCTATTTCACATTTAATAGGATAACCATACTCCATCAAAAACATTTGAATCTCAGAATCCAACAGTTTCTGTTGTAAATGAGATTTTCTATATACATATATCAAATAGAAATCTCCATCATTTTTAAGAAGTTCAATGTAGATTCCCCTTGAATTCAGAATCGAATTAAAATGGCTAATCGTCAATTGGCACTCTGCACTAGAAGAAAATTTAAAACTATATAAATTAGCTATTTTGATGCCAGCCAGTGTAGGTGCTGCATGGCAAATCAAACTTTCTTCAAAACTCATAACTTATAGCTCCGCTAATTGTTTTCCTAAATCCTTGCATAGCTCTATATCCTCATCCTGTGGCATTTCATGAGCAATTATCCCCTCACCGCCAATGATGATTGCACCTGCAGATTTCATTCTCTCTTCCCAATCTCTCATCCATTGACCATCGCCCCATCCATATGATCCAAATAAGGCAATCTTTTTTCCATTTATAATACTTTCAACTTCTGATACAAAAGGTTCCATTTCTGTTTCTTCAAGCACTTCACACCCCATAGCAGGACAGCCCATCGCAAATCCATTAAGTTCTGTAAGTTCTGATACCTTTGCCTCAGAAGGCGATAAAAATACCGGTTCCTTACCAGCCGCTTTTACTCCATCTCCAATTGCAGATGCCATTGCGCCTGTATTTCCACCCTGTGTCCAAAAAATAATATAAACCTTGTCCATTATTAAACCTCCTTTTCATTTCCTTTGCACTGCAAGATACATACAATATCCTGCAGTGTAAACAAAAGAAATCTCACATGATTATCAGTTAGTTATTACTAACCGATAATAGGTTAGTTTATTCTAACCATTTTGTCAATACTTATTTATATTTTTCAAGATAAAAGGTATCATATGGGTATCAGTAAAATTAATCC
>JAKSHZ010000161.1 GCA_024399115.1 Bacilli bacterium
AAAATGAATTCTTTCCTTTATGACTGTCTTCGTGGTCTTGAACAGACAATTCTATATTCAAACGGAAGTAAAAAACTTGAACAGATTAAGACCGGCAGCGATGAGCTTTCTGCAACAAGAAAAAAACTTTCTGAAAATGAAGGTTTTACTTCTGCCCTTTCAGGATTTTTTGTTACAGCAGGTGCTCTTACCATGCTGGCGGTTTCTCTTTATCTTTATAAGCTTGGACAGATTTCCATTGAACAGGTTGTAGTCGCAGTTACTGCAATGTTCAGTTCCTTCGGGCCGGTTCTTGCAGTTGCAGCCTTAGGAAGCGGACTTAGCGGAACAATTGCCAGCGGAAAAAGAGTTCTTTCTCTCTTAGATGAAAAACCTCTTTTACAGGATGTTACAGAAGGAATTAATGTTTCTTTTGAAGGCGCATCCAGCCACAATGTGACTTTTGCTTATCCTTCCAATAAAGATGAACAGATTCTGAATAAAGTTTCTATGGAATTTCCAAAGAACAAGATTATCGGCATTCAGGGAAAAAGCGGCTCTGGAAAATCAACTTTATTAAAACTCTTCATGCGTTTCTGGAAAGCAGATTCTGGAGAAGTAAAAATTTCCAGTCAGTCTGTAAACGTAATCAATTCAGACAATCTTAAAGCAATAGAAAGTTATGTTACCCAGGAAACAGTTTTATTCCATGACACAATCGAAAATAATCTGCGAATTGCAAAACAGAATGCAACTCTGGAAGAAATTCAGACTGCCTGTAAAAAAGCTGCAATTCACGATTTTATAATGGCACTTCCAGAAGGTTACCAGACCAAAGTTTCTGAATTAGGAGACAATTTTAGCGGTGGTGAGCGCCAGCGTTTAGGTTTAGCCAGAGCCTTCTTACATGACGGAGATTTCTTAATTCTTGATGAACCAACCAGCAATCTGGATTCCTATAACGAACATCAGATTATGGAAACAGTAAAAAAGGAATCAGAAGGAAAAACAGTCGTAATAGTTTCTCACCGGGATTCTACATTTGAATTTGCAGATAAAATCTACAAGCTGGAAAGCGGGAGACTCAGCTGATGGAATCAGAGGAAATTCAACAGAAACGGATTAAAGAACAGAATACCGTCACTTTTATGATTCAGCTATACTGCCACAAAAATCATAAAGCGGCTTGGAACGAATATAAAAAACAAGGGGGACAGACCCCTAAAAAAGTTTTTCTATGCAGCGAATGTCAGGATCTTGCAGAATACGCACGGCTCAGAAGTCAGAAATGTCCTTATATTGCAAAGGG
>JAKSHZ010000162.1 GCA_024399115.1 Bacilli bacterium
GGCCGTATTAGCTTGGGTCGCCGCGGAAGTGGGGGTCCGGGGGAGAAACCATTTCCGCGATTCGGCTGTTCACAACTTCCCCATTGCGCTGAACGAAAAGATTTCCTATCTTGCGCTGGGCTTCGCTACCAACGGGCCAACAACAAGATAGGAAATCAAAATGACAGTGAAGAAACATCTCACCCTGTCGCAGCGTATTATAATCGAAAACGGGCTGCGTGAGGGAAAAAAGATTGCGAAGATCGCGCGCGAGGCGAAGGTGTCCCGCTCGACGGTCGTGCGCGAGATCAAGGCGTACCGCTACGACAAGCTCGAGTGGTCCTGCCGCTTCGGCGGCCAGAACTGGTGCGTGAAGCGCCGCGAGTGCGGCGTCTTCGGCGTCTGCAAGGGCGGCAAGGGCTGCTCGGGGAAGTGCGGCCAGTGCAGGCTCTGCAACCGCTACTGCGAGAAGTTCGTGCCCGAGCGGTGCCGCGAGCACTATCACAAGGCCCCGTACGTCTGCAGCGGCTGCGCCTACGTCGACCGGTGCGCGCACATGCACACCTACTACTCGGCCCAGGTCGCGGACAAGAAGGCCCGCGAGCTCTGGGGCGCGGCGCACGCGGGGGCCCTCGTCACGCGCGAGGAGCTCAGGCGCTACGACGGCCTGATCAAGGAGGGCCTGAAGAACGGGCGTTCGATCTTCGTGACCTACACGTCGAACAGGGCCCGCTTCAACTGCAGCCTGAGGACGCTCTACGAGTACGTGAACGAGGGGCGCTTCGCGAAGAGCAAGCGGGGCGACCAGCCCCGGGCGTGCATGATCAGGCCGAGGAAGCGCAAGGCCTGCGAGCACAAGGTCGACAAGGCGTGCTGCGAGGGGCGTCGCTTCGAGGACTTCGTGAAGCTCCTCGTGTCGGACGAGTTCGCGATCGGGCGCGTCTCGGAGATGGACACGCTCGAGGGGCGCAAGGGCGGCAAGGTCATCGTGACGTTCTTCAACGTGCAGACGATGATGATGTTCGGGATCCTCTGCGACCAGAAGGACTCGTGGTCGGTGAACGACGCGGTCGCGGCGATCCACGCGGCGTTCCTCGACCTCCAGTACCCGATGGTGTTCGGCATCCTGCTCGGGGACAGGGGGACGGAGTTCAGCGACCCGGAGACGCTCGAGTCGTTTGCGGGGGACGGCAAGGTGTTCTACTGCGACCCCGGCAAACCAGGGCAGAAGGGCGGAATCGAGCGCAACCATGCCGAGATGCGCAGGATCCTCGTCAAGGGCGTGAGCTTCG
>JAKSHZ010000163.1 GCA_024399115.1 Bacilli bacterium
TCGGTGCTTATGAGAAGAGTGGTTCAGTCGGTAACACAATGGCATTAAGTGCTGTTTCATTTATTACTGGCGATAACGCTTCAAAAGTTGGCGTTTCACAATTCCCAGGCAGAGTTAGTAAATTAGCTTTAGCTCCAGTTGGACCTAAAGGTTTAGAAGCTGCTGCTGTTGGAACTTACAAAGTCGCAATGGATATCGGTTCATTTGGTAATCCATTATATGCTACAGGCACAATCAATTCTAAAGGTGCTTTAGAAACTACAGAAAAAATTAGCAAAGCTGCAGACTTCGTTGTTGCTGCATCTGCTACAGAAGGCAAATACACAATCAAAGTTGGTGACAAATACTTAGAAGGTTACCTCAACGGTACATACAAGAACATGAGATTATCAGACACTGCTGCTGATTGGTCGTGGAATGCAGACGCTAAAGTCTTCACATGCACAATCGATAGCGTTGAATACTACTTCGGTGCTTATGAGAAGAGTGGTTCAGTCGGTAACACAATGGCATTAAGTGCTGTCTCATTTATTACTGGTGATAACGCTTCAAAAGTTGGCGTTTCTCAATTCCCAGGTAGAATTAGTACAGTTGGCTTCATCACAACATCAGATGCTGGTGATAAAGGCGAACCAGAACCAGAACCAGAACCAGAAATCCAAGATGTTTCCAAGGTCACTATTAGTAGAGAAAAATTACCTACTGCTTATGGTGATAATGTTGCTGTAAAGCTTGATGGCGATGTACCATTCAGTGTTACAAAAATGGCAAATATGAATAATAGAATTCAAATTAAAAAGGATGCAACTTCTAGCATTTTTAATACTGGTGCTTTCATCAGTGATGTTAAAAAAGTTGTATTCAATTTCACTGCTGATAATGCTCCAACTACGGTTAATGCTCAAACAACTTCAAAAGGCGTTTTAAAACTTGAATTTGCTACAAAAGCTGATTTCTCTGACGCTGAAGTTATTCAAGTTAGAATTGCTAAAGATGGTGTTGCTGAAACAGTTACTGCTGAAGCTACATTAGCTGGTGCAAAATATGTAAGAATTACTAGCAATAACTTGGGAGCTGTTTACGCTTCTTCTATTGAAATTCATACTGCAAAAGCAGCTGCTTAATTTCTTTAATTAGTATTAAAGGGCGATTCGGAGCAATCCAATCGCTCTTTTTATTTACCTTTAAAAGTGTTATATTGGCTCTCTTCTCTCCAATGGGGTTTTATGGGGTTTTGATATAAAAACAACATTG
>JAKSHZ010000164.1 GCA_024399115.1 Bacilli bacterium
GGGGCTTCCCGCTCTTCAAAGGTGATGGCTCCGGTGGGGCAGCCGGGGAGGCAGTCGCCAAAGCCGTCGCAGAAATGCTCCCGGGTCAGTTTTGCTTTGCCGTCCACAATTTCAATGGCACCTTCGTGGCAGGCGTTGGCACAGATGCCGCAGCCGTTGCATTTTTCTTCGTCGATGTGAATGATCTTTCTTACCATTTTTTCATATCCTCCAACAGTCTTTGATAGGCATCCTCTTCCAAATCGTAGCCGATATAGGCAATCGCCCGATATACAATTTCCGGCAGGGAATCACTTTCCGCCGCCGCAATGCGCTGCAGCTCCCCAATAACCTGCTCCCGGATTGCTCGCTGATCTGCTGACCAGCTTTCAAATTTTTCCATTGGATAATCGGAGGTGTTTCCGCAGGGAGCGGAACAGGTCGCACAGTTCGGTGCAATCCGGAATTTTTCTTCACGAATCCGCTGGCTCCAATCCTCCTCGTGCATACGCAGCAGCGCCTGCCGCACGATGGCATCGGTGTCCTCTGTTTTTCCGTTGTTGCTCTCGGCACCCACAAGGCCGATGAGTGCGCTGAGTGTTTTCCTGTACATTGCCGCAGCCTCCTTTACTTTCTGAGCAAAGTATACTATACTGACAGAAGAATGTATGTTGGATTTCCAACAAAGAGGTGCACTATGGAAAAATATTTGCATTTACTTGCGGGTCTGCCGCTTTTTGAGAACATCGATCCCCGGGATATTCCATCCATGCTGAACTGCCTGCACGCACAAAAGGGAACCTTTTCCAAGGATTCCTTCATCCGCAATGAGGGTGACCCGGCGGACTTCATTGGCATCGTGCTGGAAGGAACCATTCAGGTGCTGCAATATGATTTTGGAGGAAACCGCAGGATCATATCCTCGTTTTCGGCAGGCGACATGTTTGCGGAAGCGATATCCTGTGCGGAGGTTCCGGCTCTTCCGTTTTCCATTCAGGCTGCATCCGACTGTGTGATTTTGTTTCTGAACGAAAAACAGATTCTGCACCCCTGCGATGGAGGCTGTGCCTTCCACAACAGGCTGATACAGAATCTGCTGAAAATTGTCGCGAGGAAGAATATGCAGCTGAATCAGAAGCTGCGCTGTATCTCCCACAAGACAACGGCAGAAAAGCTTTTGCACTTTTTGGACGATCAGGCCAAGCAGCACCACTCCTGCGAATTTATCATTCCCTATGACCGGCAGGCACTGGCCGATTATCTGGG
>JAKSHZ010000165.1 GCA_024399115.1 Bacilli bacterium
TATTAAAGTCGATGTCTTGCCTCTCCAATGCATAGATGACTCTAATAAGCTTCTTCGCTACATGAGTAATGGCTACACGATGTGGTTTGCCTTCTCCACGTTTCTTGGCATAGTAAGTTGCAAATGTCATATCAAAACGGATTAAAGGAAGGCAACAATTAATCAGCGTATAACGGAGTTGAGATGATCCACGTTTAACCATTCTGCCTCCGTGGGATTCGGTTCCTGATTCGTTGATACCAGGCTCAATTCCGGCAAATGCAAGCATCTGTCCAGGATTAGAGAAGTTAGATACATCACCGTACTCCGAATAGATTACAGCAGCTGATAAAGGCCCTATTCCAGGAATAGACATGTAATGAGGATGGACTTCTTCAATCAGTTTGCTAATCTCTTTTTCAATGGTATCAATCTCTTTCACAAGAGATTTGTATAAAGATAAAAGACTGTTAAGTTCTACATCAAAAATAGAATTATTAACGCCAACAGTATTGGCTGCAAGTTCTTTTAATTGCAGAAACTGCTGAGGAGAAAACTTACCTCTGGATAGAGAACGAAGTTTTTCATAAGATGCTGAGTTCATACGAGCCATCTTTTCTGCTGAGCCATAGTTTTCAAGCAGATATAGAGCTGTTTTAGAAAGACGCTCATTAAAGAAAGGCTTAAACTCAGGGAATGTGTGATCTAACACATTTGTGATTTTAACAAGATAAAAGGAACGCTGGCGAATGAGCTTATCACGTAAACGAGTTAATGACTTAAGAGAGTATGCGTGGTAAAATCCCTTTGAATGGGGTTTGTATTCAACAGTCATTAACCAACGAGCTATTGATTCGCAGTCAACAGAGTCGGTTTTTGTACGCCTAAGTGTTTTTGATTTCTTGTATTCACTGATAAGCACAGGATTAACTTCCATGAAGGTTAGGAGAGAATTTTCAAGGAAGAGTTCAAGATTGAGAGCATAATGGGCAGTTGATTCAAACCCTATTCTTATGTCCTCAGGATTAGATAAAGAGTTAATGATAGTAAGTAGTTCATCAAAGCCAGACTTATTGTTCTTAATAGTGACTTTAGAGACTACTTTTTGATCAGCTGCAGATATAATGCAGCAATCATGTTTGTACTTGGAAATATCAATTCCAATAAAGTACATAGACATAGGTTTATACCTCCTGATAAATATTTTGAGCACTGCTGTCTTCCACAGAGAATTCGGCTGTGTAATCACGTAAATAAAAACGTC
>JAKSHZ010000166.1 GCA_024399115.1 Bacilli bacterium
ATTTTTTGAACGATTGAGGTGAGATTATTATGCTTAGATTAAGACCTTTTCGAACACCTGATGCGAAGTCGATTATTACTTGGACAAGTGAACCGGAAGAATTTTATAAATGGTCCGCAGGAATTATGGGTGATTATCCTGTTTCTGAAAAGAGATTGCTTGAAGCAGTTTCAGCGAGAGAGGATAATCCAAGATATTTTCCACTTGTAGCTTTTGATGAAAATGGTCTTGCTGGATTCTTTACTGTTAGAACTCCCGGGGAGGATGATAGAAAGGTACGATTTGGGTATGTTATTGTCAATCCGGAGAAAAGGGGGCAGGGCTATGGAAAGCAAATGCTTAATCTTGGACTAAAATTTGTGTTTGAGATATATGGCGCAGATGAGGTTAGTCTTGGAGTATTTGATAATAATGAGTCTGCCCAGATCTGTTATAGGAGTGTTGGGTTTAAAGAAAATGGAGCAAGACAAGAGTATAGCATTGCAGGAGAAAAATGGATAGATATAGAAATGGAAATACATAAAAAATAAATCTTATTTTCCGTGTTTTTAGAATTATATCAATTCAGGATGGTGTTGAACGATGAATAAAGAATGGTCTGACAAGAATAAATTAGCTCAGAGTAAATTGAAAAAGACATCTTTTCAAGAGGGTATAAATGAGTACATAGAGTTACGAGAAATATTGATGCAGGAAATGTTATCGTGGAAGCAGGTGATGTCTTCTGAAGATTATTATGCAATTCCGTTTATTAACGCTGATGGTTATCATTCTAAGACGGTAGCATATTCCATTTGGCATATAATTCGAATTGAAGATATTGTGGTCAACTCATTGATTAGAGAAAAAAATGAAGTTCTATTTGAAAATAACTTCGATAAAAAAATAGGTACCAATATTATAACTACAGGAAATGAACTGGTAAAACAGGAGATTGCAGATTTTTCCAAAATGCTCGACATAGAAGTCTTGTACGAGTATGCGTTGTCGGTAAAGGCTAATACTGATGAGTGGTTGAAGAACTTGCAATATGAAGATGTTAAGAAAAAGTTCGGGGACGAAGATAAGAAACGAATCTCTGAACTTGGTGTGGTTTCAAACGATGAGCAGGCAGTTTGGTTAATTGATTATTGGTGTAACAAAGATATATCAGGTCTTATAAAGATGCCTTTATCAAGACATTGGATTATGCATATCGAAGCAGCAAATAGGATAAAAGAGAAGATATTG
>JAKSHZ010000167.1 GCA_024399115.1 Bacilli bacterium
TGTAGTGAACCCCAAAACGGTGACACTATAAAAAACGGAAAATTCCTTCAATCACTATAATATGTGGTTGGAGGTTTTTTGTATGGCATCAAAAGGACAAAAATTTAAGAAATATAAACCTGAACTAAAAGTTCAAATACTAAGAGAATATCACAAAGGAGAGACATCAATAAGTATTCTCTCCAAAAAATACAAAATAAGCGAAAATACAATTGAAACATGACTGCGTAAGGTAAGAAATAATCTTGATATTAAAAAAGATTATAGAAAAATCAAAAGTGGGCGAAAGTCATTCACAAAAGCGGATTTAAAAGAGCAAATTGATATCTTAAAAAAATTCCAAGCTTTCTTAGAAGCACAAAATGACAAAAAGTAGCATTTATTAATAGTCATATTAATATTTACAAACTTCATAATATGTGTGAGGCATTATGTATAAGTAGAAAAACATACTACAAATATCGTAATGAAACAGATCCTGATTATTGTGACTATAAACTAATCAAGAAAGTTTTTGATGAATCAAAAGGCACATATGGTTATAGAAGAATTCAAGAAGGCTTAAAGATTAAATTTGGTGTAATATTTAATCACAAAAAAGTTCATAGAATAATGTTCAAATTTAATTTGAAACCAAAGTATATTAAACGATTAAAAATAAAACATAGTGGTAGCAGAATATTAGCAAACATTGTTCCAAATATTATTAAAAGAAGATTTAGACCAACAACTATTAATAAAATATGATGCACAGATGTTACATATCTAGTTAAAGATGGTAAAACAATGTACTTATCAACAATACTAGATTTGTTTGATAGATCAGTCGTTGCTTATAAAATTTCAAAAGTTAACAATTTAAAAATTGTTACTGATGTATTAAATGAAGCAATTTACAAAAGAAAAAATGTGCATGGCCTAATCATTCATTCCGATCAAGGCTGACAATACACATCTTTCGAATACAAAGCAATTTGTAATGCAAATGGCATACAAATATCTATGTCTAGAGCAGGAACGCCAATCGACGATTCACCAATTGAAAATTGACATTCGCTCCTTAAGAAAGAAACTTTGTATAACAACAATATTATATCAATAGAACAATATGTACAATTGGTAAAAGAATGAATTGAGTTTTATAACTCAACTAGAATAAAAATTAGGAAACTGAAGTCTCCTAATTTCTTTTAAGTTTTTTTGCAGTACCCGAAATGGGGTTCACTGCA
>JAKSHZ010000168.1 GCA_024399115.1 Bacilli bacterium
AAATATTCAAGTGGGGTATTCGTGTTATGAACAAGGATCTAACAATCGGTAATCCAGAAAAGGTTCTTTGGAAATTTTGTCTTCCACTATTTGGAAGTATTATTTTCCAACAATTATATAATATTGCAGACTCATGGGTTGCTGGACGCTATATCGGAGAAAACGCATTAGCTGCAGTCGGTAACAGTTATGAAATAACACTAATTTTCATTGCATTTGCCTTCGGTTGTAATATTGGTTGCTCCGTAATCACATCAAGATATTTTGGAAGTAAAGACTATACAAAAATGAAGTCTGCTGTTAATACAGCCATGCTCTCAAGTACGATTGTCTGTATTTTACTCATGTTGATTGGTATTTTCTGTGGTAGTACATTACTCAAACTGATAAACACACCCTCTGAGCTATTTTACAGTTCAAAGCTATACCTCGATATTTATATATTGGGACTCCCATTTGTCTTTTTCTATAACATTGCAACCGGAATATTCTCTGCTTTAGGAGACTCAAAAACACCTTTTTACTTCCTTGCGGTATCATCAGTAACAAATATCGGTATTGACATTCTTTTTGTAAAACAATTTGAAATGGGAATTGCAGGAGTGGCCTGGGCAACATTCCTTTGTCAGGGTGTCAGCTGTATTTTGGCAATAACCGTAGTCTTTTTTCGCCTAAAAAAAATAGAGACATCAGATAGACCTACTGTCTTTGATGTCTTATTATTTAAACAATTTTGTGCTATTGCTATTCCAAGCATCCTTCAACAAAGTTTTATTTCCATAGGAAATATTATTATTCAGGGTGTAATAAATGGCTTTGGAGCAGGTGTAATTGCTGGCTATTCTGCCGGTGTAAAACTCAATAATCTTGTTATTACTTCGTTTACAACACTCGGAAACGGAGTTTCAAACTATGCCTCTCAAAATATCGGTGCTGGAAAAATGTCGCGCATATCTGATGGCTTCAAAGCTGGACTTAAGCTCGTATGGGGTCTGTGTTTACCACTTTGTCTTTTGTATATGATTTTTCCTCATGCACTACTAAGATTTTTCCTTAAGAGCCCATCCAGCGAAGCTTTACGCTCTGCCACAATGTACTTAAGAATCCTTGCTCCATTTTACTTTGTGGTTTCGACAAAATTAGTTGCAGATGGAATACTTCGTGGTGCCAGCATGATGAACAAGTTTATGATTGCCACCTTTACAGACTTGATTCTTCGTGTAGTCC
>JAKSHZ010000169.1 GCA_024399115.1 Bacilli bacterium
TATGGGTGGGCGGCGACCTACTTTCCCACAGTGTCTGCAGTATCATCGGCGCGGCAGGGCTTAACTTCTCTGTTCGGAATGGGAAGAGGTGCGCCCCTGCGCAATAGCCGCCACTTCTGTCTCCCAGAAGGGCCTTGCGGAGGAGGGAAAGGCACGGCGGGCACATGCACGCCGTCTTCTTGAGTTTCGGATCCCCGCGTCCCGCCCGCATCCCTGCGGCGGATGGGCGTGCGCCCCCGACCTGTGTCTTGGGGGCGACGCGCAAGCTCTCGGGCAATTAGTGCCGCTCGGCTCAACGCATCGCTGCGCTTCCACCTGCGGCCTATCGACGTGGTCGTCTGCCACGGCCCTCCGAGGATGCCTCATCTCGGGGCGAGTTTCGCGCTTAGATGCTTTCAGCGCTTATCTCCTCCGGACACAGCTACCCGGCGGTGCGTCTGGCGACGCAACCGGTGCACCGTTGGTCCGTCCGGCCCGGTCCTCTCGTACTAAGGCCAGCCCCCCTCAGGCATCCCACGCCCGCAACAGATAGAGACCGAACTGTCTCGCGACGTTCTGAACCCAGCTCGCGTGCCACTTTAATCGGCGAACAGCCGAACCCTTGGGACCTTCTCCAGCCCCAGGATGTGACGAGCCGACATCGAGGTGCCAAACCACTCCGTCGATATGAGCTCTTGGGAGGGATCAGCCTGTTATCCCCGGAGTACCTTTTATCCTTTGAGCGACGGCCCTTCCATGCGGTACCGCCGGATCACTATGCCCGACTTTCGTCCCTGTCCGGCTTGTCTGCCTCGCAGTCAAGCTCCCTTCTGCCATTGCACTCGACGCACGGTTGCCAACCGTGCTGAGGGAACCTTTGGAAGCCTCCGTTACGCTTTTGGAGGCGACCACCCCAGTCAAACTACCCGCCAAGCGGTGTCCCCGCGACTCGCGGGTTAGGAGCCAGACGGACGAAGGGTGGTATTTCAAGGGCGGCTCCCCGGAGACTGGCGTCCCCGGCTCTCAGCCTCCCACCTATCCTACACATCGTCCGCCCAACCCCAGCGCTAAGCTGTAGTGAAGGTTCACGGGGTCTTTTCGTCCCGTTGCGGGTAGGCGGCATCTTCACCGCCTCTACAATTTCACCGAGCTCACAGCCGAGACAGCGCCCAGATCGTTACACCATTCGTGCAGGTCGGAACTTGCCCGACAAGGAATTTCGCTACCTTAGGACCGTTA
>JAKSHZ010000017.1 GCA_024399115.1 Bacilli bacterium
ATAAAAAGTAGACGTGGTTTTTTCAACTTTGTCTACTTTTATGCTAGCACTTCATTGAATCGATGACTTTTTTGTTTTTAAGATTTAAACTACTTTGTGTACTTTTCAGCAACTTCAATTGCGCCTTCAATCATTCTAGCGAGACCGTATGATCTTTGTTCTGTTGTTGCGCTTTGACCCTTCTTAACGAAGTGGTCTGTTGCAGTGAGGACGCATAATGCACGCTTGCCAAGACGTGCAGCGTTACAATAGAGGGCATAGCTTTCCATTTCTACGCCAAGGACTCCCATCTTAGCCCATGATTTCCAAGTATCTGGATCGTCATCGTAGAAGATATCTGCGCTAAGTACGTTACCTGCGTAAACTGGAACGTTGTTCTTTCTATAAACTTCGACAGCGCTTGCGGCTAAGTCGAAATCAGCATTTGCTGAATAGACACCATTAAGTTTATATTGAGCTGCCCAGTTAGAATCAGTTGATGCAGCGGTTGCGACTAATACATCGAATAAATCGATTTGTTTTTGATAAACTCCACAAGTTCCAATTCTAATGATGATATCAACATCATAGTGAGTGTAGAGTTCATAAGAATAAATTCCGATTGATGGTTGACCCATGCCTGAAGACATGACAGAAATTTTGATATTGTTTTTTGTTAAACCTGTGTAGCCTAATGCGCCTCTTACTGAGTTAACTTGTTTAACATCGTGAAGATAGTTTTCTGCAATCCATTTTGTTCTAAGTGGATCACCTGCAATAAGAACTACATTTGAAAAATCGCCTTTTTCAGCATTAATGTGTGGTGTGCCCATAAATACACTCCTTTGAATCACATATATTTTACATATTTCTCAAAATTTAGACAATTATTGTCTTTGACCTTTTTAAATATAAACCGTAAACTAAAACCATGAGTGAACTTAAAATTAACGCTACATATATCAAAGTCCTAGATACTATTAATGAATTAAATCAAAACGATTGCTATCCATTAAATCAAGGGATCTATAAGATTCTTGTCGGAAAAGATGACGAAGAAACTAAAGATTTTAGTTATATCAAAACATTTGGAACATTGGTGTCTACAACTAGCAAAAAAGTCTGTAATTTAACTTTAATGTTATTTAGGCATGGATATATTGAAAAGTTCTATCATTATCCAACAGATCAACTCTATTTTAAGATTACTCAAAAGGGTATTCTTGAACTTGAAAATTACAACAAAACAAGCAAGAGAAAATACATAAAAAAAGAACAAATTTCTCAACCTACAATTTTAAAACTTAAGTAAAATGTCTCTAAATAAGTATTAATTCATAGTTTATTGTATAAAGATATTGAAAAAATATTCTTTTTTGGTTTATCATACATTTATAGGATGAAGGGAGGCAATTATGCATATAACTTGGTTCAGTGACACATCCAGCATCGTAAGCTTTATTATACAAGCGGTTTTAGTTATATTTTTAGCTACTGCTTTAACATACACATTTTTAAGGGTTTCTAAAAGAAGAGGAGTGACTTATTTTTTCGTTTCTTTGATGGTTCTTTTAGTAGCTTCTTTCGTACTACAATTCCTCTATGCATTTATGGCATTGTCTTTTGTTGTTGTTTTAATAAGCTTCTTTTGCTTCATGTCTAACATTGGTGATATTAGAAAATTTTTGGCAAATCCATTTGCAAAAAGCGAAGTTTCTAAAGTAACTTCAGTTCAAAAAATTACTGACAAAAAGACATTGTTCGATGAAGTTCAAAAAACTGTTATCGGACTCAGTGATAAAAAAATCGGCGCGCTTATCACTTTTGAAAGAAATACAAGTTTAAGCGATATTTGCAAAAATGGTGTAAGAGTTGACGCTCCGTTTTCGCAAGAACTTATCGATACAATTTTCTATCCAGGAACAAGATTGCACGACGGTGCTGTCATCGTTAAAGATGGCAAGATCCATACAGCTAGCGTCTTCTTTACTCCAACAACAAAACCATTCGCTGTTAAGTATGGTTCACGTCATAGAGCAGCTTTAGGTATCAGTGAAATTTCAGATGCTGTTACTGTTGTTGTTTCAGAAGAAACAGGTTTAGTATCAATCGCTTACGAAGGTTCAATCGAACACGTTGACGCTGAAGTATTAGCGAATACATTATTGAACCATTTCTAATTGAAAATCATTATTCAAAATTTGAGTAATATAGCAAATTAAACAATGTCCTTTAATTTAAAGGGCATTTTTTGTAAGATATATAAGATGTTAAGTTTTAGTATTACTAGAGGTCAATTATCATTCATTGTTGTATCAGCTATCATCGGAGTAGGATTAATAGTTTTAGCCGTGTTTTTATTACGCAACTTATATTACAAAAAACACTTCGATGAATCTTATTACAAGAAGATTTACAAGATGGCAGTCTTAGATGACTATTACTTAATTAATCACTTTACATACACTGTTGATGAATCTACAAAAACAAAAATCGACCATATTTTATTCGGTGATAAATTCATTTATGTAATCATCTGTAAGTATTTTGAAGGTGATGTTTCTGGTAAATATAATGACAGGTCATTAATTTTCCAAAGTAAGAGTGGTAAAAACTTATACACTCCTAACCCAATCAACGAAATTAAAACAATCACAACAAACCTTTCTATGATCAGTGGAATTGACCCTGATTACATGATTGGCTTAGTAGTGGTAAACGATAACTGTAGAGTCGCAATTCAATCTGATTCTAAACAATTCTACGTTATCCAAAAGAAGAGAATTGATGCCTTAGTTCACGCTATTGAATCAAGACCTTTAGGTAAGATGAATGAAAAGAGATTATATGAAGCGGTTCACATAATCAACAAGTTAAACGAGAAAAACAATGGATAAAAAATTATTTCAAACAAGAAAAGAGATTTATGGTAAATGCCCAAGTATTTATTGGGAAGTTTCAATTTTCGTGATAATCGTCGCGATTGCTTTAGTCGCGTTTGAAGCAGTTATTCCTGGCTCATATTTGATTACTTTCCCAGTCCTTTTCTTTCCAGCTTTATTTGCGACTTATATGACTTTATTTACCATTAAATTTGGTGGTACAGTCACAATTAAATCTACTTTCGGAATTGCTAGAAGTTACTACAATAGAAACAATTTCGGTGGTTTTAGCATTATTAGAAACTTTTTACATGCGTTCTTGGTAGAAATTCTCGCATCAATGGTTATTGGTTTAATTTCGTTTTCAATCTTCTCTTCCGTTTATGGAAGTCTATTCGTTGACAACGTTAATCAATTGTTCGAAATCGCTAGTACAAACGCTATCGAACAAGCTGAATATATTTTAACTGAGACACCTGTTGCTCTCTATATTGACTCAACAGCAGCATTTAGTACTTCATGCAGCATTATCGCGTTTATTTTTGGAATTGCTTTTAACTCTATGAAAGTTTATCTCTGCACAAACATTCCAAACGCTACAGCACAAATTTCGAACTCTATTTTCGCTCGTTTCTTAAAAAGCCATAGAAAATCTTATAGAAAAGATTTCTGGAGCTTAAACTGGCCAGTTTTCGTATTAATACCTATTGGTATGGTAATTGGTTACACACTTATTTTTATGTTAGATATTGAATTTACATATGCATTGCCAATCTCAACGATGGTTGGATTATTGTGTTTAATTCCTTTCGCTCCTTTCTATTTCGCTGGTATGGAAGCTTTATTTGCTAAATACATCGAAATGATGAAGCAAGCATCAGTAGATATGACTACTGGTTTCTTAAAGAATTTATTAAATAATCCTAACATCTCAGATGAGGATAAAAAGCAGATCAACGATTTATTATCTAAAGGAAAAAATGAGAACAAAGATGACAACAATTGCCAAGGTTAATAATAAAAAAGGCTCCGATTTCCTCGGAGTCACTTGCAATCTTCTGGAGCAAGTGACGGGAATCGGACCCGCATATTAACCTTGGCAAGGTTACGTTCTACCACTGAACTACACCTGCATTTGCTCTCAAAGTGCTCATTTATTATAGCAAACAAAACAAGTTATGCAAGACAATTTCTAAAAAAATTTTAAGGAGAAAAATTATGACAGACATTGAATTAGCTAATCTTATATTTCCAAACATCACAAAAACTGTAGAAGATTTAGAGAAAAGATACCCTCCAAGAAACCTTCCAGAAGGAGCTGAAGTTACTAGATTCGCACCTTCTCCAACAGGCTTCTTACACACAGGTAGCTTATTTACTTCTATGATTTGCCACAAGGTAGCTAACCAAAGTAAAGGTGTTTTCTATGTTAGACTTGAAGACACTGATACAAAAAGAGAAATCCAAGGTAGTGGAAAGCAATTAATCGAACAATTAAAGATTTTTAATGTTGTTCCTGATGAAGGATATTTTGGCGATCATCAAGTTGGTGATTATGGTCCTTATGTCCAATCAGAACGTGCCGAAATCTATAACATCGTTATTAAACATTTAATCTCTATTGGTAGAGCATATCCATGTTTCTGCAAAGCAGAAGATTTAGATTTCATCCGTAGCAAACAAGAACAAGCTAAATTAATCCCAGGATATTATGGACACTTCGCAAAATGTAGATTCTTAACAAACGAAGAACGTGCAGAAAGAATCAAAAACGGTGAACCATACGTCATCAGATTTAAATCTAGTGGTAATCACGTAAGAAAAATTAGAGTAAAAGACTTAGTCCGTGGTGATTTTGAAATCGCTCAAAACGATCAAGATATCGTTATCTGTAAGAGTGATGGTCTTCCAACATATCACTTCGCTCACGCATGTGATGACCACTTCATGAGAACCACAACAGTTATCCGTGGTGAAGAATGGATTGCTTCTTTACCAATCCATATTGAATTATTCGAAACTCTCGGTTGGAAAGCTCCTAACTACGCTCACTTACCAGTTATCTGTAAGTTAGATGAAGAAGGACATAAGAGAAAACTTTCAAAGAGACTTGATAGCGAAGCTGCAGTTAGCTACTTCATTCAAGATGGTTATCTCCCAAAAGCGCTCATTATGTACTTAATGACAATCGCTAACTCTAACTTCGAAGAATGGATCTTAAATAACAAATTCGAGAACATGGAAGATTTTGTCTTAACATTCAATAAGATCTCAAGCGAAGGAGCATTATTCGATATGGGTAAAGTTAACTTCTTCTCAAGAGAACTCTTAGCTAAGTTCAATAAAGATGAAATCACTGCTTTAGCAAAAGAATACGCAACTCAATATAATCCAAAATTATTAGAACTCATCAATAAAGATGAAGAATATTTCAAATCAATTTTGAACATTGAAAGAGAAAAAGAAAACCCAAGAAAAGACTACGAAAAATTCGGTAACTTAGCAGACGCTATCGAATTCTTCTATCACGATAATTACGTCGCTAAAATTAACGAAAGAGTCCCATTCAATGCCAAGTTTACTAATGATGATATCAAAGTAGTTTTAGCTAATATGAAAGAGAAATTATCATTAGATCAAGACGAACAATCTTGGTTCAATAATATGAAAGAAGTCGCTATGTCTTTGGGCTTCGCAGCAAATAACAAAGAATTTAAGGCTTCACCAGAATCATTCAAAGGAACTGTTGGAGACGTCGCTGAAATCTTAAGAATCACATTAACTGGTAGAAAAAATACTCCAAATCTCTACTACGTTATGACGGTCTTAGGAAAACAAGAAGTAGACTTCAGAATCGACACAATTGTTTCAAGTTTATAAAATCTAAGCTCACGAAAGTGGGCTTTTATTTTGCTAAAAATTGTTAATTCCCCACCCATCAGATTCGAACAATACCTTGAGAGGGTACAATAACACTTTAATATAATAATTAATAAGAATATAATAATAACACGGCCTATTGGAGAAGCGGCTTAACTCGGTACCCTCTCAAGGTATTATTCGTCAGTTCGAATCTGATATAGGTCACCAAATAACAAATTAATCCGTCGTAAGATGGATTTTTTTGTTTTTGTGACATCAGATGAGAAATGACGAAAATATAAAATATTTTATTGTCTGTTCTTATAAAGTTTTTTCACTTTTTTTGAAAGAAAATTGAAAAACTGCCCCCTTATATATAATAGGAGGGCATTTTTATGTTCCTGGGTATAATTGCCTCGGCTATCGAAATCCCTTTACCGATAAATGATACTTTAGTGAGAAGGCTTTTTAAGCTAATCCTAATAATGATTTTGCTAGTATCTTTACTAGGAAACTTGTTCAGATATAAAAAGAGATCCTATGTATCGCTACATAAGATCATCTACTCCAAAATCATTATAGCGGCTTTTATTCGGCAAAGGAAGCACAACCTCATAAGTTGAGGTAGCTGCCTATATCATTAAGGAGGGATTTTATGTTGCCAAGTAGAGAATATGGCCTAAAAAACGAAAAAGACATTATCGACTATTTAAATGAGAAGAGATTCAAAGATCTAAATGAGAAGTGGAAAAATCACATCAAACATATGTTTCCATTTGTTATTGAGAAGGATTTGATCCATTGTTCTCACTATGAAGATCAAAATGGAAAGCCTGACATTGTCATCACTGTAAGACACACAAATATGTATGTTTCAATCAAAACAGGAAAGAAGTGCAGTATGCATCAAGAACCGATAGAAACTTTCTTAGCGTTCTTAAAGAAGAAAGGCGTTTCAGATAGAACACTAAAGATAATTAAGTTCTATCAATATGGCGAAACTGAAAAACTAAATAATAACGGTAGACCTTTCACCCCTAAAGAATTAGAAGAAAAGTTTAAAGACTACTTCACTGAAGCTTCAAAAGATTTAGATAAGTTAGAAATAATCGACGCGGTTATCTTTAGATCTATATTAAAAGGATGTGTTTTAAAGAGATATAAGGTTAACTATCTATATTATGGAAATCTTGAAACAGGATATCTATTAAGTGAAGAAGACATTTATAGTTTAGTTTTACAATATAGAAATCATGATAAAACAGCTATTCATTTTGGTGGATTAAACCTTCAACCCGCAAGAAGAGAAAGAAGCAATATTAAGTATCACGATATAAGAATTAAGTGGCCGATTCTTTCTTTACTTTATTATAGAAGTGAAGAAGAACTTAGAGACATTGTTAAAGGCAAAATAAAAGTCTAAATTAAAGTATATTTTCTATTTCCTTTAATGATAAAACTTCATAGTCAGGAACGATCTTAAATGGTTTTACAAGATTATGTTTGTTAAAGAAGATAGTTTTGAACTCAGAATTGATTCCACCTTGAATATCACTGGTTAAAGAATCTCCAATCATAACACATTGTTCTTTAAAATACTTTTCTTTCATTCTAGAAAAACATGCATCGAAGAATTCAACATTAGGTTTTGAAAAACCAAGATCTTCAGAAACAAAAATGTAGTCAAATAAATCATACATTTTCCCTACTTTTAATCTGTTCAATTGCTGATTTAGTGGACCGTTAGATGCAGCACAAACCACATAATTCTTATCTTTTAAATAAGTTAGTAATTCGATAGCTCCATCTACTGGATAAGCATAGTTAAATAAAAACTCTCTAAAGTTAGCTTCAAATTTAACCCCATCAAAATTTACACCAAGTTCCTTAAAAACCAAATTAAATCTAGTGTCTTTAATTTGTTGGAACGTAATTTCTTTCTTTTGTAAACGTTCCCAAAGTTTAGAGTTAATTCTTTCAAAAGTAGAAAACATTTCTTCTGAGAATTCTCCTAGATTAAACTTCTTAAAACCATTTTCGATGCCAGTTCTAATAGCCATATCAAAATCAAGAAGAGTGTTATCGATATCTAAAAAGACTACTTTAATTTTGTTCATATTGTAATCGTAACAAATTTACGAACTTTTTTGAATTTGTATACTTGTAATAAGAGTTTTTTGGCTCGGTAATTCACCTGATGATTGGTCTTATTTTATTACTGGTCGGTTTTTATAAATTTGTAGTAACAAACGGCATTTACTATTGAAATGCATTTTTGAAAATGTGGAATGTGAGTTCTTTTTTAATCAAAAATAGCTCATCTTATCGGAATTGAAAATGCATTTGTCACATTGATACTTGAGGTGGGCATATTTGTATTTATTAAAGAAAAAAATAAATTGAATTAACATAAATTAACTTTTATGTAATTTAAATCAGCCTAATAAAATGAATTCGCACTCTCTTATTATTAATTAAGTTTTTATAATAGTATTTTTACAATTTATTGTTTAAAATATGAACGTCAATTTTGTTCTACCTTATAGGGCAAAGATGCCCAAGGAGGTATAATATGAATTTTTTAGATTTTTTAAATTCTAAATTTGCAGTTGCTTTAGTTGAGAACGTTGCTAAGATTGTTTTGGTTTCCAAGATGTCTAAATGTGATTTATTACAAGCACTTAAGCTTTTAGTAGAACCTAGAAGCGAAAATTCTATTCCTGAAGTAGAACAATAATTGCGGATAGCGCGTAGTTTTATGCGCTATTTTTTTAGGGGATATATGAGATACGTAGATAGAGTAAGCCAAAATTTACAAAAAAAGTGTCGAAGCAATTTTTTAGATATTCTCGAGTATGGATATCACTCTTTTTCAAATTTCGTAATAAAAGAGCAAATTAAACAAAGTGATCTTCAATTCGAGAAATATGGTTTTATGGGTTTTGACTTTCTTTCGTTCCAACAGATAAATAATTATGAAACTTTTAAGAAAAGCGAAAGTGTAATAAGAAAGTATCTAATAAATAGAATTATTAAGGATCTTTTAGAGCAACTGTGCGGTTATAAAGTTACTGTTATTGACGATTCTTGTAATCTATCAAATTTTGATTTTGAGAGCAGATGGCTTTGCGAACTTTTATATACTGATGGAAAAGATAAATGTGTTGTAAAATATGTTGATATTGTGTCAGATGAATTATTCGCGTTTTGTAGAAAAGTAGAAGCGGATAAACTTTACATTTTAGATACGAATGATTTGTGGAAACAAACGGATAAAGTTGAAAATTTGGCCGGCATTAAGGTAACTAGAGTAGGGTTTCTCAAATTTTTAAAAAGTTTTCTTCTTGAAAGCGAAACGCATTTCTTAAACCTCTTTTTCTATAAAGTTTTCGAAGAATATAAAGAGGAAGTAGGTTTGGATATAATAATTAAGTTAACGCCTTCTAAATTATTCAATTTAAGATTTGATGCAGAACAAGAATTTTTAAATTTTAAAAAAAACTTGGCTTTATTTAAAAAAATCGAAGAAGAAGGGCACAAACAATATTATGTTTACAAATTGCTGAATGATAGTAACGCAGATTTGATTATTGATGTCTGTGAAGAATCCAAGAAGGCTCTTTTTGAATCTGGAGCTTTTGATAATTTTTTCAGTAATAATCTCTATAAAGTTTTATTAGATCGTGATGATGCTTCCAAAAGTTTTTTAACATCCGAATATTTGTTTAATATCTATAATGAACATGATAGTTTGGATTATACATCTGTTGTTGCGGGCTATTTAAAATCGATAGAACAATTACTGCATAAAGTTGTTATGCAATACTTAGACAAGCAAAATGAATTTACAGGTTCTTTTTTTCGTATCAAATGTTCATTCAATAATGGAACAATACCTTTAATCACAGAACGTATTGGCGATTTTGATACAACAATTGGGAGCTTAATTAATTTCTTGTCGTTATATAAGAAAAAAATTTTTAAAGTTAGTGAGGTTTACTACAGAGTAGTCTTAAAGTGTTTGAGACAATATAAAACAGAGTGCAGGAATGGGAGTTTTCATTTACATAATAATTATGATTGGAAAAAAATTGAGAAAATAAGACACAATACTTATGTTTTATACATTCTCTTGCTTGGCTCGATATATTTAAATGAATTACCTTCTAACAGTGAAGACAAAGTTGAACATTTGTATTATGCAATAAAGAAATTTGAGTTGGATAAAATTTTTGTTCAAAAGAATCAAGATTCTATTATTGAGATGTTTAATATAGTTCCGGACGATCAACTAGGACGTTTTGATGGATATGGTCATTTAAAAAAATGTAAAATAACAATCAAAAGTGAAAAGGGAGAAATACTCTCTATAAGCAACGATAATTTTCCGTACAAGATTATTCTTTTTGGAGAACATGATAAGGATTTTTAAGCTTTTCGCAAAAATTACACAGCACAGAATAGATGAAAATTTTTCACAAATACCGAAGGGTGAGAGTGAAAAATTTTTATTATATTAATAATAAAAACAATGGTCTATAATACTCTCCACACATTAAAAAATATATGTGAGAAAGGAGAAAAAATATGCAAGAAGAGAAGATTTTATTGCCATTATCTTTTACTTATAACTTGGCAAAAGCTCACAATATGTGGGTTTATTCTGAAGACGAAACCAAACTTAAATCATTTTTATTTGAACTTTTAAGAAACGCAAAAATAGAAAGTGAAAACAGCTCGTCTGAAATAATTGGACTTTTTCAAAATGATAAGGAGGCTAAAAAAACAATAAAAGATTATTCCAATTATGTTGCTAAAGCCTATCTTGAAGATGAAGAAAGAAAAATTAGATTACTTTTTATTTATACAGACTATTTATCTCATGACTTATTGCATTTACTTCAAATAGGGTATGCTCTGGGATTCTATATAGTTTTAGGTACTACTAAGAAAATTAATTCATCTTTTAGGGCAAATATTAACGCGCAAATAAATCTTGATATATAGAAGGAGGAAGAAATTTATGAAGAAAAAAATAAAAATTTTAGTTGGCTCATTAGTTTTATTGTTGAGCGCTTGTAATGGTTCTACAAATAATAATCAACAACCATCTGGTGAAACAATTAATGAGAGTTCAAAAACAGAAGAAAAAGCGACAATTAAAAATCTTAATGAAATGGTTGATTTTTTTGTCAAAGAAAAACTGGTATACGGAGAAAAATCTATACCTTCGTATTTTATGTTATCTGGTGTAATTGCTGGAGTTAAATACAATAACAATTCAGATTTTTATGCCGAAATCTATGAATATAGTTCTAAAGCACCATCGAAAGCATCTATTCTTGGCATAGAATTTTCGTATAGTGCCGTTAATGGTAGATTTGCTCTTATCGTTAACCAAATGGGATCTACTACAAAAACATCTAAAGAAACAAAATTATTGGATTGTTTCAAAAGTTTGAATACAAAATAGCAACTATTAATAGTAAATCATAATCAATAGAAAGGAGCCGAAATGCCTATAAAATATAATCAATTTATTCACCCTTGTGACATTAAAGCAAAACAATTTTTAAATAAAATCCCCGCTTTTAGAAAAATGTCTGATATGTTTATGAGAGATTTTGCTGAAAAAAGTTTCCTTTTACAAAATATGGCTGGGAAAATTAGACTTAGCGAGAAACAAATGCCTCAAATTTATAATCTTTTATTGCCTGTTTGTGAAAAATTGAAAATCGAAGTTCCAGAATTATATTTAGAGTTAGATAGAACTCCAAATGCGTATACATTTGGTGATAAAAATGCGGCTATCGTAATAACATCTGGTTTAGTGGAAACTATGACAAATGAAGAAATTCAAATAGTTATGGCACATGAATGTGGTCACATTTTGTGTCAGCATACTCTTTACTCAAGTATTATTAAAGTAATTGCAAACACAGCAACATTGATCACTAAAGGAATTACTAGATATCTTTACACGAACATCATTATTAGAGCGCTACGCTACTGGGAAAGATGTAGTGAACTTTCTGCTGATAGGGTGTCTGCTTTCTTTGCTGGTTCCAGCGAACCTGTTGTTAAAGTTATGATGCGATTAGCTGGGGGCGGGAAGAATTTAAATATGGATTTTAACACTGACGAATTTTTAAACCAAGCAAAGCAATTCAAAGAACACGTTGAAGAGTCGACAGAAAATTCTATTTTTGCATTTCAACTCTTTTCAATGAATACGCATCCATCATTAACAATTAGAACAATTGAAATTACAACATGGTGCAGCTCTGACCAATTTAAGAGCATTATAAACAATTCATATAATGAGGAATTAGTTCTTGATAATGATTTGGATGAATTTAATACAGAAGAGAAAGAAAAATTATTTAAATTAAACTATAAAGATAAAATATATGAGTTTTGCAGAGAAGTTCGAGAAAAGATCGAGTTATTAAAAAAGAAAATAGAGAAGTTTAAAGAAGTTTTTTCCGAATAGAATTGTATTGAATGGTATAAAAATGAGTGGAGGACATTTGGCGTCCTCACTCTTTTTTTGATACCGAAATATAATAATCGTGTTCTTGATAAGAGAATAACATTGGAACCCAGTGAAGTCATCTTGCTGATGGCTGGGGCCCAACCAGAATAGAAGATAATATGGGATACTGTATTACTAACGAGACCTATATGGTACACGGGATTAAAATACCGCTTTGGTTGGTGGCGCAATACGCTCTTCGATGTAAATGACTACCAGAACAGGCACGACAAGAGGCTCCGTAGCAATACGTCCCGCGAAAAGATATTAGCCTGAGAAACTATTATCTTCGCTCTCAAAGGAAGTGTTTGGCTTGATGAAAGGTAACTTTCTATAACTGATTTGGTAGGTTCGAGTAGGCATATGCCAGCAGGAAAGATCTTCATGCTGAAGCTTGCTGAAAGTTGGAGGATGATATAATTCCTCCCGTTGTTTCGGGTAAAACCCATTCCAGAAGCCTTAGAGTCGCTCTCTATTGCTCAGCCTGGCGTGAACGTGCATGAACAACAAATTAGAGTAAGTATTGTACGACGAAGGTCGCCAATGCTTTTTTTGTTTTTGGACAAAAAGAAAACATCCATTAAGGATGTCCATTGCAGATACGTTGAAGTAATCTGCGAATGTATTGATAACGTCAATACTCGTTGTGCCATTGGTTTCAATACGACGTAAGTTACGTGTGCTGTAGCCAATGTCATCAGCTAACTCGTCTTGTGTAAGACCGCATGTTAGCCTTAAGGCCTTAATAGACTTGCCTATTAAGTGTGAATCAATTAATTTGCTCATTTCCATAACCTCCATAATTAACTGAGATCTTTTCATGTTCCTGATTCACTTCTGGATTATCAATGAGCCAATATATGCTAATTGGAAAAAGGATTTTTGTAAAGAATTTTGTGATTAAATTTATTAGAAAAATAAAAATGTCCATTTTGTAGATTAAATAAGTTATTATTTTTCTATGAAACAAGTAATTTTAGTTATAGGTGATTCTTCAGGAATCGGAAAAGACATTTGCGAGTTATTTAATAAAGATAACTTTGTATATGGAGTTTCAAGAAAAGAAATAGTTTGTAATCATACCCATTACGTAGGCGACGTAAGAGACGAAAATAGAATAAACGAAATCGTAAAGGATGTTTACGATAAGCATAATGTAATAGATTTAGTGGTTGTCGCTAGTGGAATGGGTATAAGTGGTGCTACTGAACAAATAAGTAGTGAAGATATAAATGCTCAAATAGATATCAATCTAAAAGGAGTAATAAACGTAGATAAAGCAGTTATCCCTTATATGAGAAAGAATAACAAAGGAAGAATAGTGCACATCTCTAGTGTTGCCGCTATTGCACCTATCCCTTTCCAAAGTTTATACAGTGCTTCTAAAGCTGCACTTAATAATTATTCCCTCGCCCTTAATAACGAACTTAGACCATTTAACATCAAGGTAATTACAGTAATGCCAGGAGATACTCAAACTGGATTTACTGGTGCAAGAAAGAAAACAGACGATAAAGACAATATCTATAATGGAAGAGTAGAACGTAGTGTATCAAAGATGGAAAAAGATGAGACACATGGTGCATCTTCTATGAGCGTAGCTAAATCAATTGTCCGCATAAGTAAAAAGAAACACCCAAGAGTGCTATACACAATAGGATTTACATATAAGTTATTAGGCTTCTTAATTAAGATTTTACCTATAAACTTAGTGAATAAGATCCTATATATGATGTACGCTAAGTAAGTTAAAAAAGAACTAGGTCAACGAACCTAGTTTTATTTTTTGTAAATATGTTTATTTAAGAATTTTTCTTATCGCAAAGAACTGTAGTTTTTGTGGTAAGAAGTTCAATAATTTCAATAAGAAATTGTTGTTAATTTTATAGGCGAACTTAGTTCGTTTTTTGTTAACAATCTTGTAAATTTTCTCAGCTATCTTACCAGGTTTAACTGATTTCGATTCGACACCATTAACGATATTATTAAAGTTCTTGGCATTGCATTTATAGAGTTTTGTATTATTCATAAATTTTTCAAGTTCGTTTGTTGAATTACCGAGTAGCGGTGTTTCTACCGCTCCAGCTCGCAATGTAGTGACATCAATGCCTAAAAGTTGAAGTTCCATTCTTAACGAATATGCGTATCTATCAAGGGATGCTTTTGAAATACCATATATTCCAGTGAATGGAAGTGGGTCTAATCCAGCAAGTTCACTTGTGACAATTAATATTCTGCTTCCTTTAGATAAAAGTGGTAAAAAAGTCTTATTGATTCTATAAACTCCAAAGACATTAATTTCGAAAATTTTCTTAAATCTTTCTTCGCTCATTTCAACTAAGGAATCTGCCATGTATATACCAGCAATATGTAAGATATTGTCTAAATGATCTACTTTAGACTTAATAGTTTCAAAGGCGTTTTGAATGCTTTCTTCACTTGTAATATCACATTCAATGTAGGTTACTTTATCAATAGGGTTATTAATAACTCTGTCCAAAGCAAAAACGTTGTAACCTTTGGTAACAAAATATGAGCAAGTAGCGCTTCCAATGCCACCTGTTGCTCCAGTAATAAGTACGTTTTTCATATCAATATAATACTTTAATTTTCTAGATAAAAGGAACTATTTATTGGTCTTCTTATTGTTGATGGATGTGAAAATATAAGACATACCAATAACTAAACCTAATAAAGCACCAATGAATGGTACTTCGTTGCTAAAGACCTTAGTTCTAACAAGTTAAACACTCTTAAAACTTGATAAGAAAATGGTTAGTAATTTTTAAAATAAAATTGCTATAATTACTTCATTATCTGGGGTACACAATATGAAAAACAAGTTACTTAAATTAGCAATATTCGCCATGTCTTTTGGCTTAGTTGGATGCGATGCTTTCCCATTTTTGCCATCTCTTCCAGGTGGCCCTAATCAACCAGGTAATAAGTTTGATGATATCGATGAAAACGGAGAAGTATTAGGCGAAAATAATGACTATAGATATAACAAAGAATACCACTGGAAATATAACGAAGAAGAAAAATATACCGGCACGAAAGAATACCACGTTTTTAAGAAAACTCATAAAGACTCTACTTGTTTAGAAAATGGTTATGATCGTAAAGTATGTGAAGTGTGCAATTATACCGAGGAATCTCATTATGACCTTTCTAATCACGATTTTGAAATTATAGAAGAAGAATCTATTTTTCCTTCATGCCTTAACACGGTTGGATATGTAGAATCAAAATGCAAAGTATGTGGTGTACATAATATCGAAGAAGTATTTTGGAATGGAGAACATAACTATATCGATCCAGCAACAAAAGAATTTAATATCATTATGGATAAAGAAGCTACATGTAGCGAAGAAGGATATGGAAGAAAAATTTGTGTCGATTGCGGTCACTCAATTCAATTTTTTTCTCCACCTTTGAGCCATAATTTTAACGATAAGTTTGATCTTTTTGGAGCCGTTAGAGTTCTTACATGTTCAAGGTGTGGTGAGAAACATCTTTCATTTAATATGGAAGAAATCACAGATGCTTCTAAAGAAACTCTGCTCTATGACAACAATAATGAAGGTGCAAGATTCTATGGTCACTCTATTGGAAATGATACCCCTTTAGGGACAGACGGAAACTTGAATAGTCCTGTTGATCCAGTCTTCTCTATTTTCCAAGAAGGTGATAATGTTGAATTATTTTTCTATCTTAGTGAAGAAGACGCTGATTACTATAAAGACGCTAGATTAATTGTAGATGCTAAACCAGCTGATTATATGTTCAATAATAGAGTAGATTTCTTTTTATCTCAAGATAAAAATACTAGTGATTGGTACCCAGGATTTTACATCAAAGATGAAGGCGGACACACTAAGGGAGATAGAGTAGAAGACGCTCGTTATTTACTATACGTTGACAACGTTCTTCAAGAATTCGATCCTACGGTTGTTAATGTACCAGAAAATAATAAAAGACAAGATTTTGTCGTCCCTTACACATTTAATTTCGAACCAGGATATCACTATGTAAAACTCGTCATGGCTGGTGGATATAAATCTACTTTCTACGGATTTAGGTTTGAAGCTGATTACGATTATCAACAACATGAAATGAATAATAGTCACGAGTTCAGAGTTGCAAGCACCGATTACCCTAATGAAAGCGGAGTAAAGTGCGTTAAAGAAGAATGTAATTGTGGAGCTGTTAAATTTACAGTTGATGTTGATAGCGATTTAAACGGAAATCTACACAGAAACGGCAAGCTACTTAAAAGTTATTCTGGAATTTATGATGAATCACTGGTTTCTCGTTTTATTTTCACTGTTGATGACTTTTATGTTGGTAAGCTATATGCATATGGTGGCATAGATAACCAATATATCTTTGATAATTCGTATTCATTTTATTCTGGTAAGGTTGATGGAGTTACGTATAGCATATTGCCAGATAATCAAACCAACACATCTCTTAAAGTAAACGGCTATCCTATACCCCTTTCTAATAAGAAATATAATGAAAACGAAGGTATTTCTGGAGTTATTCGAGAAAAACTTAATTCCGAAACCGGTGACACCATTTATATAAATGCAGGTTTAATTGAAATGGGCAATATCAGTTTAGTTCGTGGCGAGAACGCTATTGACTTAGCTGCTTTAAACAGTTATGGCATTGTTTACGTCGATTTAGTTTTCATTGGTCGCTCAGTGAATAGATAATTTATGAGTTTAGAAATTAAAAAAATAAATTTAGATGAAATAGATAGAGTAATGGTTATCATAAATGACGCAAAGCGTCTTTTAGGTAATCATTCTTTACAATGGCAGCAAGGTTACCCAAACGAAGAGACAATGAAAGCTGACATTGTAAATAATGATTTATATGGTTGCTATATCAACTCTACTTTAGTAGGTATAGTCGCATTAGTCCAAGGTCTTAACATTAACTATACAGAAATCTATGAAGGTAGTTGGATTAAAGAAACTTCCGATGATGACTTAGTCATCCATAGAATTGCGGTTAAGGAAGAATTCCACAAAATGAAAATCGGACAAGCTCTTATGGAGTTCGCTGAAAAATACGCAAAAGAAAAAGGCAAGACCTCAATTAAAATAGACACTCACGTTAAAAACATCCCAATGCAAACTCTTTGCAAAAATAATGGGTACGAATATAGAGGAATCATCTACTTAAAACGTGCAGAAGTAGATAACTCCAGATTAGCTTTTGAGAAGACAATATAAGATGTCAAAAGTATTATTTACAGATTTTTTTGGTGTAATTGTTCAAGATAGTGGGAACTCTTGGCTTAAGTCTCACAATCTTTTTGAGCGTAAAAACGAAATCTTCCCATTAGGAGATATAGGCGACATTTCAGAAGATGAAGTATTTAATCGTCTCTCAAAGATGAGTGGTGAACCAAAACAACAAATCTTTGCTCACTTTGAGAGCTTAGCGATTCTTAACCCAGACACAGTAAAAATGTTAAGAGAACTTAAGAAACGAAATTATAAAATTGTTGTTCTTTCTAACTGTTATGATTCAGTTTTAGAAAGAAGAATCAAACAATTTGATTTAGACGACATCTTTGATGACGTCATAATTTCGTACCAAATTCACATGATAAAACCACATAAAGGTATCTTTGAATACGCATATAAAAAACACTGTGTCGCTGGTGACGATGTTTACTTTATGGATGATACCGAAATTAACTTAACTGCACCTAGAGAGCTAGGATGGTACGTTGTTAAATTCGATGGAAATATTAACAATATTATTAAGGAATTTAAATAATTAATTATGGTTTGGATAATTCTAGCTTTTTGTGTTTCGGTATTTATTGTTCTTCCATTAATCTTGATGGCTTTTGGAATTACTGCGATATTCTTAAATTTCACTTGGCCTGTATTGAGGATACTATTAATTATTGTCGGTGGCGTATTAGTCCTCGGAGGACCTGTCATCTGGATTGGTGGGGCAATTTGGAAGTTCAAAGATGAAGAAATAGTTGAAGGTATTTGGTGGTTACTAGGTGGTTGGATACCTGGGGCTATTATTTCTGTTTTAGGTCTTCTCTTGATTATGTTATTAACAGGGGCGTTTGCTTAGAATTGTTAAAGCTTTATATGAAAATGAGTCGTTTCAATTAGAAGCGATTTTTTTATTTATATGGTCTATTTACTAAGTAAATGAATTTTTCTTTTGACATCAGAATATATAAAAAGTATAGTTAAAGTATCAAAATGATAGTCTGACTATCACAAGGGGTCATATGAATAAGTTAAGAGAAGCACAAATTGGTTTTATAGTAGAAGAAGCAACACCTCTTTTTTTCGCACGTAAAATCAATGAAGTAACAATGAGCGATATCGCAAAAGAAATCGGTATTGGCGAAGCAACTCTTTATAGATATTTCGGCACTAAGGCTAACTTAGTTTTAATGATCGCTGAAAGATTGTCTAATAATGTATTTGATAATTATTTTTTAAATATTGATAAGTCATTAAATGGTTTTCAAAGAGTTCAACAATTCTTTGAAGCATATTTAAATGTATATATGGATAAAAAGTACTTATTTGCATTTATTAATTCCTTCGACGCTTTCTTAGCTAATGAAACAGATATGGACTTAGTTGATTACACAAATAGTGTTAACCAATATGAAACTATTTTCGACGAATGCTTTGATGCCGGTGTTAAAGATGGAAGCATCGTATTTGATGGAGACAGAGATACTTACTATAGATCTACAACATTAGCGTTATTTAACGTATGTAAAAAATTAGCTGTTGAAAACGACCTTTTAGAAAATGATAAACGTTTCGATCCAGTTAATGAAATTAAGAGTATTATAGAGATTTTCCTCTACAGAATACAAAAAAGATAATAAATATTGAGGTATTTATCATGAAAAGACTTACAAAAAAGCAAATGTGGATTTTCGCAATTGGCCAATTAGGATGGTCTATTTTAGGCGGCATCATTAACGCATGGCTCGTCACTTTCTATTTGCCAACTAGTGAAGCTGTTTCTGAACAAGGCGCTAATTTCTTTGTCCCAACTGGCTTAGTTATTTTAGGTGTCTTAACTGTTTTAGGTTTAATTACATTTATTTGTAGAATCTTCGATGCAGTTACTGACCCACTCATCGCTACTATGTCAGATAGAAGTAAGAATCCAAAAGGCAGAAGAATTCCATTCATGAGATTAGCTGCTATTCCTTTTGCAGTAGTAACAGTTTTAGTTTTCTTAGCTCCTGTTAATAAAATCTCAGGCATTAACATTGCTTGGATCTTAATCTTCTTAATTCTTTTCTACTTCTTCATGACTTTATATTGCACACCATATAACGCTTTAATTAGTGAATTTGGCAAGACTCAAGAAGATAGAATGTATATCTCAACTGCAATCTCATTAACTTATTTCTTTGGTACATTATTAGCTTATGTTCCATTTGTATTCGCTGGTGTATTACAAGGAATGAGCGTTTCATATAACTGGTCATATAGACTTTGCTTCATTGTTTTAGCAATTGTTGCTTTAGTCTGTATGCTCATCCCAACATTTAAATTAAATGAAAAAGAATTCGTCGACGCTAAACCAAGTGAAGCAAACGTCATTAAGTCTCTTGGCGCAACATTCAAAAACAAAGAATTCTTAAAATTCACTGGCAGTGATATCGCTTATTGGATCGGCTTAACTCTTTTCCAAACGGGCTTACCATTCTTCGTAAAAGTTTCTATGAAACTTGATGAATCTATGACTATGGTTTTCTTAGGTGGCATGACTGTATTAAGTGCTTGTTTCTATCCAGTAGTTAGCAAGTTAGTTTCTAAGTTTGGTAAAAAGAAACTTACAATTACAGGTTTCTTAGGATTAGCTCTCGCTTATGTTATCACAGCTTTAATTGGTGTCTTACCTCTTCCAGGAATGGTATTTGGTGTTCTCATCGTTGTTATCGCATCATTCCCAATGGCACTTTTAGGAATTATTCCTCAAGCAATTGTCGCTGATGTTGCTGAAGAAGACTCAATTATTACAGGCGAAAAACGTGAAGGTATGTTCTTCGCAGCTCGTACTTTCGCAATGAAATTAGGTCAATCAATTGCTATGTTAGCATTCACTTCATTAGCAATTTTAGGCACAACACAAGACTTATCAAGTAACGACATTACTGCATCAGCAGTAGGCTTAAGAATTGTCGCTATCGTTGCAATTTTCTTCTGCTGTTTAGGTGCAGTTACATTAATGTTCTATAACGAAAAGAAGGTTATGAAAACTATCGAAGATAGTAAAAAAGAAACTCCAAAAGAAAACGAATAGGAAATTAAAATGGTTGCTATTAAATATAAGATTAAGGATCGTGAATATTATTCGAGTGAATTAGTTAACTCTCATTATGAACTTCTAATTAATAATGATGGTGACAGAACAACTGTCACAATTAAGGCTAGACAGCCTTTAGAGTTAATCTCTTTTGAGATGTTTGAAAACCAAGAATATGAAATTAGTAGCAAGATATACGTAAATGGATATCAATCATGGACAGATTCTAAAGAGTTCTATATTGATGAAGATATCCACACAATTAAGATGCCTTGCTTTGTAACTAACATGTTTAAGTTCAAAGGATATGGCGATTATACTTTCAAAAAAACAAGAAAAGGTGTCCTCCATGGATACACATATTCTTACATTAAAGATGGTGAAAATAGCTTGTTCGTTGGTTCTTTAAATGAACAAAATGCATACCTTATCATTAATCATTACGTAGAGAAAAACCTATTAGGTTTTGAAAGTGATTGTGCTGGAAAGAAGGTTAATTCTGAATTCATTCTTTTAGATTACATTTTCCAAGTTAAAGATGTATTCGAAGCGCAAAAAGAATACTTCGCTAGATTTAAAACTAGAGAAGCAAAAAAGATAAGAGGTTATACATCTTGGTATAACGATTATCAAGATATCAATGAAGAGAAAGTTAGATACGCTCTTAATGGTATTAATAAAGAGAACTACGATTTATTCCAAATCGATGATGGCTATGAAGCCCACGTCGGTGACTGGATGTATATCAATAAGAAAAAGTTTCCAAATGGATTAGTTCCAATTGTTAATGAAATTCATAACAAAGGATTATTAGCAGGCATTTGGCTAGCTCCTTTTGTATGTGAAAGAAACTCTAGATTCTTCTCTAGACATAACGACTTAGTGTATAAGGAAAACGGAAAAGAAGTATACGCAGGTGGAAACTGGTCAAAGTTCTGTCCGCTCGACATTAATAATCCTGATGCATTAAGTTACATCAAAAAATGTTTAGAAAAATACTTATCAATGGGTTTTGATTTCTTCAAGTTAGACTTCTTATATGCTTCAGCATTAGTAAGAGGAAGTGGCTTAACTCGTGCAGAAACAATGCATAAAATGCTAACTTTCCTTAGAGATGTACTTAAAGATAAGCTCATCTTAGGATGTGGCGTTCAACTTTCAAGTGCATTTGGAATAGTGGATTATTGTAGAGTCGGACCTGATGTTTCATTAAGCTTCGATGATATCTTCTATATGAAATTAGCTCATAGAGAAAGAGTATCTACAAAAATCACATTACAAAATACAATTTATAGAAGCTTAATGAATGGACTCGTTTTCAATAATGATCCAGATGTTTATATTTTAAGAGATAAAAACATCAAGCTTAGTAAAGAACAAAAGAAAGCGCTTTTAGTTATTAATACTTTATGTGGTTCTGTATATTTCACAAGTGATAATGTTTCTGAATATGATCAAGAAAAACTATCTTTATTACAAAATGTTTCTACATTTAGAGAAGCTAAACTTGTCTCATACGATAGAGACCATGACTTAATAAGAATTAATTATGAATTGAAGGGGAAAAATTATTCATTAGTTTACGACACTAAGAAAGGAGTCCTCGTCAATGGATAAAACATCAGTAATTTTTGGTAATAAAATGCCAGATAAGGTAGTTAAGAAAGCTACTAAATCAAAAGAAAAGTATATTAAGAAATTTGGTGATGACTCTAATAAAGACTATAAATTAGGTTTTATTGGAATCGATTGTCTAGATTTTATCGATGCAAAAAACGTAATTTTCTCTAAAGAGAACGAAGAGTTCCCTAAAAAAGCAGTTATCGTTGGAAATATTCGTATGGGCTTTGGCCATTATAGAATTTCTATCGCAATGGCTAGTGCTGCTAAAGCTTTAGGATACACTCCAGTTTGGTTAGACTTAGCTAGTTTTGACGCAACTGGAAGTAAGATGATTAGAGCTCAAAACGATCTTTATTCAATGGGTTCACGTTTATCTCAAATCTCAAAACTTTTTAATCACTTTGTTTGGGAACCAATGAATAAAGAAGGCTTTAAAAAGATTTCATATAACGCAGTAGATCAAAAAAATAGTGAAAACTTAGTTCCTATTTTCAGAAATATCCCAAAAGACACTCCATATATCGCAACTCATGTATGGCCAAGCCAAGCTGCAATCCATAGTGGTATGACTCATGTAGTTAACGCTATTCCAGATAACTGGCCAATGGCACTCCATCTTTCAGAAGGAGCAATCCATACAGTCCAAACTAACTATGCATACTATGGATATAAAAGATTAGATGGTTTTAGTAAGAAGCCACTCAATCATATGCCAGACGACGATATCAAGATGGTTGGTAAATATGTTGACCACGAAATCGTTAAGAATTTAGAAAAAGATAACGATGCAAGAAGAGATAGAATTGCAAACAATAAACCAATCAGAATCCTTTTCACAGTTGGCGGAGCAGGAGCTGGTGCAAAGCAATTAATTGAGATGATTAATCATCTCTTACCATATGTTAAAGAGAATAAAGTTTCTTTATTCATTAACTTTGGTGACCACTTAAATGTATACGAAAAGTTATGTAAGAAGATTCCTGGATTTGCTGATACAAATAAATTCTTCGATCAATATAGCGCTCTTAAAGACTTTGTCGCTAAGATGAATGAAGAAGATGTATCAGGTATTTACTCTATTTATCATCAAGATATCTTCCCAGCAGTATATAGCACAAACCTCTTAATGAGAAAGTGCGATATCTTAGTAACTAAACCAAGTGAGCTTGTCTTCTATCCAATTCCAAAAATCTTTATGAGACACATTGGCGGACACGAAGCATATGGCGCAATTCATGGTGCAGAATTAGGTGATGCAACTTATGAATGCGATACAAAACAAAAAATCACTCGTATGTTAGATGACTTCATTCATGATAAGTCACTTCTCTTACATATGATTGAAGAAACAGAAAAAATGAAAGAATTAGGCTTATATAACGGAGCCTATGAATGCGTTAAGTTAGCAGTAAAAGGTAGAGATGGAAAATAAACTTATTAATAAGTTTGAATCTTTATATAATCAAAGACCCGATGCAATATATAGAGCACCTGCAAGGGTAAATCTTATTGGGGAACATATAGATTATAATGGCGGTATGGTTTTACCTGTCGCTATTTCTTTATACACATATGTTCTAGTTTCTTTAAGAAACGACAATAAGATTTGTTTAGCTAGTGATTCTTTTAATGACTTAGTCATTGAAAGATCTCTAGATAATATCGCGTTCGATAAGGAAGTTGATTGGATTAATTACCCAGTTGGATTAATCGACACTTTAAAGAAAATGGGCGTTTTGATTAATAGGGGAATGAATCTATATTTTTATAGCAACATTCCATTAGGTAGTGGTCTATCAAGTAGCGCATCAATTTTAATCGCGACGATTTACATGTTAAATGACATGTTTGGTCTTGGTTTTAATAACGAAGACTTAGTTAGAATCTCGGTTAAATCTGAAAGAGAGTTTAACGGTTTAACTTGTGGAATTATGGACGAAGCCTCAATTGCATTAGCAAAAGTAGGAACTTGTTTATATTTAGACACTGCAAACTTTACATATAAATATATTAATATGGATTTAAAGGGATACTCTCTTGCCATATTGAAAACTAATAAACCAAGAAAATTAACTGATAGTAAATATAATGAACGCGTGAAGGAATGTGAAATCGCATTGAATCACGTTAAGAAAAATAAAGAAGTTAATAATCTTTGCGAGTTAACTAAGGATGACTTATATTTGCTTAATGAATTAGATGACACAATTAAGAATAGAGCTACACATGTAATTCTTGAAAACGAAAGAGTAAAAGAGTTTATCAAGTGCTTTGAAAGTGCGGATTTAGTTAGATGTGGAGAGTTATTAAATGAATCTCATTTTTCTTTGAAAAATCTATACGAAGTTACTGGAGAGCATCTCGACATAATTACCGAAATTGCAAGAAATCAAACTGGAGTCCTTGGAAGTAGAATGACAGGAGCGGGTTTTGGTGGATGCGCAATAGCTCTTGTAGACAAAAATGAAAAAGAAAACTTCAAAAATAATGTAGAAAAAGAATATAAAAAGGTACTAAATATCGATCTAGAAGTTATTTTTATTGATATTGTTGGCGGTCCTGAAAAAAATTTTTAAAAAAATTTAAAAAAGTACTACCATTTAATTATAACTATGTTATAATACAGTCGAAGGTGTTATTTCAATCCCCCCCTTATAGAAATAACCCTTCTTTTTTTACGCCTTGATCCAGAGGAAACAATAGCCCTTCGAAAAACTTTGAATAAATTACTTAATGGCATCTCAAAGTAATGAGATGTTTTTCTTTATTGTTTTTTCTTAAAATATATGGATTTTTAGTGTGAAAGTGATAACATAATTTGGAAGGTTCATTTTAATGAAAAAAGGAAAAGTTGAACATATCGCAAGAAGATATTCGAACTACAATATTATGGGTTCGTATATTAAAAGATTTATTAAACCATATACTATTCTTTTATGCGTTGTTGCAATCTTTGAAGTTCTTTTGACTATCCGTGAATTTTTACTCCCTCATAGAGATCCATTTAGACACTGGGCATATATTGGCTCATATTTTATTTTGTTCGCTGCATCTGTTGCTAGCGCTATATTTTTACTTGTTCAACGTAAAAAAACAGGCAGAGAAAAATTAATCGCAATTGTTATCCATGTTTACGCTATAGTCGCTATGCTTTGGGGTTTAGGCGTATCTTTACTCGATTATATGGGTGGTGGAGTTGTTCCTGTAGTCTTCTTTACAATCCTTGCAACTATAGGTGGTTTATTGATATTAAATCCTTTTGTATACCTTCCTAGTATGGTTGTTCTTTTAATTGGAATGATTGTCGGAATGTACTTGATTAATAGTGAATTAATTTCAATCGGAAACTTAATTAATATCATCATTTTATTCATTATGATTGGTGTTGTTAGCTATAGAACAACTGCTGTAGCAGTTATTGAAGAAGATCAAAGAGAAATTCTTATAAAGATTGGCAATATGGATACATTAACTGGTCTTAAAAACGAAAACGCTTACTATCGTTTCCTTGATGACTTAGATGATAGAAGTCAAAAGGAATCTTTCCCATACGCAGTTATTGTTATGGACTTAAATGGACTCAAACACGTAGATGACACTTATGGTCATAGATTCGGAGCTCACTTAATTTCTACTGCTGGAAAAGTTCTTCCAACTGTATTTAAGAATTCTGAAATTTTCCATACTGGTGGTGATGAATTCGTCGCAGTCATTGTTAATGAATTTGAACATTTAGATGAATTCTTAAAAGATTTTGAAAATAATTTAGAGTGTCAGACAATCTCTTTTGAAGGCGTTGAATTAACGTTATCTCTTGCGAGAGGTGTCGCAATTCACGAACCTGGAGAAAAATATAACGATACATATCAAAGAGCAGATAGAGATATGTACGTTAATAAACCAATAGTTAAAGCTAAACACAATATTATCGGTAGATAGATAATTTTACTGATATTTTTTTAAAAAATAAAAATGCTTTTTAGCCTTGAATTATGTTCTTGTAAAAGCGTGATTTGGACGATTTCAGAACAAATTTATTATGCTCATTTATATAAATCAAAAGGAGCAAATGTGTTAAATGTATAACGACAAATATGTTAAATGATTTATAGCATATATGTAAAACGGATATTGACAAATGTGTAAAGTGAATTATGACTTATACAAGTGATGAAAATGAAAGAATACAAAAAATCATTGATGATAGATTGCTTTTTAAACAATGAAACATGTTTGCCTAGATTTATAATTGTTTGTTTCATCTCGCTATATATTGGTACTTTTTAATAATAAAGACGGTTCAAAAATTCTCTTAAATTTTATTTAATTGACTTTACATAGATTTTACAAATACAATAATTTAAGCAAAAAAGTTTAGGAAACAATTCTTATTGAATGTTTTCTAATGCGAAGGAGACACAATGAAATACAATAAAAAACTTTTAACTGTATTATCACTCGGTTTTCTTGTGCTCAGTGCTTGTGGTGAATCTGATAAAAAGCCAGATAATCCAAAACCAACACCTGTCGCACCAGAATACTTTGATGAAGTTACAGAATTCGACGATGTAGTCGATATGCACACACCAGAACAAAAAGCTTTCGTTGATTACAAAGCACAAGGTAACTACGAAAACTTAACTAAAGAACAACTTATGACTCTTACAGGTCAAAACTCAGGTGGTACATTAAACTTATCTGCTCCTAAGGGCATCGAAATTTCATTCACTCATGATGAAGACGAAGATATCGAAAGCTACGCTCTTGAAGTAAGTAAAGATAAAGAATTTAATAGTGGTGTATTTAAATACACAGCAGGAAAAACAGCTACAAAGATCACAGCTTACAACTTAGAGATCGGTCAAAAATACTATTACCGTTTATCTACAATTGATGCAGAAGGTGATGTAATTGACTATTCTCATGTTAGAGAACTTGAAACAGCAAATATCGCTCCACGTAACTTATATGTTGATGGTATGACAAACTGCCGTGACTTAGGTGGTAGAACTACTGCTCGTGGCGGCGTCATCAAACAAAACTTATTATTCCGTACTGCAGCATTAGATGACTCTATGTCAGGTTCTATTGTTACAGCAGCTGGTAAAGAAGTTTTAAAATCACTCAACTTAAAAACTGAAATTGAATTACGTGGTGGTCCTACTGGTGATGGTGGTACTGAAGCTAAGAGCCAAGATAAATCAGCATATGGTGAAGGAATGGATATTAACTTCAAGTTCGTTCCATTTGCTTACGAAAATGGTAAAAACTTATTATTCAGAAACATTGAACCAGTTAGAAAAGTATTTGATGTATTAGGAGATACATCTAACTACCCAGTATTCTTCCATTGCCGTATCGGTACAGATAGAACTGGTTTAATCGCTCTTCTTGTTAACGCTCTCTTAGGTGTTGAATTACAAGATATCTTCCAAGACTACTTATTCTCTGATTTCGGTTGTATTGGTAAAGTCCCAACAGTTGGACAAGCTAATGAAGACTCAATCGCTGAATACGTTGAAGAATTAAGAGCATTCCCAGGCGAAAAATTACATAACAAAGTTTATAACTTCTTACGTACTGCTGGTATCCCAGCTCAAAAACTCGATAACATGATCAACTTCTTAACAGAAGGTGAAGATGCTGAAACAACAGAAGTTAAACGCGTTGATTGCCAAACAGTCGATAAAATGACAACTACATTACCTGTTACAACAGTTGATATCACAACAAATCCAAAATCATCAACTAGACAACCAGCTCAATATGTAACATTTAACGCAGCTAACCAAAAAGTAACATATACATTCAACTCAGATAAAGCATTCACTGCTGACTTATATGCTAACCTTTGTTCAAAAACAACTAGTGGAACATTAGCTAATGCATTCACAGTTAAAGTCAATGGAACAGCAATCGATGTTGAAACAACTAGCTTTGCTACAAAAGCATTAGGATTTGATTCAAAAATTGAATGTTATATCCCATCAAAACTTGGTTCAATTAGCGTTAATGCTGGCGCTAACACAATTGAAATTGAATCAAAAGGTTCAACATCAATTAAGATGTCTCAATTTGCATTCTCTTCAATGAGTGCTCCTGCTAACATTACAGTTGCTGCTTAATTAATATTCTCATTTTAAAACGATGCCTCTATAAGACTTAGAAGCATCGTTTTTAGTTATTTTGGGATTTCACATTTTTATAATCGTGCAACTGATATCGCTTTTATTTGCGACGTTTCCTTTTGTGTATCTGCCAATAAATAAGTGGCTTAATTAAAGTTAATTTAATTCTTTTCTTAATTTTTAAATCGAATTGATAATGCGCGTTTACAATTTGCGCAAATATTTTTTGTATAATTCAGTTGTCAAAAAAAATAATAGAAATCATCTGAAATGAGAAAAACATTTTGTGAAAAAATAATTCATGAAAAATCATAGAGCTTATTTCAAACTGAACAAAAATGCAAGAACTTGCAAAAATAGTCAGTCGAAGTATTGTTTTTGATGTAAAAAGGTATAATGTAGATAGGAATAAATATATGACTAATAAAAGTGACTTATCAAAAAATAAATTTATGCTGGTTGGACCATTAGCTAGACATGGATATGACTGGTGGTGGCACTCTTTTACTGCAAGAGATGAAAACAATAATGAAGTACCTTTCTTTATTGAGTTTTTTATTATCAACCCAGCTTTAGGTGGAGATAAACCTGTTTTCGGCCAACTAAAGAAAGAAAAACCATCTTACTTAATGGTTAAGATGGGTTGCTGGGGTGATAATAAATGTCAACTTCATAGGTTCTTTGCTATTAAAGATGTCTATATCAAAAAAGGACCAAATTACGAAGTAAGAGCAGATGATTGCTACGCTAGTGAAAAACGTTTAAAGGGTAGTGTATCTATATCTAAAGAAGACGCCATAAATCACCCTGAATATATGTGTGATAGTGGTGAGATGAGTTTTGATCTCATTGTAGATAAGAAAATAGCATTTAATGTTGGATATGGTGCAAGTAAAGCGTTTAGAGGCGCAGAAGCATTCCAAATGTATTGGCATGCAGAAGGAATTAAAACGCTATATGAAGGCACTATATATCTAAATGGTAAGAAATATACTGTCTCAAAAGATACCTCATATGGCTACGCTGATAAGAACTGGGGAAGAGATTTTACATCCCCTTGGGTTTGGCTTGCTAGCTCAAACTTAAAGAGCAATCTAACTGGAAAAGTATTAACTAATAGTGCCTTCGACATCGGAGGAGGTAGACCTAAAGTCTACTTTGTCCCATTAGAAAAGAAACTATTAGGTACATTAACTTATGAAGGCAAAGATTATGAGTTTAACTTCTCTAAACTCCACACTCTTTGTAAAACAGAGTTTAATTGTGTAGAGGGAGAGGAAAACATTATTTGGGATGTGGAAATGACCACAACCACAAATAAGCTAATCGTACATATCGAATGTCCTAAAAAAGATATGTTACTAGTAAACTATGAAGCTCCAGATGGAATTAAAAGACATAATAGATTATGGAATGGCGGAAATGGTTTTGGAAATATAAAACTATATTCCTTAAAACATAATGAAATAACATTAATTGACGATATTGAAGTCAAAAATGTTGGATGTGAATATGGAGAATATGATAAGAAATAGGCAACAACCTATTTCTTTTCTTTTTGTTTTCTAGCGATTTCTTTTTCAGTCTCTGATAGATAATTTTCATCAGACACTTTTTCGATAACTTTCTTAATTCCTAAGCTCTTAGATAGGAATTTAGTAACAAGGTTACTATCTAAATCGATATCTTTGATATCTTCAATGATAGCGATTCTAAAGTTATCGAAATAAACAAGGAGTAATGATAAAACGATTTCTAATAAGACTTGTGCGAATAATAGGATAGCAGTGATGATAACGATCATAATTTTAAGATCGCTACATTTACCTAATACAATATCAATAAAGTTCCAGCCAATAGCTAATGCGTTGACTGACATTTTAATAATCTTAAATGTTCTCTTTTTCGCTCTTAAAGCTCTTCTTTGTTCATATCTTTCAGCGTGAGTTTCTAATTCATCAATCTTTTCTACTTTAGGGATGACAAAGATAGCAGTGTGGAACGCTAATAAGATAAAGTAGATAATCGCTCTAATAACTGAATCACCAATAAAAGCGATAAATTGATATAAATAGAAAAGAGTGAATACAGCAAAAAGAATGATACTAAAGACTTCAAGCATCTTTTGTAACATTTGTACAATTGCGGACAATTCTTTTCTTGATCTATCAAACATGAATTCATTATACATCTTATTGAATTAATATAATTAAGATTTTTAATTAACAGTGAATTTTTATATAATTTAATAGGAAAATTTATATGCGTGAATTCTTAATTGGCATAATTATCTTAATTATAGTAATTCTTTTTCTTTTGTGGGTTTTCTCTGAAAAAGAAGGAAAGGAACCTAAAGAAAAAAAGAAAAAGGACAATCATCAATACAATCATCAAAACGTTTCTTTCTTTGATCCTAAACACGAAAGAAGAGGTGTAATGGCAGAAAATTACGTTAATAGCGGACTATCAAAAATACTTCAGGAAGATGAAAGACTATTAAATAATCTTATTATAAGATTTAATTCTGGCTATGAAACTGAAGTCGATACAGTTTTATTAACTCATAAGGGAGTATTTGTAATTGATACAAAGTGGTGGATTGGAAAAATTAGTGGCACTGACGATAGTGAAATTTGGAAACAAGAACTCAGAGGTAACGGCATCACTACTCCAAAGAAAAATCCTATTAAACAGAACGAAGGACATTGTAACGCTGTAAGAATAAAATTAGGTGATAAACGTATAGATGTTCATAATATCATTATTATGTGTGGATTAGAGGATGGAAGAGGAATTAGATCAAACCATGTTTTTGAACTTGATTCTTTCATAAAAGTACATAATTCAATGCTTGATGTTTTTGATTCAGAAATGATTGCTCGGATGGCAAACCAGTTAGAAAAATACGTCGCTACCCCTGAAGAGTTAAAAGCATTTAAAGAAGAAATGAAAAGAAAACATTCTAATTAGTAGTTCCCACTTTAATTAGATAAAGTATATAATGTTATAAGAAACTAAGGGGACTAATAATGGAAGATAACAAAGAAAATCTTTTAGATAAGGAAAATAATCCATCTAATAATAAGGATAATAATATAAAACCAAGGACTAAGGAACCATTAAAAGCAATAGTGATTGTTTTAATCGTTATTTTAGTAGTGCTTTTAATGGTGTTAATCCCAATCATTTATTTGGTGAAAATGTTTAAGATTGATAATGATCGTAATGATCACCATATGGAAGAAGATAGATATCGTAGAATGGCTTTCGAATTTAATTCTGTTCTTGTTTCAATCGCAGAAAAAGAATATAAAGATTTAACTGCATTTAATGAATCCTATTCTCCAGTAGAAAAGATAGTAGCTATTGATTTAGATAGTGATTCCTTCTCTTATGTAGTTTCAACTCATCAAGACGATACATTAATCATTGATATCAAAGGTGAATTTACTAATTACACCAACTGCATGGAGAGTTTAATCGCTAACTACAATAAATCTATCTATGATATTGAATCTAGTTTAGCTACTAAAGTAGATGATGACACACTTATGAATAAGTTTAGAGATCACTTAATTGGTAGTGGTGAAGATAGTAAAGAAGTTACTAAGTTAGTTTATGAAGCATACACATTCAATAACCCTGATAAAATCTATATCTCCGCTTCATATCAATCAGTAGATGATTACTACTCATGTAGAGAAGTAGAATACACAGTATCCACTGATACATTCTCATTTGGAACTGATCCAAAGACAGCGGATAGAGAAGAAAGACCTCTATATTATTTCTATAAAGAAAATTTGTTAGCTAATGCAGCTTAAAGTGTTTAAGAGCAGAAGACGTTGATCAGCTGTTTTGTTATTAGTGTTTGTTTATAAACGTTAAAAACAGTCGAAATTTGACAATTCTGTCAGTAAACATCAAAATTATTTATATAATAATAAATTATTATGGATCAAAATAGATTATTAATTCTTCAGCTAAAAGCCGACAAAAAATGGATGGACATTACTGCGAATGTCGAATCTTTTAGCGTGGAAAATAATTGTGTGGATATTAAATTTATAGGGCAAGGTCAGCCACTTTCCATTTTTAAGCAAAATTTGAAGATAATTAAAGATGGCATTAATATTTCTTTTAATGGAATAAAGTTGAAAAACAAACCAATATTTGGTGTTGTTAAGTGTCTTAAATTTGGAGATTTTTATAAGTTTTTTTTAGCAAACGGCAACACGATTATTGCGAAAGAGAAAGATTTAACATTTAGCACAAGCGCTATCAAAACAAATGAAGAGATGGAAAACTTTCTTTCATATTATAGAGACATAGCTGTTGAGACTAGAGAATCTGAGGAAGACGATTTTTTATCGTCGCAATTTGAGAAAATATCCAAAATTAATGAAAAATCTGCTTTATTCTATTATTTAAAAGGTCAAAACAAACATTTTGTGCGAAATACAAAGCATGTCTTAATTACACCTTTTGGGGCAAATCTTTCTCAATTAGAGGCAATGGAAAATGCTTTTAGAAATAAAATTTCAATTATAGATGGGCCACCTGGAACCGGAAAAACACAAACTATTTTAAACATTATTGCTAATGCAGTTGCGAATGATTATAAAGTTGCTGTTGTTTCAAATAATAACTCAGCTGTTGAAAATGTAAAAGAGAAATTAGATAAGAACAATTATGGATTTTTGTGCGCTCTTTTAGGCAACGCCGATAATATTGATAATTTCTTTAATGAATTTAACAATAGTGCTCCTAATTTAAAAGCTCCGAAATTTATTAATTATCAGAAAATTGAACACTATTTGTATGTAACGAAGAAGTGTTTTGAAAATCAAAATAAATTAAAACGTATTGTTGCAGAGAAAAGGGAAATTGAGACTGAATTCGAGCATTTTAAGAAAGAATCTGGATTTTCAGAATCCGTTTTAATCAATAAAATATCTAAAAAGAGCAATCCTGTTTCCATTTTGAACTATTTAGTCTATTTTCAAGAAAGCGGTAAAGAAAAGATTAATTTCTTCAGAAGATTGGGCATATATAGAAACTTTGGAATTATAAACGGAAGAAAGATATGTAAATTAAATAGAAATGACAGGGTAGATACTCTTCAATATGCTTTTTTCAAATGTAAAATAGCTTTGTTAGAAATTGAATTAAGCACTTTAAATAATTTTTTAGTCCAAAATGATTTTGATCAGAACTTAAGAGAACTTGTTAATTTATCAAAGGATTGTTTTAATTATGAGCTTAATCGAGTTTTTTCTGATAAGAAGAATAGACTATTCTCTCGAAATAATTTTAAATCGAAATTTAAGTATTTTACCGATGATTTCCCTGTAATTCTTAGTTCTACTTATTCGATTTCTCAATGTTCTCCTACTGGATTCATGTACGATTATTTAATAATTGATGAATCTTCTCAAGTCAACATGGCGAGTGCTGTTTTAGCTTTGAGTATGGCTAAAAATGTGATTATTGTAGGCGATCTTAAGCAATTACCTCAAATAGATGACGTTTCATTTAGAACGAGAAATGAAGAATTGTTACAAAAATACAAAATTAGACGTCAATATAGCTATTTTGGAAATAACATTATGAAAAGTATTAAGAGTGTTTACAGAGACAATTTGCCTTCTACACTTCTTAAAGAACATTACAGGTGTAATCCACACATTATCGATTTTTGTAATAAGGAATTTTATGACAATCAATTGGTAATATTTGCCAAAAATAATGGCGTAGAAAAGCCATTAAGATTAATTAAACTACCTGAAGGAAATTATGCCCGTAGGAACCCTAATGGCGAAGGATGCTACTCACAAAGAGAAGCTGATGAGATTTGTCTGCTATTAAAAGAAAATAGTTTTGAAGATTTAGGCATTATAGCCCCTTATAGAAGACAGGTAGAATGTATTGCTCAAACCATTGGCGATGATGTAGAAGTTTCAACAGTACATAAATTTCAAGGAAGAGAGAAAAAGAACATAATACTTTCAGCAACTGCTAATAGTGTAAATGAGTTCATAAATGATCCTAATATTATTAATGTTGCAGTAAGTAGAGCAATTGATACTTTTACACTAATCGTTTCAGATAAGATATATCGTGAAAAAACCGGCATTCTTGCAGATCTTGTTAAGTATATGCGTTATAACGATACAAAATCCATCATTTCTGAGGCTAAAGTTAAATCAGTTTTTGATATTCTTTATGAGGGATATAAACCAATTCTTGATGAATACTTAAAAACTCATAAAAGCAAAGGATATGTAACCGAAATATTAATTGAAAATCTATTAAAAGAAATATTAAGTAGTAAGAAATATTCGAGTTTGAAATATGGAATGCACTTCCCATTAAGACAAATTGTTAACTCAAACAATCGTTTCTTTACAGATGAAGAAAGAAAATATGTAAATAACTTATTAACTCATGTGGATTTTCTGATTTATGATAAGTTCAGTAAAGAACCAGAATGTGTTATTGAAGTAGACGGAGTTTCTTTTCACGAGCAAAGTGAAAAACAGAGCACCCGAGATATTATGAAAGACGCTGTTCTTAAAAAATGTGGAATTCCTATCTTAAGACTAAAAACTAATGAGAGTAACGAAAGAGAAAGAATAATTAAATTATTCAATGATGTATGTAATAATAAATAAGAAGGTTTGACATATGAAAAAAGATAACGAACATTTATGTCCTATTTGTGGACAACCAACTGTATATTACATGGGCAACTATCGTAAAGATGGCTTATGCATGAAACACTCTTCTCAATTAAAAAACGGTGAGATTGTTTTAGAAGACGGCTTATTTAAAGACGCTAAAACTAAAAAGGTCTTAAACAAGGATTATAAAGAACCTGAACCAAAGCCTTCTGAGAAAGAGGTTAAAGTTGAGAAATATTGTAAATGTATATCTTGTGGACGAAAGGTTGAACCTGGATTTTTGTTTTGCCCTGAATGTTATAAAAAATATGCAAACAAAGAATTGCTAGTAAAAATTACTCATTGTAAAGAAGTAAATATTTTAGATGATTCTTACGAAGGTAGATACACATGCAAAGATGGTCACGTAGTTAAGAGCAAAGCTGAAATTATTATTGATAATTATTTATTCGAACACATGATACCTCATGCTTATGAAAAAGCTCTTCCAATTGATGCTGATCCCGAGCATGATTTGCACCCAGATTTTTGCTTACCTAATTTTAAAGGAAAAGGTAAAGATATTTATTTAGAATACTGGGGATATAACGAAAACAACATTAAATATACTGAATCTAAGAATTATAAGATTAAGTGCTATAAAGAAAGAAAAGTTACGATTATCTCTTTAGAGGATAAGGATATTAGTGATATCGAAGCTTCTTTAGGAAGAAAATTAGAATTTTATAAAGAAGATACAATTAATGACTAGGTGATATGGCTAGCTACGATCAAATTAACAAACTTAAAGCAAAATATGAAGCTCAGTTAAGTGACG
>JAKSHZ010000170.1 GCA_024399115.1 Bacilli bacterium
CCCCAAACCCCAAACCCCAAACCCCAAACCCCAAACCCCAAACCCCATATAAAATCGAGAATAAGATAAGGATTTAAAATAATTTAAAAAGAATAAGTGAAATAAAAACAATAATAGAAAGATAAAATGGGCTAAGGCGACAAGGAGAAGAGTGAGAAGAAGTTTAAGAAGTTGCATTTGAAGAACTATGTAGTATTGAGTACGATAGGGAAAGGGAGTTTCGGGAAGGTGAAGTTGATAAAATCGAAGAAGCACGATCATTATTACGCGATGAAGGTGATGAAAAAGGACGAGATACTAAGATAGAAATAGCAGGGGCATATTAGAAATGAGTTGGATATATTAAACACTATAGAGTTCCCTTTTGTCGTTAACATGTTAGGCATGACGCAAGATGAGAGATACATATACATCGCCATGCCGTATGTTTAAGGTGGCGAACTGTTCACTTACCTTAGACAAAGTTTAAGCTTTCCAGTATAGGAGGCCAAATTTTACGCAGGGCAGATAATCCTTATTTTTGAATACCTGCACAGTTTGGACATTATCTACAGGGATTTGAAGCCGGAGAACATTCTAATAGACAAAGACGGCTATTTAAAATTGACAGACTTCGGGTTTGCGAAGAAAGTGGAGGAAAGAACATACACTTTGTGCGGCACACCAGAGTATTTGGCACCAGAGGTACTGTTATAAAAAGGGCACGGCAAGCCAGTGGACTGGTGGACATTGGGCATCCTGATTTATGAGATGATAGTGGGCATCGATCCATTCAATGATGATGAGCCCATGCTTGTGTACAAGAACATAGTCAAAGGCAAGATAAAGTTTCCTCCGACATTCGACAAGGACGCCAAGTCATTAGTCAAGCATTTGTTAACAGCGGATTTAGGAAAAAGATACGGCAACCAAAAAAACGGGGTTAACGACATCAAAGGCCATAGGTGGTTCAAAAATTTCTCCTTCTCCGATCTTAAGTCTAAACAAATGAAACCCTTCTATATCCCTAAAATCAAATCTGTCTCCGATACCTCCAATTTCTAACTCTATGTCGATAGCCCTGAACTCCCCAGAGCTATCCCCAAAGACGAAGACATATTCCTTAATTGGTGATTTATTTTACTAATCTTGATTAATTAATAAATTTTATCTCTTAATTGCACAAAATCTTAATCTTAAAATTTATTT
>JAKSHZ010000171.1 GCA_024399115.1 Bacilli bacterium
ATGGGCATCCGGGAGTGGTACTACAATAAAAATAAATGTTGATGCATTGCATAACATTGTGTATAATGAAGACAACTAAAGATAAAGAGGATAATTGTAGATGGATTATGCAATAGAAGTAAAATCACTTCGAAATGATATGGGGATGAATAGGATGGAATTCTGCGAATACTTTCAGATTCCATATCGCACTGTTGTTGATTGGGAAGCTGGTAATCGCAAGATGCCACCATATGTTCTTTATCTTATGAAGTTTAAAGCGCAGGCTGAAAATATGTGCAACAAAGATAAAAATGAAACCGATATAAAGGAATAGATATATGCCAGAAACAGAACAGCAAAGAAAAGAGAGAAATCGTCAGGAAGATTTACAGAGACTTCGTGGATTCAGACCAATGGATGACGATTTTATGAGATGCATCTTTAAAGACGATATTCCGTTGGCACAACATGTACTAAGAATTCTTACAGGAAAAGACGATTTGGAGATTGTATCTATTGAAACACAGGCTGATATGAAGAGGCTTGTTGGAGCAAGATCGCTATGCTTGGACGCATATGGAAGAGATTCAACTGGTAAGAGATATGATCTTGAAATACAAAGAGCTGACAAAGGAGCAGGTGCTCACAGAGCAAGATATCATTCTAGCGTAATGGATGTAGAAAATCTAAATGCTAGTGAAGATTTTGATTTACTTCCTGACACCTATACTATTTTTATTACAGAAAATGATATGTATGGTAAAGGAATACCATTTTACCCTATTGAAAGAATTAATCTTGGAACTGGTGAGCAGTTTGGAGATGGTGAGCATATCTTATATGTAAATGGTGCATATGAAGGTGATGATGAAATAGGAATTCTGATGCATGATTTCAGATGTTCAGATCCGGACGATATGCTAGATGATAAGATGGCTGCAAAGACCAGATATTTTAAGGAAACCGAGGAAGGAGTGGAATATATGTGTAAAGCTATTGAAGATATGAGAAATGATAATAGTGTAAGGACTTATGTAGAGGCATGTAGAGATTTTGGCGTTGTTGATCCAGCTGAAATTGTAAAAAAGCTTTTGGCAAAATTTGCATTCCTTACTGAGGAGAAAGCAAAGGAGTATGCTTCATAAGAAGCGTGATAACACGTAGTTGATAACAAAATGATAACATTAGCTGAGGCAGTCCAAACG
>JAKSHZ010000172.1 GCA_024399115.1 Bacilli bacterium
GTCTTCTGCCATATACAGCGACAAATTCTGGACGATCGCTATTGTAGAGCCTTTCGAGCTCCTCTATCTCTTGTTTTCTTCCAATAACAGTACTCATAATGTTTAAATTTTGCCGCAAAGGTAATAATAATATATCAAACGGCAAAATATAATACACTTTATTCTGCCGATTATATGATTTTTTAACGATATTGGCATTTTATAAAGAGATTTGATACCTTAATATTCTTTTCGGTAAGGAAAAAAAATAGATTTAGGTTTAGGTTTATTTCTGCATATACATGTATATGAAAGAAGTTGAACTTGTGGGTTTAGGTTTATTCTTAAAATACATGTATATGGGCATGACTGATGTTAAACTGGTAGATGATAAGATTCTTCTTTTCCTTACCGAACCTGTTTTAGAAATTTCGATACCTGTTTATGGATAATGGCAGTTTTTGTACATGCCAGCGTGAACCGAAGCCACCCTTGCGAGATCAGGCATTTCTGCCTTTACTTATGTCTTACCCCTTGCAAGTATCTTCCTCTCTGTTGCCGACACGTTGTTACTGGTACTTTTGGTATGCTTTTGCCATCCTTCTGTGGTTCATTTACCTCTTGGTCGTGCCATCACTGCATCGCTCACCTTAATGATGCTGTCGTTAGTTGTACCACTACTTGCAAACCTCGTTAGTTCTTGTCAAAGGTTCTTTTCTCCTTACCGAACTTCTTTTTATTAGGCTGTTGAAAGCGAATCGTATTCTGTTTGCATGTGGCTTATGGAATGCTCCTTTACTGTCGAACCCTATGCGAGTGCTCTTTAACCACCGTTTTTCGCCATTTGAATTTTCTGAACGAAGCGAGTCACAGTTACTTTTTCCGACGCAAAGTTAGTGCAAGCCGTATTCTGCAAGTACCAGGATCTTATTCCCTGAATTTTTTCAAAAACTTTTTGCCGTCTGTACACATCCAATAAAAACTTTTCATTGCCGGTGGTGAAATAATTCGGTAATTCCTTGCCTAACATACTTCCCTTGCTAACTCTATAAGGCATCGTAAAAAATAAATGTTTCACTTCTAAAAATTCAAAATTATGAAAAAGATTGAGAACACTTTCGCAGTAACAGGTTTCGTAGGTAAGGATGCAGAAATCCGTCAGTTCACTAACGCAAGCGTAGCACGCTTCTCACTGGCTA
>JAKSHZ010000173.1 GCA_024399115.1 Bacilli bacterium
TCCTCCGTTTATTTCAACCTTTGGACTATAAAGTGATGATTTTTTTGCAGCATTAATACCATCGTCAGAAGCTTCTATAGAAATTTTTCCATCATTTATTGTTACTACTGTTGATTCCAATCCTTCAGCTGCTGTTATATCATAAGTTCCTCCATCAATTACTAATGTTGTAGTTCCATGTATACCATCGTCCTTAGCCTTAATAATAAAAGAACCTCCTGATATATATATTTCACCGAGACTATCATCATCACTCTTCTCAGCATGAATACCATCATTGTCTGTTATGATGGTAAATGTTCCATCAGCTATTGCCACACTGTCATTTGCTCGTATTGCTGTATCAGAAGACATAATCTCGTATGTTCCATCTGTAATAGTTACTTCATCTTTTCCTGTAATGCCCTTTCCTGCAGGAGAAGATATTTCAAGTTTTCCAGTTCCATTTAATGTAATATCATCCTTGGAATAGATAACTGCATCAACATTGTTATCATCAATCTGAGTAAATGAGCCACCATTTGTAAGTGTACTGGTTGTTCCTTCTTTTAACGTTACAAAAACCTTATCTGCCTGAACTACATATATTGGAGCAAATGTTTTTGATGTAATTGATACACCATCAAGCACAAGTTGAACTTTATCTTCTTTACTAGTATTTACAACAATATTTCCGTCACTAAGCGTTCCCGAAATGATATATGTCCCTTCTTTTGTTATTGTTACAGTAGACCCTTCAACCGTAACTCCATCCGAGTTTGCTGATATACTTTGTTCATCAAATGTAATCTCTACAGCATTATAGGAATCGATTTCCCCAGAAATGTCTCTATCCGAGAAATAGTCGTCATATGTTTTTTCAGCATTATCTTCACTCTTTTCGTCATCTGAAGTACCATCTACTATTGGATTGTATTTCATTGAAGAAGATTCTTCAAAGATCGAAAAGCCTTTTGTTGCATTTTGAGTTGCACATCCTGAAAGAAGTGCTACCCCTATAATTGCTATTGGCAAGATTCTTATAAATTTATTTTTCATAAATCATTCAATCCTTTCTTTTTTACATCTATGCGTGCTCATTCATCTTGACTGCATTATATAATTCGAAAATTGAATGAATATTGAAAATTCACCTAGTTTTAACAAATAAAAAA
>JAKSHZ010000174.1 GCA_024399115.1 Bacilli bacterium
ACCTGCAGTCTGTTCGCATTTACAATTCTTGTATGACTGCTTACAGACGCAAAATCAAAACCGGATTTGCTTTCCTTAATGAAATTTTCCATTAAGCCTCTTTTACAGTAAAACTTAATGAGGTATTCCGGTGATGAATCCATGTTGGTCACGATAAATGTGTACATGTAGATCATCTGATTCTCAGGTTTTTCCACCTTACAGACTACGCGTCTTTCATAAGGCCAGGAACCAGCCTGATACATGAATTCTCCGTATACAACAGCATAGTCGGTCTTGTTGGTTTTTGTGATCTCATCCAGTTTATCTACAAGATACTCCGCTTTGGAACGCAGATTTCCATTTTCTTTCAGGCGGATTACGTAGCTGGTGCCATTTTCTTCACACTGCCTGTACAGGTCTGGAGTGGCAAAACCACTGTCTCCGCGAAGAAGAAGTCTGATTCCCTGATATTCATTCAGATATTCATCGAGAATCGGCTGAAGGAAATCCACAACACCTGTACAAGAGTATTTTGTACCATCACGGAGTTGGATTTTGATCAGGTCTCCGGTAATACCGTCATAGCATAAAAGTGGATGATATCCATTGTTCTGATAATGGAAATTGAATGCTCGTCCCTCCTGTTTACCAAAGGCTTCCAAGAGAGTCGAGTCCAGATCAAGGATGACCGCTTCCGGCATCTGAATGCTGTAGACTTCTTTTCGAAGGATTTTACCGATGGAAAGGAACTGATTCAAGGTGTCTTCATCCATACGGTTGAAGAATCTTGATACTGTGGGCTGAGAAGCCAGAGCATCTTTATCCAGGACAGCTTTAAATACAGGATCGTTGGTCAGTTCATCTGAAGCATCATCTTCGAAATAGCCGGCAATGATCATGTAGATCATTTGAAGCAGGTTTTCCTTATCTGTATGATAACGGAACAGTGCAGAATCATTTGTTTTGAATGAACGGCTTATAATCTTATCAATACCAAGTTTGCTTACGAATTCTTTAATCAGAAGCAGACCTGCATCGGAGGACAAATCGCCTCCATCGAAATTAATTTTAATTTGTCTATTGCTTTCCAGCGCTAAGGTGTTTAGAATATCCATAAAGGGACTCCTTTCATGGTTTATTGAGACTTCGAACACCTTAATT
>JAKSHZ010000175.1 GCA_024399115.1 Bacilli bacterium
GAATAATTATCTCTTGTTATCTGCATATCGTAATCAACCTCCCTGTATTCTTATTTGGTAATTCCGTTTACTTACAAAGATATTGATTTTTACTGCTTCTGAGATATATTCGCAAAGAATGCTGCCATATCAAAACTACCTGGCTGTGCCTGGCTATATGACTGCTTGAAAAGAGTCGAAAAATCAAGCATATTCTGTGAAAGCATATTTACAAAATCTAGTCTCTTTGCCTCAAGATCCTCTGCATTTTCAGATGTAACAGTTTTAGCAAATTCCTTTACATCTTCTGATGCTGCTGATTGAGGTTGTGGAACTTTATATGCAGCAGCCATAGTCTCATATTTTTGATTATACTTATGATATGGGGCTTCCTTTTTGCCTTGAGCAATCAATTCCTTATCAACTTCCAAACTACGTTTAAACGCTAATCCTCTAGTAATTTCTCCATATCTCTTATCAAGAGCCGCTAACTCTTCTTCCTTCGTAGCTAAACGCTTAACGCCATTATCCACTACAGTCGTTTTTCTTGTTCCGTCAGCATATCCACGTTCAATCTCATCATACATATCTGCATATGCTTTCTTGTAGAATTCTGCTCTGTCAGATACACTCTTCGAATAAAGTTCTCTAAATGCATCATTTCGATCGCCGTATCCATGCTTATCCTCATATCTGTAAAAAAGACTTTGACCCAACTTATCTAAGCTACATACTGTATCTCTTGAAAACTGACCAAGAAAAGACTTTACTTCTGATCGCTCAAAAATAGCTGCCTGTTCCTGTAAAAACTCCTCTGAAGGCATACCTGTCTTTGTCTCTGCTGATTTAGCTGCCTCTTCCTTAATTTTAGTTGCAAGGTCCTTATCAACCTCATAACCATCATAACTTGCTGCTGCGCTTGTGTAAGCACTTGTTGTACTTGATACGTTCATTTCCATTTGCTTTTCCTCCTTGAATATAATATTTGTATTGAAATCCGTTTCAATTACTTACTCTTCAATAATCCTAAAGCCATCATTTTTTAACAGCTCAACATTTTCGCTTTTGATAGGCATTTCTGAATAATCTGTATGTAATACATAACTA
>JAKSHZ010000176.1 GCA_024399115.1 Bacilli bacterium
AAACTTTATTTTCTTAACTTAGCAACTGGTTCGAAAAAGCGGCAGTATTATAATACAGCATGGCACCAGGTAGATTCCATCCCTCCTCGTCATTTTCCTTCTCTATTAATTCAGATAGTATTCTTTCTATTGTTTCTGGAGAAGCTCACATGGAAAAAATAGTAGAAAAAACTATGTCTTATGAATATAAGTTGATTACAATATTGAAACGTCGAGAGTATGAGTTGTTGGAAAAATGGAACGCTATGATTATTGACGAGAGCGATATAGACACACCAAGCGCAAAGTTCTTTGTGACAATGATATATCGGTCTGATAAAGGTACCTATTGTTATGAATGGTCATTTTATAGAAGTCTTTTGCAGAGGAAAGTTATGAAAGACTATCTATTGGATTTAAAGGAGAAGGGCAAGGATTATTATGATCCTGATTTTAATTATTGGGTGAGAGATGATTTTTAACAACGTTTTCATAGTGCAATTATGTGATTTATAATACAATAGCGATTTGAAATCTATTTAAACATTTTTCTCCCTGTCACCGACCATGGCGAAGCCGTGCCCAGGGGTGACGAACTGCCGCGAAGTATCTCCTACATCCCGTACGGCGAGATCTTTGTGGAGGAGTCCGATAACAAGTGGGTTCCGCCGTACCGGTTCAACGCCAAGGAGCTCGGAGCGAGGTACCTCGACCCGACGAGCGTGGGTTGGCTCAGCGTCGATCCTATGTGGGAGAAGAATATTGGAGCCTCCCCGTATAACTACTGCCATGGGAATCCAGTTGTCCTGACCGATCCAGACGGAAAGTTAGAAATTGCTTATACAAATGAAGATTTAAATTATTATGATCTGTCCCAAGAAGAAATTATTCGCTTTGAATCGATTATTAAGAATATAGAAAAGATAGTTGATAAAGATGCTTTGTCTATCATGGATTTGGTGTTATTATTATTGATGATTCAAATAAACAATTGAAGATAGTTTCACCTAATGGTATGTATGATAGTAAAAAAGCGTCATTAGTGTCCCGTTAAAATCGGGACGTGATTATATTAATATTTAAACCCCGGG
>JAKSHZ010000177.1 GCA_024399115.1 Bacilli bacterium
TTTTTTTAATTTTGAGAGGGAAGGTCTTGATTTTCCTTTTTATAAAGGTAATCCTAAATTAACTAAATCAGGATGGATTTTTTTTATTAATAAGTGTTTTACTACCACTATTCTATCGTTTTGTTCATTATACTGTAACACGTAATTATTTCCATTTCCCAGCATTGGTAGCGTGTATTTGTTTTGGGATTTTACCTGCATTAATTGTGTTAGGTGTTTGCAGATCTCATTTATCTTTGCTTTTTAAAAAATTGACAAAAATGATATTTTACTTATATTTATATTACTTGGTTTATCTCTTGTGGCAGGATCTATACTTAATTTTTTGGTGGATAGTTTATTTCCTGTTCCTTCTTATCACTATGGTACCTTTTTTACTTTTGTTTGTGGGTCTTTTGAATGTTTATTTTTAAATAATCTTGCATTGGATATGTTGGTGGAAGAATTATTTAAATTTGCTTTGTTTATTCTTGTCTTGGCATTGACTTATAAATTGAGTGGTGATCGTAAAATAAGCATTGTTTGTGCTTCTGTTGTTACTTTGGTTATCTTTGGCGCTTCTCATTTCCAACCAAACATGGGTGGTTGGATGAGAGTTGTTTCAGATATAATAATCAGAGGGGTTGGTTCTTTCTTTGACTTCTATGCTTATCTAAAGACAAAAAATATATGGGTATCTTATTTCATACACTTATTTTATGATATTATACCTTGCTAAATAAATAAGTCATGCGAGATTTTTTAACTCACTTTTTTCTTATATATATCTTATTCGGTTTTATATACATACTATTTTTAATATGAAGAAGTATAATATACTAATAATGATAATATTATCCGGCGGGAGGTAAGTTATATGGGTATTCATATGAAGTTAAAGGATAGGAGAACATTTTTATTAGGTGGAGCTTTCTTATTTTCCTTGTTGTTATTGTTAAGTGTTGTTAGTTGTGTTGCAGCAGCAGATGACAATACTGATCATGTAACAGATCTTCAAAAATTAACAAAGGAGAATAAGGAATTAAGAGATAATAATACAGAATTGAGTAGACAATTAGGTAATG
>JAKSHZ010000178.1 GCA_024399115.1 Bacilli bacterium
CATTTTTTATGTGGATATTTAGTTCTTTTCCTATTCCATTCTACCAACACCTTTGCTATAATGTTCTTGTTATTCAAGATATATTGTTGTGTATCTTGAGGTGGTTAATACATCTTCATCTGTTACTGTCAGTCCGCGAAAACTTTCCAGTAACCTTGAAGATGTATTTTTTATACTCTGTTTTATTTCTTTTCGTAGCGGATTCCATGCCAGATAAAGCTGCATGATGATATCTGCAATCTGGGTAAGCAGGTAGTGATTTTTCATTGCATTCGTATCGTAACTGTTAAGATGTTCAATATCATAGATTCCGTTTTTCTGGTTATTGAACCCTTCATTTTCTATCTTCCAGCGCCCACGTCCTGCTTCAATCATCTCTTCCAGATTCTTTTCATTCAGCTCAATATTGGTATTCCAATTGAAAGTTATGGTTTTAAAATCCTCTTTTTCTTTCCGATCATACATATAACGAAAAATGTTTGAGATTTGTCTTTTTCCTGCCGTTTCCTCTACATGATTGATATATCCTCCACAGCCTTTCTCTTTTCCGATTCCCTTAACAAGCGTCTCTCCATCTGCTTTACGTATATACTCACACGTCTCTTCCAGCACTTTCTGGCTCCCATCTTTATGCACAAGCAGATACTTCCATCCATTTTCACGACAAATTTCCATCATAGGCGCTGTTTCATACAGCGCGTCTCCCTGAATACAGATCGGAAGTCTTGGATATGTCTCTTTGATCCGCTTCAGAAGGCGTTTGGCAGCTCTTGTCTCGCAGTCCTGTTTACTGATTGTTTCGTTTTCATTTTCTATAAATTCCGTTCCCAGACTGATCACAATCTTATCTCCAAGAACCAGTTTCGCTTCCAGCACCTTATGATAATACATGGTCGTTTCTTTTCCATCTTTGTCTGTAACCGTTGTCTTCAGACAGTTTTCACAATGCTTTTCCTTAAAACAGAACAGACCGGTTCCGTCCAGAATCACACGCCAGTACTTTCCAAGAAGCTTTTTTCTGTCAAAGCTTTTCATTCGGATCAG
>JAKSHZ010000018.1 GCA_024399115.1 Bacilli bacterium
AGGCATACCTTGATAAGGAAGAAGACAAGCTCACACCAAGAGGAAAATCAAACCTCTTGAAGCTTTCCCTTACTATCGCAAACATGGATGGCCGCGAGGAAATCCTCATCAACGACCTTAAGGAAGCCCGTGAACTTTCTGCACCTGTATTCGAAAAACCTAAAGCTTTCGTTTATAACCCTGAAGAAGCAAAGACCGTTGGAGAAAAAGCCGTACAGATGGAACTTAAACTCGATGACGTAAACATTTCTCAGTCACAGATAAGCGACGCAGAAAAAGAACGTTCAAGAATTACCGAACCTGTTCTCAACGGGGAAAGAACCGGAATGTACAAGGCATTCAAGGATTTTGAAGACAAAGGCGTTTTCGACATCCAGGGAACAACTGTAAAGCTTGCCAAGAACGGCGGCCTTACTCCTACAGGCTGGAAACAGCTTCAGGCAGCAATGGAAATCTACCGTTCAAAGAAGTTCGAGACCTTCCGCTACATCATGATTGACCGCAAGACAGGAGAAATCGCAGACCAGCTTGCAATCACAAGCCACATGCCTAACTTCTGCAATGTTTCAAAGCCAAATGATGAGACATTGAAACAGGTAATCAGCCGTGCCGAGGAAAAGGACTATCTGATTGCAGTCTGCCACAACCACCCAAGCGGAAACACAACTGAAAGCTCATTTGACCGTGAACTTACAGATTCCCTTGACCGTTCACTCCGCCGTAACGATGGTTTGAACCGTTTTGCAGGACACATCATCCTGGACCACGACACCTTCAACCTTGCAGTCCCAAGTGAATCACGACCTGGAAACTGTCACTGGAAGAAAATGGAACCAATGCAGGTAACTGAAATTGACCGCTTTACTGCAGAACCAAAACCTGAATGGGCCGGAAACTATGTCGGCGGAACAACTGCACTCAAAGAAGTTGCCAAGAAGATCAATGAAACTGAAAACTGGAACGATGACTTCATCCCTGTAGTTTTCACAAACGCAGACAGAAACATCACTGGCGTTCAGTATTACTCAAAGAACTTCTTTGAAAACGAATCAGACAAGATCCGTAATGAATTCCAGTTCGCAGCCATGGAAGCAGGTGCTATCGGTGCCTTCCCTGTAATCACAGATTCACTTTGGGAAAAGCTCGGCAAAGGTGCAACTGATTTTGAAGCCGTAATGAAAGCCCATGTGATGAACGACGCATTTACTGATGTTGCCTTCAACCGCACCACAATGACAGAAAAATATGACATTGAGGCTGGAAGAAACTACTACAGTTTCTATCGGGACCAGAGCGACAGAAAGATTGATGTTGTTTCAACCTGGACACCGGAAGTTAATCCACGTCTCTTCCCTCCTGAAGGAGTTGGTCAAAGAAATGACAGAGAAGGTTTCAACGCAAAACTTCCTCTCAGAGAAAGACCAGATGACACAAAAAAATATATCAACGAAAAACGTCATAAACAAAATTCTGACATGGAACGCTGATAATTAATTTCTGACTGACAAGAACTGGTAATTTTACCAGTTCTTGTCATCAAGTTTTGATAACAGGAGGTTTACACATAATATGGAAAATGAAAACAATAATCTTGAAAAAGAAGAATTAGAAAAAGCAGCTGAAAGTTTACGTAATATTGATTTCAATCAGGATAATTACAAAGAACTCCTGGAAGTCATTAACAAAATTAAGGAACTTTCGAAAAACGAAAAACCAGTTAATGAAAAGCTCGTTGGAGTTCCATATCTAACTGAAAATGAAAATTTCTTCATTGCCCCAGAGAATATTAGTAACGAAGAATATGAAAAATATTCAGCTGAAACTGATATATCTTTTTTTCAAGAACAGTTGGATAAACTGACTTATGATGAAAATGATGATTGGAATTTCAAACAAAGCATTCTTGATCAGCGATACGACATCCAAAAGAAAATAGATGAACTTAAACTAAAATTACCACACGAAGAAGAAATTGAACGCTCTGAATCTGTTGAAGAGGAAGCAAAGGTTCCAGAACCTGAGAAGGAAGAACCAGCTGTAACTGAATCTGAAAAATCAGTTAATCCAGAACCTATTATTTTCGGAAAGACTATTTTACCAACATTCGCATTGATAACCGACAAAGGATTAAAAACCTTTGAAAATGCAAAGGTTGTAAACTTCGATAAGGAAACAAACACATATCTTCTGGACAACGGAAAAGAAAAACTTCTGCTGCCAAAGGAAACTTTTGAGACAATTCTTTCACCTACTCAGCAAAACAAAAAAGTTGAAATGGAAAATTTCTTCAGAGCAGAGAAAACACAACCTATTGTAGCTGATAGCACGGTAATTCCTGAATTCGCAATGATCACATCCCATGGACTACAAACTTTCAAGGATATGAAGCTTCAGAAATACAATGAAGCTGAAAATTCATATACCATAGAAAATGAAAATTCTTCTATTACATTGCAGGCTGATACATTCAAAGAAGTAACTGCCCCTGACAGATTTGATAAACATTTTGATGAGAAAACTCCAGAACATGAGAAGCTCATACAAAGCCAGTATGATGATTTCTTTAAGCAGAGAGATAACACGTCATATAACTTCAGACATAATTTTGGAGTGTATTGCAGGAAGGAAGCTTCAAGTCCTGTAGATGCGGTTCGTATAGCAAAAGAAATCACATCCCGAATGGACAAGGAAGAGCAGCAGAAAACTTATCGTCTCTTAAAACAAATGGCTAGAGAAGACGAAACTATCACTCAAGTTTTAGTTCGTTCTTATCTTGAAGCTGTAAAAGAATCTCCTCTTAATGAAGAGTACATTAAGAACCATAATTCTGAAAAGCTAATAGCAAGACCTTTCTACGACACTATTTCAGATAAAGGACAGCTTGTTGATAAAAACTCTACGTTACGAGTAGGAGACACAATTCAAAATCTGGCATTCAATGTAGATAAAGTTTTCGGACCAGGAAAAGACAAAATCTATGAAGACTTAACTGTTATTTCCTCTTCAAAAGAAGGAAACAAAATTGTCTTAATGGACAAAGATAAATCCTTCTACGAAGTTCCAAGAGACACTCTTCTTGAAGGCTATAATAAGCAGCAGGAAAAACAACACAAGGCTGAAATCAAGCATCAACATAAGAATCGCATAGATATCACAAGATAAAAATCTTTAATAAGGAAAATTTAAGGATTAGTTAAAATAAAAGAGCAGACTTGTCTAAAATCCTTGGGTGGGAGGGGATAAAGGATTTTTCATCAGGCAGTCTGCTTCTTTTTATTATCGGCAGATCCTAAGGATCTCGATATTAAAGAGGGTCGTAATTATCTCTGAAACGATAAAAAGCTTTCGATTTCCTATCATGACACTGCCCCTCTCCAACTTTGGAAATTAATTCAAAATTAAATGGATTGTACTCACAATAAGAACATTTTCTTTCATTACAAGCATTCTTACATTCATCAAGATAGAGGCAAGAATCGTTCTGGTTCAGTTCACTATTATTCATAACCACCTGCCTCATTATTTTTCATCAGCTAAGATTTCACAAAGAAGTGCGTATGCTTCTTTTGAAGAAATGGAATCAAGAAAGTTTGCTTCAGCACTTTCCAACTTAATGCCAAGAACTTGCTCGATTTCTCGACTTGATGGACTTAAATCATCAGAATAATTCTCCTGATAAAAATCACTTGTCATCATCATTGATGGGTCGAAAATTGCAGCCATAAAATACCTCCGGCCTAATAATTTGAAACTTAAAAAGTCCCTATATATATATAGACGCGAAAGTAACATTTTCTGCAAAAAAAACGAAAAAAAATTTAAAATTTTTAATTTTTTTTGAAAATGACCTATTTAAATGAAAATAGGTAAAGAATTCACTGAAGTTTTTTAATAAACTGTCATCATACAAGTTTTAAGGATAATTCATGTCAGAAATTAAAATACGTTATTCTAAAGATGGCGATATAGAAAGTTACGACCCTTCCACTGAGAAAACTACAGGTCATATTTCAACAATGGGAAATTTCATAGAACCAACAAAAGAAGATATCGAAAGGGATAAAAGACTTGTAGAAGAAATCGAAAAAAAATTAAGAGAAGGATACGATTTCTCAAAAGAAAATCCAACTAAGAAAAAATAAGGTTGATACGGGAGTTGAACCCGTTTTGCTGGGATGAAAACCCAGTGAACTAACCGTTATTCTAATCAACCAAACAATACGGAGAATACAAGAATCGAACTTGTATAGGCGGATTAACAGTCCGCTGCACTAGCCATTGTGCTAATTCTCCAAAAACGGAAAGCGAGGGACTTGAACCCTCAGCATCCTGACGAATGCACCTGATTTCAAGTCAGGCCGACTACCAGTTATCACAGCTTTCCAAATAAGGTTCGTAGGATTGTCGAAATCCTATTAGACGAACGTACCATAAATACAGAGAGAAAGGGATTTGAACCCTTGGAAAGATTTCTCTTTCAACAGCTTAGCATGCTGCCGCATTCGACCACTCTGCCATCTCTCTAAAAATATAGTCCCTGAAGGAGTTGAACCTTCGTCATCTGATAGAAAGTCAGATGTGCTACCGTTGCACCAAGGGACCATAGAAGGGAGTAACCTGAGAGTTGAACTCAGAATGGCTGATCCACAATCAGCAGTGTTACCGTTACACTAGAAACTCCATAAAAAAGACCTGGATGGGATTCGGACCCACGAATAACAGTTTTGCAGACTGTCCCCTTAGACCACTTGGGTACCAGGTCTAGCACGCGCGGAAAGAATCGAACTCACATCGCCGGTTTTGGAGACCGGAATACTAACCGTTGTACTACACGCGTAAAGCTTTATGCACTAAGTATTTCCACGCCCTCCGGGTCATCAATAACCATCTCTACCATTCTAGTTACAACAATATCATCCATCTGGACACCTAAAACCTGTGCAAGCACAACAAGGTTGTCCAAAGTAGGCATGTTGAGGCCTCTAAACCAGTTGTAGATAGTCTGGACGTAAGGGAAGTCCATAATGACCTGCAGTTGTCGGGGTGTAATACCCTTCTGCATCATAAGTGTTTTGATTTTCGTACCTGTAGCTGCCAAATCAAGCACAGGTTTAAAATATGTAGTTTTCACGTTGATAACTCCTATTATTTCCGGAGCTTCAACACCTACACAAAGACAGGATTACGCAGAAACTCCGCTTACAAAAATTGACTTATTACAATTCGACGAATTGCATTCACTCCAGCATTCACACCACGAATGTTCAGAGAAGCTATGTTCCGACCAGGAACTGCAACTATGTTCGAGACAATTAAGATTGAAATTATTACTGTTCATAGCGTTCATCTCTGAACCCCCTTTTAGTGATAAGCCAGCACAAGCCAACTTTTGCGTTGTTTCAACGCTTTATGATATTAATATATCATTTCTAATTTTTTACGTCATTAAAGACGTTCTATAAAATCAGATAGCCGTTACGGAATTGAACCGTACTCTTTCCTGGCGGAATATTTTCCATCGTAAACTAATCAGCCACCTGATGTTTTTAATATAATATCTTCAGAAAAAGATTTCATTAAAGATGTTATTTAAAAAATCCTTAAATTTTCCTTATTAAGGAAATCTAAAATATGATTTAGCCTTCAAAGTCCTTATTAAACTTCTTGAACTTTTCATATACTTCAAGAGCCAGTTTTACGGCATCCGTATAATCTTCATGCAGGATAGCCTTTCCGTTTGCATTGCGAACCTTATACTTACCGTCCTTACAGTGTTCAATCAAAGGAACATGTTCATGGTCACAAACAGAATACCACTTACCATTAATAAGTTCCTTGTGCCACTTAAAGTTATTTTTCACTTTTATTCTCCAAATAAAACCTGTGCCAGCTTTCCATCAGACTACGAATATTATCTTTTCCAACAGTATTAGAACTCTGAATATCAAACTCAGGAATATCAAGATTTCTATCCTGGCAGAATTGAACCAGAAACTTAGCACAGTCATAACCCGATTTTTCTTCTCCCAGGTCATGATCAAAACAGACAATATCAGGAAGCCCCTTTTCATTCAGAAATGAACAGAATTCCTGATAATTCTTCACCCATGAAATAATATAGTCACCTTTTATGTAATCGTCAGGTTTTCTGAAGTCATCCAACCATAAAAGTTTCTTTTTCATCACCAGTTATCCTTAAATGTTTCCCAATAAGTAAAAAGGTCACAATCTTTTGCCTCAGCAGGAACTTCTTCAGGATAATTTTCAAGAAGCCAAAGTCTTTTTTCTTCAATGAGTTTCTTTACTTCCGAAATATCTACTCCAGAATTCTTTTCTGCTGCCAAAACAATAGGAATTATAGAATTACCACAAATACAGACATCGTAATTTACATAATCTTCAATTCCCCAACTGCCCTTTTCTTTCCGAAGTTTTTCTTTATATGAAATATAAATATAGTCATCCTTAAAAAGATGGTTTTCAAGACATGCCCTATATCCAATATCAACAATACCTGAGGTCTTCAAAAACCCATGCATATACCAGATTGAACGGCTATGAAACTTGATATAGTCCGAAGGAAGATCTTCTGCCTTAATTTTAGTCGGATATCGTCCATGAGCATAAAGACATTCATTATCAGTGTCCAATGTTTCTCGAAGTCGTTTTCCAAACTTTCCGCAGGTATAAACTGTTGAGTTAAATCTTTTCTTTGCCATTACTGTATACCTCCAAGTTCTTTCGCCTGGATTCGAACCAGAACTAAAAGTTGCAGAAACTTTTGTGCTACCAAATTTACACTACGAAAGATAAACCATAGAGGAGTGCTAGCTTGCAGCTTTATTTTTTATTTCCATAAATTTTTTCGGTAACAACAATGTAACTCTGCTAGAAGCAGAAGGCCAATCGGCCTTTACACCGGCAGGTAGACCTGGCTTAAAATCAGTATTGAATACAACAAAAAATGCTATAGTATTTAATACAAAAGTCCAGATATTTTTATCTACTTTTCCATCTTTTGTAGATAAGTCTAATTCACTTATTTTTTCTTCATGAAGTTCAGAATAATCATATCCATTAAAGTAAGTGAGTGAAATTTTGTCAGCCTTAACTTCATACTTAATTTGGCAGACAAGTCCCGACGAAATTCCTTCAGCATGAATAAAAATCTCTGATGCTTTATTCACTTCTATAGGAGATTCTTTAAATACCCCATTTTTATAACTTACTTTTCTTGTGATCATATCGTCTGCATAATTTCTCATAAAAATTTTTGCAACTTCAAGTAAATTATCAGAATAGTGATATTTAAACAATTCAACCAAATCCTTTGGAACATAAATATGAAAAACTTCTCCATCCAATTCATCTCGCAAAAGATTTGTAATAAAATTTCTTATATTGAATGAATACAATGGATCATCTTCTTCAATTTGAATAATCTCATTTAAAAACTGAAAAGCCTGGTCCTCATTCTTCACTGACTTTTTAATACTGGAATAAAGCTGGAATACTTCCGGCATACACTTTCCATAATTATTATTCACATATGGTTTCTTATTTTTTTTTGACATGTTTTTCCTCCTCTATTTCAAATAGTGTTGAAGTATCATTCCCACAAGCCACACAATTGAAAGGCCTGCAATCACAAAATCTTTCCAGTCAAACTTGAACTTAGCGGCCGGAACTTTCTTTATCAAATCGTCATTGTGCTTTTCACAGCTCTTTAAGAATTTGACGACCATGGCTTTGATTTCTTCAACTTGTTTTGTACTTTCAACAATTGCATCACGGCATTTTGTTTGAAGTATCTTGTATTCATTTTCTGAAGCCTTCGTCATGTCAGTACGGAAACTCTTAAGATTTTCAGCAATTCTTGTTTCCGTCTGGACGAATGATTCAACCATTTTTTCAAGGCTTTGAATCTTACTATCAAAAGCTTCATTTGCTAACTTTTCTCTGTTATCAATATCCTTAAGTCTTAGATCCAAAGTTTCATTGATTTTTTCCATTACTCCAATCAACTGAGCACGATCTTCTGCAAGATTCTTTTTCAACGCAAGATAATCAAGATGATATTTTTTCTTATCTATCTCCGACTGAAGAAATCTTGTGTAGTTGAATTCTTTATTCAGGTTTTCATCCAGTTTCTTTGCTGTCGAATTAAAGCTGTTATAAAATTCAACCATCGACTCATACATTGCTCTGGAGTCTTCAGCTGTTGTAATCTTTTCCGAAAGATTGTCCAGATTTATTTCTATTCTTTTCAGAATATCATCTGGACTTTCATCATCATTTCTTTTTGGAACAGTCTGAAAAAACGAAGCCTGCTTTTCTTCTTCAATTTCGTTTTCGAGTTCTTCTTCTGTCTGATTTTCATTCATAAAGTTTCACCTCGAAAATTACTGTTTTTCTTTGCTTCGTCTTAATGCAAGATTTGTTTCAATTCTTACAGGAACACCATTTTCCCAGTATTCTTCTGTATCGCCGCCATCAGCAAAGATTTTTTCAATAACACCATTCTTCCAGTATTCCCAATGTCCTGGATACTGAACTGCAGGTTCATCATCTGTTGAATTCAGAACACCATCTTTGAAATTGTAAATTACAATTCTTGCTGAACTTTCATCAAAACCAGGAGTTCCCATTGGACGAAGTTTGTCATCTTCCCTTCTTACCTGCTGGCCTTCAAGCGGATTATTTTCCGCATCCGTAAACTGCATGAACTGATAAACCTTATGAGCAGATTTTGACTTGCAGTAAAGTTCATTGTTCCATAATTTCTTTGTAAGCTCTTCATGCTCTACTTTTGACATCATGATTCAATTCCTCCTTTCTCATGATTCTTTAGGAAGTACACGACTTCCGTGTAACCACCACTCTTCTTTATTTTCCAGAACGTCTATAACTGCAGGTTCTTTTTCACAATGGAGTTCTCCATCTTTCCAATGCTCAATATGGTGTCCATCATTCGATTCAACAGCAGGAAGAATGTTATTTTCTTCATCTAAAGAATCACACAGGTATCCCTGTTTTGTACGAATCACTCCGTCATCAAGAATGTAATCTCCGTTTGCAATCATACCCTCTGAAGTAACGAGCCGAAGGTGCTGGTACGATTCTAAACTTTCCAAATAATGCCTCCTTTTAGATTTCTATTTTTTCCATGCAGTAGGGATTCGCCCCATCAACCGCATCAATTGCCACACTTAATTGCTCAGATGATTTCTTAATGCTCAACAACAGTTTTGCAGCAAGCTTGTTTATTTCCTTAACGCCCTCACTCTCAAGCATGTCCGAAAGTAAAAGAACATCATCCAAAGTTATATTTACTGTTACCGGAATTTCATTCATCTAAAAAATCCTCCTATCAATATTTTGATCAAACATAAAATTGCTAAAAACATTAAACACTTTATGACCGCATCAACTTTCCAGTTTCGCCAGTTGTAATACCGAAACTTGCAACTCCAAGATTTAAGACAAATCAAAATGCATCCAAGGATTCCCACAACAATCACTGATACCCAAGTGAAATGCTGCTGCAGAAACCTGAAGGCAGCTACGAAGTCTCTCCCAACCATACCAGTGATCTTTCCGACAGACCTCGAAAGCCATTTTTTTATTTCATCCATTTCACTTAAAAAATATCCTCAAAACCAAAATCATTGGCAAAGGCAGAAACGTTCTCCTCAAAGTCTTTTGTCTCATAAACAGGAATCGCTTCTGAAGTTTCAAGAGGATTCTCTTCAGGAACATTCATTTGCTGTCCAGATTCATTCGCAGGCATTAAACCTCTTTTGATTTTTTCCTCTCTGGTAAGTGGATCAAAAATCATCCTGTCAACTTTGATTTTCAGTTCGTCATGTTTTCCGCCATTGGTATCAATCCATTTATTCTGAATCAACTTTCCAACGATCATTACACGGCGACCCTTAAAAAGTTTCTGCTGATTTCTGACAGCATAATCTTCAAAAATCATAAGGTTAAAAAAGTTCGCATACTCGCCATACGATCCATCCTGATTCTTCTTAGGTGCATTGTTAGCAACCGTGAACCAGCAATATTTTTTCCCGTTTGGGGTCTCCTTAAGCTTTACATCTTCTGTAACTCTTCCCTGAAAAATGACCTGATTAAAATCCCACATAAAAAGTTCCTCCGTTATGCAATTACCTTGTATTTTCTGTCGATGTCTTCAAGACACATATTTCTTTTCTGAATGTTCTCCATGTTCCAGAATTCTGTTATGGGGAACTGGTCCAGAACCATTCTGATTTCTTCATCGCGAGTCTGCTTCTCAGCAGGCGACAATGCATAAATCCGTTTTGCCTTCTCAATTTCTCTTGACTCAAAACGATATGCAAAATCAAACTCACAATCCCTACACGACTGACTTCCCTGATGGTTTTCACAACCACAAACAGGACAAACAAGTGCCTTAGGTTTTTCTTTTGCCGGATGCTTAAGTACAAAATCTGCTATCACATCATCAGCCAAGACAATCTTTCTGAATAAAGCATGAATACTGTCCGGATTTTTGGCCTTAACCTTTTCTGTCACAGCCTCCAGATAGTCCACTACCCTACCCTCATCAAATCCTTCAGTCTCAAATCTTTCTGACATTTCAAGAATGAACTTTTCAGGATAAGGATTGCATCCTAAAACCTCTTTTATTTTTGAAGTAAGAAAAGCTGCTGCTGCTGATTCTTTAGCCCCAATTGTTGTTGCCTTTGATTCTTCCTGTGCAGCTGCTTTTTTTAAATTATTATTTAAATTATTATTGGGTCCGAATTCTGAACTGTTTGAGTTCAAATTCTGAACTGATTCAGTCCGATTTTTGAACTCAGAAGGGTTTATTTCCCCATTTGAGTTCAATTTCTGAACTGTTTTCTTAGAAGATGTAACAGTTTGTTTAAGAGCATTTCTGCTGGCATAAGTAAAAAAAGTCGGAAACTCTTTGCCTTTATATTTCACATACTCACGGCCAATAAGTTTAAGATCCATCAATTTCTTAACTTTTTCGAAAACACTAGTTCGACCGCAGAAGGCCCAAAGTCTTAAATAATCTCGACTTCCTCTAAATACAGAAACTCCATCCTGTGAAAAACTATGTATCACCGCATATATCATTAACTCATTCAATGCTAAGTCATATTTGCGGGCAATTTTCACCATCCATCCCTGAAGCTGCACATAGCAGAAATCAGGAAGTTCATCGTATACATCCTCTTCAAAATCCAAATTTGTAAATTCATTTTCCAACTTATTCATAACACTCACTTTCCACTTCAAAAATTGTTGTATAACACCGTTCTCCAAAAGGACTCTGACTTTCATATTCATTACACCTGGACCAGAAACAACAGTCGTAACAAAAATAGTTGTCCCTTTTCGCTGGGACCGCCTTCACAACCAACCGTCTTCTTTCTTCAGGAATAAAAACAAAAAGCCTGTCACCAATCTGAAAATCATTACGTTTTAATTTTTTTCTATGATGCTTTTTCATTCCTTTTGCTCTCAATGAGTTCAACGTAATTTACGCAGACTCGAAAATTTTCTGTCGTAATCTTTTCCAGACGCTTATCTGGCAATCTAAAGAAAAGCGTTTTCATATCTTCCCCAAGTTCAATTTCTGGAGTCTCATCATTTTCATTGTCTCCATCGTTTTTCTTATTCCGATACAAAAACTGTACGGTTTCCAAAAGCTGATCACGAGAAAACCCCTCTGTCTGTTTTTCAAGAAGAAGGCAGTAGTCCGTTATTATTTCAGTTGCAGCACTTTTACTAATCATCATAATTCCCCCGAAACGTAAGATTCATAACCAAGAGCGTTCATCATTTCCAGACTGCCTTGTGGAAGAACAAATCCAGAGGGATCTTTTAACATCAGCTGAATCTCAGACTCGGCAATTAATGATTCAGGACTTTTACCACTCTGAACTTGTGAAAGCAAATAGAATACAATCTTCTGAAAATCACAAATTTTCATTTTGTATGTAACACTCTGTTTAAGACCTTCCTTAGTTTTTTTTACCAAATTGGAAGAAGGCCCTCTCAATTCCTGCATCTGCTTATATGCCTGGTTCACAGTCACCTCCCCTTTCTTTACCGAATCAAGAAGATTCTGATCAGCGTTTTTTTCTAATGACATAGCTTTTTGAACAGTTCTCTTTGAAACCCCAAGTTCCTCAGAAAGCAGTTCCGCCCTGTCACCTTCAAAGTTCCTGACATGTTCCGTTTCCAGAAGCAGAGCAACATTTCTTATCAATTCGCCGCTATCAAGATTCCTTCTGTTTACCTGAAGCTTAAGAACATATCTGTAAGCTTCATCAAAACTTTTGAAGTCATGCTCAAAAATAGGAATCCTTGTGATACCGGCCATACCCGAAGCTTTCAATCGGGTGTATCCATCTATCAAATACCAATGTTCCTGACCATCAGAATCAAAGGTATGCCAAATATGGACTGGCTGAGAGTTATCAAAGCCAGTCTCTTTCATAGCTTTTACAATTCGCTCAAGAACCTGATCATCAATCACATACAGATTCTTGAAGTCTTCATGCAGCTCGATTTTTTCAACGAGCATTTGTTTTGAAAACTTCAGTCCGCTATCCGCAAGAGGAAGTGACGAACCTGAAGTCATTAGATTTAAGGTTTTTGCCATTAGAACTCCTCAACGAAGTGTTTTTCTCTGGCAATGTTATCCGCAAGCTCATTTACCGCTTCGACAAGTCTGACAGTTCCCTTGCTTTTTGCAGACAACTTCAACTTCTCATCAAAGTGGGTATAACGGTTGAACGAATATACGTTCGCAAGCCTTATATCCAAAATGTTATCGAACGTCTTTTCAAAGAGGTCCTGCACCTGACTCTGAACAGTATTCGGGTAATTTCTGAACCTCTCTTCCCATTTGTTGTAAATGATAAAAGTGTTCTCATACTTATCCGGCAGCTCTTCCTTAATTTTGTTCATAAGGAAAAGCGACATGTTACAGGCATACTCCGTCAGTTCCACTGGATTCAAAACCAGATCTGCTGCATTAATTGCATTCATAACCAGGTTGTCGTAAGTAGGTGAAGTATCAATCAAAATGAAATCATACTTTCCCTTTACTTCTTCAAGAATTTTGTTAAGCACCCTGTAATCAATTGCACGAATATTGCAAAGACTCAGGGAAGATGGAATGACATCCACGTTTTCAATACGCGAATGTACAATGTTCTCTTCTACCCTTCCCTGAGTCAAAGCGATCATAATGTTCCGCCGTTCCCAAACCTCTTGAACATTTTTGAGTCCCATTGTGTAATAAATGGTGCTCGTATTGTTCAGGTCCATATCAACGACAAGAACTTTATGACCACGAGACGCAAGATTATTGGCCAGAAGTAGAACCAAGGATGACTTTCCGACGCCACCCTTTATTGATGTAGAAACGATGACCAATTTTTTTGCTCCCTAGTGTAAGGCTCACCGCCGGAAGAAGAATTTTCAGTAAATCCCGCTATCGAAGTCCGCCCAGGTTGAAATTACTAAGCAAGAAAAACTGCAGACTTCAAGGCGGCTTGCCTTAACTGTCTCAATGATAAGATGAATGTTTAAATGAAAATACTTGTTTTTAAATTTTTTTTACTGATTTAAAAGATTTTTTACTGTTTTTTAAATTAAATTACTGATTTTATGATTTTTGGAATAAATATTAAGATTTTATTGAAAATGGAGATAATAAATTCATGAATGAAAGAGAAGAAATTACAGAACCAGAAGAATATATGAACTTATCTCCTGGGAGTATTTTCCTTACATGTTTAGATGACTCAAAGCCCCTCATGAATGGAATAATTTCTATAAAGCAAAATCCATCCCAAACAATAATGAACATGTTTTTGGACTTAAATCTGATTCTTCCTAAAATCGATGATTTGCTTTCCAATGACACCGAACATGAAACAGGATCATTTGAATCATTAATTTATACACTCAAAAATAAAATCTCTAAGCAGGAAAGAGAGACTTGTTTTTCGGTAATCGAAAATTATCTAAACTACATAATTCTGTCTGCAAAAAATATGCCTGACCATTTTAAAGATCTGAAATTCGCACCTGTAAAAGCAGCCGTCATGAAAGATTTATATATAAAAATTAGGCAAGAAATTCGGTAAAAATTCCCAAATTTGAAGACCCTCAAAAAAGGCCCAGAATCGCTTCAAATTCACTCGGTCGATAAATTACTCAAAAATTTAAAAAAAACGCGTCTACGGCAATCCTCGTGCGTGTTAAATTTACATATAAATTTTATATGTAAACATATATTATTTATATGTTTACATATATTTTATATATGTTATTTTCATAGTTATTTACATATATATTTCATATGTTAGCATATATTTTTTATATGTTTTATATGTAAACATATAAAAAAACACTTGTTTTTTCATATAAATTAACATATACTTTTAATATATCAAATTTTAGGTGGGAAACAATGAAACGTATTTGTGTCGCAATTCAGAAAGGCGGTGTTGGAAAGACAACCGTAAGTGTAAATCTTGCTGCAGAACTTGCAAAAACAAGCAAGGTAGTTCTGCTTGATGCCGACCCTCAGGGCAACAGCACAAGCTCTCTGGTTGAGAGTTTTGAACATGAACTGGCAGACATTCTTTATGGAAATGTAGCAGTTGATGAAGCTATTTGTAAAACAGATGTTGAAAACCTTTTCATTATCCCTACAGCCGCAATTGATGAAAAAGGAAATAACCAGTTAAAGAAATACCGTGCAAATGAAGCTGCAGGAAACCCTTTTGCTTTTGCTGATATCACAGATGCTCTTGCAGAACAGGGATTCGATTATTGTATTTTTGATACATCACCAAACTTTGATGATTTCGAAGAAAACATCATGGCAGCAACAGATGAAACACTTGCTGTTGTTATGCCAGATATTTTCTCTCAGGATGGACTTCAGATTTTCGAAAACAACCTCTCTAACTTTAAGAAAAGAAAAAGAGTTAACAATCCAGTATTCAAAACTTTCGTTTTCAATGCTGTGAACCTTTCTACAAAAATGGCAAAAGATATTCTTGCTCAGCTTGCATCAAGTGAATTGAATTATGTTACAGTTCCTCAGGATCAGAACTTCAGAAAAGCACAGGGAGTAAGAAAAACAGTTCAGCAATATGGTGCAAAATCTGAAACCATTACTGCTTTCTCTAAATTAGCAGAACTAGTAAAATAGGGGAGTACTTCATATGGCTATAGCAATTAAGAAATCATCAACACCAGTTAAGGAAGAGGTAGAGTCTTCTCTACCACCAGAGATTAAATCTCAGATATCTAACAACTTAAAATTAGATGCAACAGACTATACAGCTCTTCCAGAAGAGGAAACAGTAACACCTATATCTTCTGTAGAGCCTCTTAAACAGACTGTTACATCAGAAGAAATAAAAGGAAAAAGGTCTGATGATGTTGTTCAGCTCAAATTTTCAAAAGGAAAGAGAGCAGAAGCAAAAGCCTTTTATTCAATGTATGATTTAAAGATGAATACAGGTTTTGAAATGGCCTACGAATTCTTAAAAGAAGAAGTACAGGCAGGTCGTGTTAAATTATCAAAAAGCGGAATTCAGCGAATTAACTAATTAAGAAAAGGGTGGGGGGAAGTCAGTCTTAAATAGACTGTTACATTAAAAATGGAAAAGACAAATAACACAAATGAAATTGTCCCGGTTTCTGAAGACACTACACTGCAGTCATTATTTGATTTAGTGACAGTTGGTGAAGAACCAAAGTATTTAAGTTATATTCCAGGCTTATTTACAACCGCTTCATTACCATTCAAGAATGTTAAAAAGACAGTATTTACAAGAAAGGGTAGTCAAGGGCTTAGTTTGACCTTAACATCGCCTATAAACGTTCCTTATGGCCGCTATGGCCGTCTTTTGTTGACTGTATTAACAACACATGCAGTTCTCTCAAAAGAAAAGAATGTTCCTGTTGTGATTGAATACAGTTCTCTTTCTCAACTGTTGAAAGAAATGCAGTTACCACGTCAACGAGGTAAAGACATCAAAGAACAATTAGATTGTTTTACAAATGCAACATTCAACTTTACACATAAAGAAACAACATTAAAGTCAGGGTATCTATTCCAAGAACTTTATGATGGTAATTATCCTAAAAAGGATGTTGAAGTTACAACAAAGACTACTGGTTCAATTCGTTTTACAACAGGGGTTCAGTTTCAGGAAGTAGATGATAAAGTTAGTGAAGTTCGTTATGGAAACTTTAAAATTGTAATTTCTGGAGAATTTGCAAGTTTTTGTCAGAAACATGCTGTTCCAATTGATTATGGTGTATATAAAGAAATTTCCAGTGCAGTTGGAAAAGACATTTATGCATGGCTTGTATTCAGAAATAATGGAATAACAGATCAAATTTTTATTCCTAGAGAAAAACTAGTTGAACAATTTATGCCAGTACAGGATGATAAAGATCCAAATACAGTAAATGTAAATTATGCATTTATCTGTAATCAGATTAAAGAAATTGGTGAAAAATATTATCCAGGATTGAAGTATGATATTTCTAAATATGGTGATGGAATCACCTTATATAAAAGTCCTACTCCAGTTATTAAGAATGATACAAGATATGCATTGATTACTTCTATGCTTTAAATATGTAACAGAGTATTTAAGAAAAAGGATGTAACAGAGTGTTTAAGGAATTTGTAGTTATCCACATTTCCACAGACCTTATTATTAGTTTTTAAATATATATTAGTTTATTATTAGTAATATAGAAGATTTAATTACACTGTTACATGTTCTTAAATACATTGTTACAGGCAAAAAAAGTGATGCAACTTTCTTCTATAATACAACACAAATTCAGCAAAGTGTGCTTTTTAAATACACTGTTACATGGTAAGTGAGTTATCCACAGTAAAATGTTGATAACTTTAAATACAGTGTTACATATTTCTTAAATAGACTGTTACATGCAAATTTCATGAGATTCACATATTTTTACTTCAGTTTAAGGCCCACTGAATAAAATTTAATCACTACAGTTTATAATCGAAAATAACATTTTAGAAAACTGTCTTAAATAAGGTGTTACATATAGTCCAGGAATGAACAATCCGTTTTTATAATTTGCTGAAAAGCTGATTTATTCATGTTCTTAAATACATTGTTACATAATTACTCAATCTGTAATCTTAAAGAAACTGTTACATATTATAAAAAGAGAAAGGTTCGATAATAATCCTTAAATAGACTGTTACATATTCTCTATATAAGTAAGTATGCTTAAATAAACTGTTACAAGTTTTAACTATTGTTGTCTGCAGGTTCAAATTGGACCTATGGTGAAATTAATGAATTTATTATACGTGTCTTAAATAGACTGTTACATAATTATGCAACTTTAAATATAGTGTTACATATTTCTTTTTTCCTTTCCTTAAATAAACTGTTACATAAAAAAACGGCGGAAAAATTTCCGCCGCTTATTAGACATTAGATAAAGCCAGGTTTTTTAAGATTCTCCTCTTGTTTTTCCTGTAAGGTTATCAGGAAGTTTTTCCGGAGACTTCTTTTTCTTTTCCGATTCAACCATCATTTTTAAGGCTATATCGGATCCTATGTTTTTACCCTGGTCCCATTTTTCTGAATAGAATTCAGAGCGTCTCATGTTGGTCAATGATTGTGTTGCTTCATCGTATCTGGTAGCCGTTTGGAAATTAGGATTTGAGTTGTTATTCAATGTTCTTGAATCTCCTGGTCCTAAATTATGACTTGTATTCTGACCGCTTCTCTGGTGTGCCTGAGCACCTCCCGAAGAGCCTCCTCCATGTCCCCCAGAACCTTTGCCACCTCCGTGCAAGAAGTTGTTACCTGCATTCTGAATCTTGTCACTAACACTTCCAGTGAATGTCGCAAACATTCCTTTAGCGGCGGCTTTTCTTGCCTGAGCATTAGTTCCTCCAAGTTCCTTAACACCATTGCTTGCGGCTTTTGCAGCCCCAACCATTTTTGTAATTCCACCACGAGCATTAACATATCCCTGTGCCGCTTTTCTTGTTCCTTCTTTTGCAACGTGTCCTGCTTTTGCTGCAACTTTTCCAGTTGTTGCGACACCTTTTGCCATAGTTCTTGCACCGAAGGCTGCAGTTCCAAGTGCCTGTACAAATTCACCCATTGAAAGCTGAGGCTGACCTGTAAGCAAAGTCTGTGCAATCTTTGGAGCGTTCTGTGTAAGTACAAAACAAATGAGTCCATTGAAGAGAAGGGTAGCAAATGTAACCCAGTTCATACCTCCGTTGTCACCCATAATATTTATGGCTGTTTCAATGAACAGATAGAAGACATAGAACATACAGATTGTGATAACAATTATCTTAACAAGGAATCCAGTAAATACTGGAATCAGTTTTTTTGGCATTTCTTTTGTTCCGTCAAAAAGAATGAACGGAATGAAGAACGCTCCTAGTCCCATGATTATTGTGTATTCCAGAATTGTCATGATGTATTGTATCTCTGCAAAAATCGTACAACAAATTAATGCAATACAACTAAGGATAGTCATAATCATACTTGGGATATGAGCAATTGAAGCACCAAGTTTATTCATTCCTTTTTTCATAAAATTGACATCTTCTTCATCAAGTTCATCCATTTCCATGTTGTAAGATATCTGGTTTTTTTCCCATAATACCTGACATCCCAACAAAGATACTCGGAATAAGGCTGCTGGGGATAGATAATATGAATCGGTGCCATCAGAGTTTTTGAGCCATATATTTAAATCCACATAAGAATCGATAATAGGTTCTCCATCTGTTCCATCAACCATTTTAGGAATCAGAATTGCATTGAGTGCTTCCAGGGTTCTTCTACCGTAAACAGAGTGGTATTTATTTTTATCTCTGTAGATTTCGATTTTTTCCTGAGCAGCTTTCTTTGCCTTCTTAGAATCAAACTTTGTTACATCAATTTGTTCTGAAACTTTATCAAGAAAATCGTTGTAGTCTTCCGCTTTTGTGAAAGGTGTATCAAACGTGAAGTTTTCAACTTGTGCTTGTAATTCACCCTGCAGCTCATTAGCTAGTCGCTGTTGGGTTGCAAGGTCTGCTTCAATTGTTTTTTTCATAGAAGCAAGAGCATCAACAATGGCCTGTTTTCCTCCACCTGCACTAATACCAATTCTGTTTCCGATTGCAGAAAGTCCCATCGTAAAGATAGGGTAGGCTGACATCATGAGCAAAAACAAAAGCCACTTATACATTGTGTCCCACCAGAAATCTCTGATGGTGAATCTGCTGTTAACAAGTTTGAAAGCGGACCAACAGAGACCAACAATACCAATGGCAATTGCGTAATGATTTGCCCATCCATAAAAAGACTTGAGACATCCACCAAAATATTCGATGGCTTCAACGACAGGAATATCAATCCAAGAAGTATAACTATCCATGTTCAACTCCTATCGTATGAATGAATCTGGAACCCTATTGTCGATAGCTTCCTGTCTCTGGAGTTCCTTTCTCATTTCATCAGCTTCAACCTGTTTCTCGTTTTCATCTGCGATTAACTTTGAAGCAGTAACATTTGCTAAATCATTTATTGCTTCCTGAACACCACCAAGTTCTTCAATAACCTGCTGAGTAAGATGAAGGTTTGCTTCACTGGCTGCGGCTTCAGTCATGTTGCCGTTAGAGTCTGTCTGTGCATAAGCGGCCTGCATGATTGCATTTGATTTTGCAATCTGTTCTTCTCTTTTAAGTTGAACAGCTTCATCAGTTGCCTTTGCAAGAACTTTTGCAGAAGCATCCTTTACCTTTGCAACAGACTGAGAAACGAAGATGTAGTTGCGTGGACTTATTCCATACTTACGCCAGATTGCTTCTTTCTGTTTTTCTGAAAGACCTTCCTCAATATTCTTGATTGTGTTCTTCATGTTTGAAGTCATGAACTCACCGGTGTCAGTAACGGCTGTGAAAAAGTTTTTTCCCTGTTCACCCATTCCACAAAGATCTGCAATCGAATATCTATTTCCGTTGCCACAGTCTATGCTTTGTGTTGTCAGAGTATCTTTGATTCTTCGTGCCTGGGTTAAGAGTGCATTAACTCTTTTGTTGGCATCACGGATGTCGTTACGAATATCGAAGTCTCCATCGAAACGGATATTTTCCCAGTCAATTGATTTTGCTCTTTCAACGGCTTGCTGAATTTGCTGATACTGGTTTTCGATAGTTGTAATTGTATTCATGACCATATCGTACTGGCTGTAAAGCTGATCGATTGCTGTAAGCCAACCTGTAATATCGAATACGGGGTAGCCGGTTGCATGAATGTTTGTTACTGTCAGAAATACTCCTGACAGAATTGCTAAAAGTTTTTTTTTCATTTGATGTGTTCCTCATGTTGTAAAATCCGACTCCATTTGGCAGAACAATGGAGCTTAAATAAACTGTGACATATATCTGCCTGTCACATCCAAATCTATGAAATCATGTTTTTATATTTTTCATAGTCGAGACATCTTGTGTCTCTTCCCAAGTCGGCCATCTTTTCTTTTGTTGCTTCAAGAATTTCAAAGGCTAGAGGTTCCATTGTGTTCCTTCCTTTTTCAGCTTCAATCTTGTCCAGCATTTCGTGATCTGGAGAAATCAAAGCGAGTTGGAAAGGATCCAAATCTAATGTGAACATTCTGCAGCCGTTTGGATTCTTGAAATAATAATCCTTCTTCATTGTTGCATTGCTTAACGCAAGAATCTCAGAATCTGTAAGTCCAAAATATCTGTAGCTGTCTACAAGGCCTGGTGAAGTAGCGGATTCATCAGCAAGATAAATCTTGGTCAAACACTGCTGTGCGATTGTGTCACTCAATGATGATTTGGCTGCTGCTGCAACTTCCTGAGTTGCAAAAATACAGAACACTTTTTTCTTACGCAGAGTTCTAAGCCATTCCTGAAGGAATCCAGCAAAAATCGGATGCTGAAGATAAAGCCAGGCTTCATCCAGGAAAAGAAATGTCAGAGGCTGTTTCTGTCCTGTAGGAACATTCCATAATTTTTCCAAATAGCGGAATATGTACATGAGGGCAGGGGCAACGGCTTTTTCTGACAGACGCATGAGACTTCCCATTTCAATTGTTACCAGCTTTGAAAGAGGAAGGTTTGTATCGTCTGCATCAAAGATGGAACCGAACTGTCCTCCGGCACAATACGGGTCCAATCCAATACGAATTGTATTGCTGCCATTTTCTGGATCTGAGTAAGTTGCATACTGCTGGAAAGTTGTGAGAGTTCTTCTGTCTGGTTCCTTAAGAGAAATCAAACGTAGAGTTTCAGAAATAACCTTACTCATCTCTGGTGTTGTGTCGATGTTCTGCTGACTTAGAAGTCCTTCTATGAACTGCTGACACCACATTAGGCTTTCTGTATATTCTGCTTCCGTACATTCATCAGGACCTTTCAGTTCTGAGAGTGGTTGAAATGCTACAGCGTCCTTACCAGGTTCAACATAGACACCACCGCCACCTACCATGAATGCACGGCTTGAAAGCTGTTTATCGATACAGATGATATTTGCGTCTTTGTACTTTGTAGCTGAAGCCATCAGCAGAGCGAGTAGGGTAGACTTACCTGCACCGGTAGGTCCAAAAACGAAAGTGTGGCCAACATCTCTGACATTAAGGTTCAAAAAGAATGGAGTTCCATAACTTGTTGAACAAGTACAAAGAGGAATTGAACTTCCACAGGTTTCTTCCGTGAAATCGTTATAGAGCATTCCCTGCCATGCGGAGCTTAACGGAATGATGTTTGAAAAATTCTTAGTTGAAATAAGTGGTCTTCGTATATTTGCATATACATTACCTGGCATCATCCCAAGCCATGCTTGAACATTGTTGAATGTTTCTTCTTTCACAGAAAAACCACAGCTTCTTACAACCTGCTGCAGCTTACGAGATTTCTCTTTTGCCACTTCAAGTTTTTTGTCCCATACCATCAGGTTACTTGTGTAATATCCAAGAACATATTCTCCAAGAGCAATATCTCCCTGTATATCAGAGGCCTGTGCTTCCATCTCAAGAGCACCTTTATTCTCTTTGTCGATTTCAACATTCATTGCCATTTCTGTGAACAATGTCATTCCCGACTTACGAGCTGAATAAAATCTGTTCTGATATTTCTCAGCTTCCTTGGCAGATTTTTCCTTTGACATCGGAATGAATCTTGTAGTCCATCGGAATTCTGTCATGGTCCTATTGAGTCCATCAAAAATGGCAGGATAAGTTTTGTTTGGGAAATCCATGATCCCCATTACAGGAACATAGTATTCACCAATCTTTAATGGCTGGCTGTTACGAACATCCATATCACAGAGATAATTGTCCAGGAAGAAGAAAGTATCATCAGGGTAGATAAGATTCTGCCTATGGAGTGAAACCGAACTCTTTATGTAAGAAAAAAGTTCCGAATTGTCGAGACGATGGATCCAAAGTTTTACACCTAAAGTTCCCATTACTTTTTCACATTCATCGAGAAAGTTTTCTACTTCCTTCTGAACTTTTGGAAGGTTTTCAGTCTTACCGAAAAGCGATCTTGGTTTAGTGTTTTTGGACTTCTGATTTGATTTGAAGAAGAGTCCCGTTGCTTTTGAGTCTATGTCGCTTGGAAGCTGGTACACAAAAGTAATGTAGTATTCAGTTGTAAAATGTTCTCCGAACTTGTGATAATTTTCAGCACGTCTCTGGTCAATTAACCATCCTGCAAGGTTGGAAAATTCGCCTGCGGGATAGTCCTTTGTCTTATATCTTTTTACGTCAAAGAAAAGAGCCCAACCTTCATTCTGTGCAAGTGTCATGGCTGACCTGTTGAATAAGGATGCCATGCTTGCTATCTCTGGAGCAGATGAAGATTCAAGGTCAGGATATTCCACCTGATATGTTGCCATCACAGCTCCATTCTTGAGTAAGCAAACTCCTGGTTGGATGATAAAACTCCATGGCAAAACATATTTGAGTTCATTCTGAGGTTCTTTAAATTTCAGTAAATCTAAGAATGGTATTTTCATTAGTCAGCCCTCCAAATATCTGGTGCAAGGATTCTGTCAAAAATTACTGTTAGGGCATAAGGGTCATTTTTACAAACCATTTTTGCCGCAACAAATAAAAAGATTCCCACGATTGCACACCAAATGCTTATTACGTTCATAAGCACGATAGTAATTACTAAAATCAGCATTGCCGGTATCACACCGATACCGACGAGCAGATTTGGTTCAAGAAGTACACGATGTACTGGTGTTGAATAGTCATAAACACTTAATTCTTCCATTACAGCCTCCTAGTCCTCGATGTATGGATCAGAAGCTTCTGAAAAGAAACCTGCATACTCATCAGTGTTGTTCGATTTTCTCAGATGCAATCTTTCTCCGCAAAATGGACAAAAACATGAATCTTTTTCTCTGTATTTTATGGAGTTGAGTTTTCCATCTACAAAATTCAGTTTGTAGATTTCAGAACCTCCACTGAGTTTTGTGTCAAAAAAGATTGTATCCATCAATGGTTCACAAAGAAGAAGTTCCTCTCCAAAATTCTGGCAGATACTGAAATCACTTTGCTTTGCATCAATTGGTTTCAGGAATTTTGAATCCTTCCCAATCATTGCATATCCATAAAGTCCAAGACTGTCTTTTAATGTGTCAATTTCAATTACATTCAATGAACACATTTCCAACATCTTCTTAAGTTCTTTTTTTGCAATTGCTTTCTCATCAAGATTTATCATCACTTCATAACCAGAGTCAGTTAGCCGGATGGGAGCAAGAAGTCTGAGTCCATGAAAGTCGAGAACATATTTAATTAGTTCTATTTCTCTGTTTATCTGATTCATACTTGTATATTCCTCCGGACAGTAATTCACTTGAATCACTGTCCTTTACGACTAGACACATGCTGCAGAGAGTGCGGTTCCTGCCATGTCAATTGTGCTTTGAATCTGTGGAATCATAGCGACTTCGAATTTGAGATCGCCAAGGAAGTAAGAACAGATACTTGAAGCGGAAAGAAGGATGATTGTTCCAATAATCCATGGGGCAAACTTTTTAATCATCTGACCACCGCCACCCTGCTGTCCTGCGAGAACCATACCGATTGCTTCTACAATAAGAGCAACCAAAAGAATTGCCTTAACCCAAGATGACTGGAAGAGTTCAAGAATCTTGTCTGCCCAGTTGTCGAGTTCTACGATTGATTCGCCACTTGAAGCTGCGAAAGTTGGAACGATACAAAGAGCAAATACTACTGCTCCTACCAAAAACTTCTTAGAAGTTACAGTCTTTTTCAAAGACTTAAAAAAATTAGATTTCATAATGCATAATCTCCTGTTGTAAAATATTTGAAATCAAAGAGTGGAAGAGAGAGGTTCCACTCGAATAAATTAAATCACTCCGTTGTCTCTCAGTGATTTTGTTTCTACGATCTCATCAACGATGGGACCGCGTTCTGTTGGCTTCAGATGAACCAACAACTGAACGCTTTGGGAAACATCAGGAAGTTCTCCAGGAATGACTTCTCGGAGAAGATCTTTGATTCTCGCCACCATGGAAGTACAACTGTCGGCATGGATGGTACTGGCATTTCCTGTATGACCCGTATTCCATGCTTTGAGGACTTCGTTTGTAACATCCCCGTATCGGAGTTCTCCGAAAATGATTCGGGATACATTACAGCGAAGTGCTATACCAACTGCTTTCAGTGTGTCTTTTCCAGCGGCCCAGATGTTTACCCTGTCTCGTGCGTGGCACTGAATTTCCCCAGCGTCTTCAACAATGTAAAAACGGTCATCGGGAGTGAATTCTCGCATTTTGTCGATGATGGCATTGAGCAGTGTTGTCTTACCTGAACCTGTTTCTCCACCGATGATGATGTTACTTCTCTTCTGGATGTGTTTGATCAAGAGGTCATACTGAGCCTTTGTCATTCTTCCGCCTTCGACATAGCTTTCCATTTGGAAAACTGTTGCCGGTGGACGACGGATAAAGAACATTGGGTTTTCAGTTGCTCTTGGTGGAAGAATCCCTTCAATGCGGATTTTCCAGTTTGGAAGAACACCTTCTACAATTGGATTATCAGGATCAATGGTAACTCCCAGTATTGCGGCACTTGCATATATGATTCGGGTTGTTGTGGCATCATCAAAGAAAATGCCAGTGAATACCTTTCCCATACCCATGCCTTCAACAATCAGCTCACCACCAATTCCAATAGCGATATCAGTAACACGTTTGTCCTCGATAAAAGGGATCACAGCTTTTAGATCGTCTTCTAGGTTGCGGACCCATTTGTCCATCTTTACCTGCTGAGTAAAACCATCTATCGAAGCCAATTAATCACCTCCTTTCGCACTGCGTTCATAGATTTCCATCGCAAGTGAATCTAGAAATCCGTTCTTAGTGAGTTTTGCCTCAGTCGAACATGAGTCCATAAATTTGTCGAACTCCAGTTCCGTAATTTCGTCACTGGCGTTTACCCTTGATGGAAGATCTTTTATAATCTTTCTGGCTAACTCAATGATGAGTATTGCCATGAGATCCTGTTTAGTTTCCAGGTAACCAATCTTTCTTTTTGCATCATTAAGCGATGCATATATCAACTGGGAATCCTGAATGTCCTTGTCCAGATAATTCATACAGGCAATTCTTACGATTTCAGAAAAGTTGGTTTTCTTTTCTTTTGCCCTGCATTCAATCAGTTCACCAACTCTTCGTGGGAACCGAATCTGTTTAATTGTTTCAAGTTTTGAATAATCTTCTTTTTCCAACTAAGCATCCTCCTGAAGTGGATCCCAATCAGAACTTATGATTCTGGAAACCTCTATAGCTTCTATGCTTTTTATTTCATTCTGAATGTCATCCTTGATTTCTTCCCTGAACGTCTTTTGATTGTTCATTAGTGCTTTCATCTTTTTTGCACTTGGAAGTCCTTTCAGCTGTTTCATGAACCATTGAGGCTCAGGAAGTTTCATAAATGCTTTTGTCTTAAATCGAGGGTCTTCGTAGTAGACAACCTTTTTCCCTTTGTAAGGTGGCATACCTTGGTTCATGACAATGATTCTTGAAAACTCAAGTTTCATAAGTTCATCTGGATTGATGAGGGATGTACTTGTTTCCTGACTGCTTCTTGAAATGTTGTTGAAGCCGACCTGATATTTACTTCCACTGGCACTGATGTTGTCCAAAAGAACAGAGCGGTTACCAATTGATTCACTGAACATTCGGGCATCCTTTAGTGAACCTGGAGCACCGATTACGATAGTTTTACAGTGATCCAAGAAAGGATGGTTTTCTCCATAGACATCAACCAACTGATTTAAGGCCTGACAGATAATCATGAAGGTCACCCCATAGCCCGCTAAAATTCCGGCGTTTAACGCAATGTCAGGGAAGTATCCTAAGACGGGGAACTCATCCAAAAGGAAGAGACACGGAATCTTAAGTTTCACTTCATTTGCATTTGTTTCGCCCGAACTAAACTTCTTAATCATGAATGTGATAATCATTCTGAATACAGGGCTGATACGCTTTATATGGTTGTAAGGAACAATCAGGTATAAAGAGATTGCGTTCTTTGAAGTGATGAAGTCATCAACACTGAAATCAGAATAGGCCGTAGCATTCGCAAGAAGCGGATCCTGGAAGAGTGAAATCTTACTGAATACAGTAGAGTAGGTTGATGCTCTTTCTTTTGGTGTCTGAATCTTGGAACGGTTTGCGGCTTCTACAATAAGCTGATGAATCTGTTTGTTTCCATGGTCAGCGTTGATCATGTCATCAAGCATCTTTCCACCTGGTCCGCCAGTTTCTTCATCATCCTGGTTCTGATTTTTGTCATCATCAGTTGCCTGAGAAAAGATGTGTAAGACTGTCGCCAGATTCTTTTCTTTCCAAGGAATGTCCTTGCAGAAACGAACATGAAGAACAACTCCTGCAAAAATATCTCTAGCAGTATTGTTGAAGTACTGAGTTGCACCGTCTGATGCAGCCTTTGCGGAATCTCCTCCAAAGAAGATTTCTCCGATTGTATCTGCCCAGCTGAATGCTTCACTTGGACTTTCAGGAATTTCCCAAATAGGGTTGTAATGTGCAGTATTGTTATCAGGGTCCAATGGTCTGAAAGGAATGACACGGCTGAATTTTGAACGATAGCCTGCAGTGGCCGCAAAGTTTTCTCCCTTTGGATCAAAGACTACAACGCTTCCTTTTCCTGCAATTTCTTTCTTCTGTTTTACTTTGAAGAACAGAATCTTTTTCTTTACCCATTGGTAGACCGGCACTCCATAACTCAAAAGTGTCGGTATTATGAAAGAAACTCCCTTACCAGCGCGTGTTGGTAGGAGAATTAATGTGTTTGTGCGTCCCGAATGACAGATGAGTTCAGCAATCTTCTTACAATGAAGGACAAGAGAAGCTTTTACTGCATCAATCTTATAAGTGACTTTTGCATTAGCAAGCTCTCCGCAGATAACACCGTGTTCCTGGAGCATCCCGAAATTCTTCAAGTCTTTCTTTGTCGCAAATCGTGCTGTTCCATGAATGTGCTGATTTCTCTGATGACTGTTCACAAAGATACTTGTAAGCACAAATATAAGAACTGCTGAAACGAGACAAATGAATGTCGGTGGAATAGCCTGGAAGAAGTAATACGAGTAAGTGTCATTAAACGCAAACTTCAGCATTCCAATTAAGAATACAAGTGGATTGTAAAAACGATATCCGCCCTTTGTAATGAAGATTGGTTTGCCTACAACCGCAGGATCGTAGTTCATCAAAGGTGCAAATTTCTGTGTGGTAATAAAAAGACCCGTTATGACCAGTGCAATTGGGACAAGCCAGTTAAGTATGGCAAGCCAATAGATCTTGTGTGAACTGTCTGGGTCGAGTCTGGAAAACTCTTCTTTATCTTTCAAATCATATCCTTACCTGGGCGGGCAAGAATACCTTATGAGAACAATATATAATTTTTTGAAAAATATTTCAAGTAATACATATAAAAATATTTAATGTAATTATACAAATAAATAAAATATTGAAAAAATTACTAACTTTTTCATTGACAAATGAAATGTCAGGTATTATATTAATTACAGAGTTTGAAAAAATTATGAAAAATTTCAAACAATACAATAAATAAGGAGGCCCAGATGGCAGACAACAGAAGGGGTGGTGCACGTCCTGGTTCTGGAAGAAAAGCAACAGGATCAAATACGAAGCATTACACTGTGAACCTTACTGCGGAAGAGGCGGAGATGCTTGAAAGACAGGCTGCTCAGAGAGATATGAAGGTCAACAAGTATCTGCGAGAACTTATCAGGCTTGGGGGACAATATGCTAACGCAGGGCTTAATGTTCAGAGCCAGGATGATGACAATACGGCAGCTTCAGCTAAGGGAAGATTTGTGGACGAGATCATTTCTGAAAAAAGTTATACAGAAATTGAGAATGGCCGTGAAGTTCATAAGACAGAAACTCATATCAGACGATGGGTTCCTGAAGATGAACAGGATGAAGACGAGGAGGTGAAGCCTTATGTTCGGAATAATTAAATGCACATTTTATGGGTTCATAGCTTTCATGTTATTGATGGTGATATCTGGCATAAAGGATTATCAGAGACCAGCAAAACCGGTGGATGAACTTCTTAGCTTTGATTCACAGGCTGTTTATGAGCAGATAGACGATTCTCATAAACCAAACCCAAACAGTACTTTGTCTAAGCTTTGTAATCGTTAAAAAAAAGAAAGCTGATAATTCAGCACTATTAGTTGTAACAAGAAGGAAGAAGTTAAATTATCTTAACGGTAACAGAACATACGATGATTCCTTGTAAAGTCCAGCGGACGTACACTTCTTCTTAAGCACTGAAACGGTTCCCAACCTGGGTATGTTCGCTCAGAACTTTTTTTGTGTCTTGTTTTCGCCCAATTGCTAACGTATTTATTTTAACAGGAGGAAACAATGACATCATTTTCAGAATTTTATTCTAAATATCCTAATCTTGCTTTTGTAAAAACAAAATTTAAATTAACAGATCCATCAGAACTGCAGGATGAAAATTTCATTCTTGAGGAAGACACACCACCTTTGGAAAAGGGATTTTCGATAATCATGCCATTAAGTGTGAATGAATATCCTAAGATTTTCAAAATGGCAACAGCCATGGAGGCAGGGATGTATGCTATTGATATCTGTGAAAAACAGGGATGGGAAATTACCAGAGCAATGCTTTATGAAGTTCTTGGTAAGCTTGAAGAAAATTTACAGTAGGGGGACCATAATATGAAAAAAACAAAAATGATTTTAGCTGCAATGATGGCAGCATTTATGATGGTATCTTGTCAGATGCCAACAGGTAACATTGAAAACAATGATAACGGCGGGGATAAATCACTGCCTGAAACAGAAATACCTTCAGATGACATTCCAGATACACCTGAATCATCAGATGATGAAAATGGTGATGAAAACGAATCTGATACAGAACCAATTCTGGATCTTTCAGTAACTCGTCAGTATTCAATGAATGTTGGCGATTCAATATTACTTCCAGGGAACTTAGCTGGAGTCTCAGTTTATTATGAAGTTAGAACAGGGGATGATGTTATATCAATTTCTGGAACTACTCTCAGAGCTGAATCGGTCGGGGATGCAGAATTGCTTGCCAGAGATTGGGATGATGATACCCATTACTGGGCTTGCTCAGTAAGTGTGAAGGCAGAAGGTTTTAATGGAAGTGCAATGGAGTATAAACTTTGTGGCAGTTGGGAGCGTGAAGGAGGTTCGGAACTTATTCTTAATTCAAATAAGACAGGAACTATGAAGAATTATCTGAATGGAAATCTTCTGCAAGACTGGACATTCAATTGGTCTTGTACTGAGGGCGGAAACTACAAGTTCTTGAACATCACAGATTGCTATGATAGCCAGACAGGAGAAACTGTGGGAGACAAGCAGTTCACGATTACAAGTATCAGAGATACAACTCTTGTCCTTAATGGAAATCTGGGCTTTGGAATGCCAAAGAGCACAACCTGGACCAAGGAGTAATCTATGAAGAAGTCAGCATTATCAGTTATATTTGTGGCTGTTTTGCTTACTTCATGCTCGACACTAAAAAATTTGGTTTCACCAGATTATTCTGTTCATTATGAACTTTCTGAGAGTGAAGTAAAAGCTGCTGCTGCAAAAGTTGAATCGGAGAAGAATTATCTTAAGAAATTTGTTGCAAAAGATAGCATGGGAAAGCTGCATGATGTGATTATCTATGATGACTATTATCTCAAGATGGATAATCAGATTTATGCATTCAAGTATGACAATTTGATGTACTATCAACTTTCTTTGAATGTTTTCGGAAATCAGATGAATGTTGATGGATCTGATAAAGTTATAGGCTTTACCTGCTGGGCAACATCTGTGTCTAATCCAGAACTTACGGTGCATATTATATTTGCGCAGGAATTGTTCGCAAAGAAGCATTACAATTCACAGTATGAAGCAAGTCAGATAAATGGTGTCTATTTTGCCGGAAGAAAGGCTGATGATGGATACATTGATGCTTGGGGAAAATGGCAGAAGTATACCTGGTCAGATTATTTTGAAAAGATTTTTGGAACAATCGACCAGGATGTTAAAAGAAAGATGTACATGGGGCTTGAGATTCAGAACTAGTAATTTTCAAGAGTTTTCCTAAGTTCTGCAACAACCTTTTCCTTAAGGCTAGGAGGATTCAGGACCTTTACCTTTGAGCCAAACTTCATCACCCAGAAAAGAGTTTCCTGGTCTTGGTTTGAGGTGAAGCTCAGGTAAACGGATCCATCCTCATTCTGATGGCATTCCTGGTTTTTGTGCCAGGTTCTTTCCAAAATATATGTGTTTATTGACTTGTCAAAAAGAAGCTCGATTTTTTCAGGAGGGTTGTCGTTGTTCCAGATTCCAAAATTTGGATCAATGTGGACCTTTTTTTCATAATCAGTGTCTACCTCGAATTTATCTCCAAGTTTTATACTCTTCATTCTGGCTAGGGTGAAAGTCGAAAAGTTATTGTGCTTGGGAGAGAATCCAAGGACATACCAATCACCCTTCTGACAGTAAACTTTATATGGATGCAGTTCATGTTCCTTATATTCAGTTGCACTGATTGAGCGGTATTTGAATTTCATAATTTGATGAAGTTTTGTGGCTGTAAAGACGGAATTGAATACATCTTCATCAATAGCAGGAATAGGATCGGCGATGAATTCAACATCATTCATGAAACTTGTTTGGACTTCGACCTGGTTGGGAAGCATCTGAGACAGAGTTTCATAGACTTTGCTGATAGTTTTCTTTAGTGGTGTGTTATTATAACGTTCCATGAGAGGAAGGATACCTGTAACTGCGAATATTTCACTTTCCGTCAGCATCATGTTTTTGACAAAATAGGTATTGTCGCTGTAATAATATCCCTTTTTGAATGCATCATACTCGATAGGTGCATGATAATAAATCTTCAGTTCATCAATGTCTCGTAAAACAGTTCGTCGGGATACCTCCAGCAGATCCATGAGGGATTCAACATTTGGAAAATTGCCTTTCTGAATTTCCTGTTCAATCTTGAACAATCTTAACGGTTTTGTGTGATTTTCTTTTGTCTTTGCCATATCACTATTATAACACAAATTTTTAAAAGCAGTGCCAATCTTTGGCACATCTAATGATTATACTAATAACGAATAATACAGAAGGAGGATGAAATATATGATGATTTACATTAGCGGAAAAATTACAGGCGACAAGAACTACAAGCAGAAATTTGAAAAGGCCGCCAACAAGCTTATTTCTTATGGATATGATGTTTTCAATCCTGCTATTTTGCCAAATGGCTTTGAGTACGAGCAGTACATGCAGATAGATTTTCTCGCACTTTCATTCTGCCAGGGTATATATCTGCTGGATGATTGGGCTTCAAGTAAAGGTGCAAAACGAGAACTTGAAGAGGCTAAACGACTAGGTCTTAAGGTCATAACCGAAGACGATTTCCTTTTTTCAGATACCCTCCTTCAAATCTGTAAGGATACGGAGGATGTTATCTATAGTGAGGCAAATCAGGAAGTTGCAGATGAAAAATTTGATGCCCGGTTGCAGAAAGTTTCAAACATGGCCAGAACAGCTGCATTCTTTCATGATCTGAACAAGACAAGAGAAGAAAATTTCAAAGGGGTCTGCATGGATATTCCTTTTCAGGAACGCGAATTCTTCTATGCTGAGTTTCTGAAAGACGCACATATTATGCTTGATTATGACATTACAGAAGAAGACAGTTGCAGCCAGAAGAAGAGATTTGAAAAAATGTATTCTGCATCTCAGGAAATGAGAGATTTATGTGCTCAATATTATGGTTTTGAGAAAGAAGAAAAGTATTGTCTGAGTGCATGAATAAATTAATGGAGACTTGAATATGAATAAAGCGGAACTTATCAGTGCGGTTGCTGGTGAAACCGGATTTACCAAGAAGGACACGGACTCATTTATTGATGCATTTATAAAAATTATAGGCAGGGAATTGGAGAATGGTGGCAGCGTTCAGTTGTCGGGATTTGGTATATTTTACGTGGGAGAACGGGCTTCCAGGGAAGGAGTAAATCCAGGGACTGGGGAAAAGATAACAATTGAAGCCTCAAAATGTCCCCGTGTCAGATTCAGTAAGAATTTGAAAGATAGAGTAAATAAATGACATTTTATAAGGGGGGAAACTATGGAAAAAAGAATCAAATATAGCAAATGTTTGGAAACGGAATATGGGCTTTATCGAAAGGTATATCCTTATTATAAAGATTGGGACAAAGTAGTAGAGCATCTATGGAAAGCGAATGGGAAAACAGATTTGGTGGTACGACAAATGAATCTGTTAAAAAAGGATATGGATGGAAGATTTCTTCATATTTTTCTAAAAGATAGGGCATTAAAGGATTTTCTTATTAATACAAAAATAAATGATTATCAGGAAGTGATTTCTTTTATAGCCGACAATGGGGATTATGTTGAGGGAACAAAACCTGATGGAACTAAAATTGTGATGGCAGAGTATTTTATCTGTATTCATATTCCTGAAGAAGAATCTGGATATACATTTGCAATATATGTTGATGAAACAGGTTGTATTAGATTGGAGCTGCTTCATGATGGGCTTGTAATAACAATGAAAAAAGATAAGGATCAATTGCTGGAGTTTGAAAATTCCACAGATCCGGCAGACCAGGAAGATTATCGTTCTTGGAAGCTTATTGTAAATCTGATTTTTTATATGAAAGCATTTCCAGAATGCGTAATAGATGGACTTCCAAAAGGTGTCAGATTAGACTGTAGTTTCAAGAATAAAAAAATTCAATTATCGACTTCGCCAAAGATTGTCTCGAAAACTGAAGTTTCATCTGATGGAAGAATTGTTACACCACATTTTAGAAGTGGACATTTCAGATATTTAAGGTCAGATTTTTTCAAGAATAAGCAAGGGCAAACAATTTTTATCGAAAGCTGCTTTGTAAAAGGTTCAAATGCAAAGACAGTATTAAATAAAGAGGCGAGTTAAAATTAAAGAATAAAGGGGTAGAAGTATGGCTTTGAGAATAGAACATGGAGACATCACAAAATATGGAGTTGATGCAATCGTAAATGCGGCTAACAGTTCTCTTTTAGGTGGTGGCGGAGTAGACGGAGCAATTCATCGTGCTGCAGGACCTGAATTGCTTGCAGAGTGTAAAACTCTTGGTGGGTGTCCGACAGGGGAAGCTAAAATTACTAAGGGATATAATTTGATGGCTAAGTGGATTTTACATACAGTTGGCCCAATTTATAACGAAAACCGAAAGGATGAATGTGAGGAGTTGCTTAAAAGCTGCTATAAAAACTCTATAGCACTGGCTCTCTTGAATGAATGCAAATCAATTGCTTTCCCATTAATTTCAGCAGGTGTTTATGGTTATCCAAAAGTTGAAGCTTTGGATATAGCCGTAAGTTGTATTCAGAGATTCGCTGATGAAATGGATACTGTTATTGTTCTGTTTGATGCAGAGGCTTATGAGATAGCAAAAAGAAACTATTCAGAATTGATAGCGTAGCGAAAAAGTCGCCTTTGTGGCGACCAATCGACAGACATTCTCTGTTATAATGAAATCTTAATAATTAAGAGAGGTAGAATTATGGATAATTCGAACATTTTTAATCAGTATTTTTATGAAGTTTTGGATGACATGGAAGATCTTGCCCGAAACAGCCATATTGATTCAGAAGATGAAGAAGATAAAAAAGTTCTTGGATTTTGTAAAAAGTTAAAAAATGAACTTAATAGCATGGATAAGAACGAAGTTTTTAATACTAGTCTATTAGATTTTGTAGAATCACTTGATCCAGAAGAGGAAGATATTCTCTTTTATGACTTGGCAGTACCATTTTATGAAAGCTGGTCAGAAATGATACAAGACGCTGAAAGAACACAGGAAGAAAGAGTAAGTGCATTTTCCACATGTCTTGCTGCAGAATACATTGTTCGAATCCTGGATGATTTCTTAGGGTATTCTTATTTTCTTGAAGATGATGAAGAAGATTACAACTAAAAATCTGAGTTTTTGCAAATTTTGAGTGGGGGCATCGTGGCG
>JAKSHZ010000179.1 GCA_024399115.1 Bacilli bacterium
CCCCAAACCCCAAACCCCAAACCCCAAACCCCAAACCCCTAAAAAAAAGAATAAGTATAAGATATTAATTTTTTAATAGATTTTGAAATCTAAATTAAATATAATTTTTTAACATATTTTATTTCAATATCATAATTGATCGCCGAATCTTCTAACTTATTCTTCGGTGATAGTTTCTCTTAATCCTTCTTATTTAGGTAAAGAGATGAGAGATTTGTCTTAGCCGATGACGAAGATATATTTATCTAGGGTAGTGAAAGTTCTTTCTTTGGCATCTTTAACTGTGACTAAGTTATCTTAACCATCGAATTAGTGAATCTTGACAATGGTTCCGACTCTGCCTCTGTTATTTCCTGTATTGCAGAAAGCCATGTTGCCGACCTTCAAAGGCACAATTTACTCAATTTCGTTTTTCACTAAGTTAAGTTTAATAGTATCGAATAATTTAATGTTGCCATCAACAAATCTCAAAGTTCTGCCATCGTGTGTGACGACGTAAGTTATTTTGTTAGGGCCTTAGAATTTCTTTTCTATTCTGCATAATTTGAAATTGCTTTCATCCTTATTTATCTTGTGGAATATGAATCTTCTCTTCACATCGAATAAAACTCTGTACATCTTCTTCAACTTTGGTATTTCTATAACGTCCATGAAACCCATTGGGAACTTATTATCTCTTCTCACTTTCTTATCTACTAAAATGTTTCCTTCTCTTTCGTGCAATATCTCCTTCACCTCTTTTGAATTTAATGCTATCTTCAATTTGTCCTTCAACATGATTTGTAATGGTATACAGTTTTTCAACTTGTGTGGTCCCTCTCTTGGTCTTACGGCAAAGTTTCCTCCTAATTTATTCATTAACCATGCGTGTGGTGCATTCACTCTCTTCAAATGCTTCTTTGGTCCTCTTCCCATGTATAATGATTTATAAAATAAATTTAATCTTGTGGATAAAATAATGGTAAATTAAAAAAATTCATATAACTCAAGGGGTTTGGGGTTTGGGGTTTGGGGTTTGGGGTTTGGGGTTTGGGGTTTGGG
>JAKSHZ010000180.1 GCA_024399115.1 Bacilli bacterium
ACATTTTTCTTCATCGATATGAATAATCTGTCGAATCATTTTAAACCTCCATTTGCTTTAATGAATTAATTAAATCTGTATATGAATCTAAGGAGAGCTCGTAGCCAAAGAAGGATATAGCTTTGTAAATTTCTTCTGGTAGCTCTGTTTTTCCAGATTTATTGAGTCTTGTTACCAACTTCACTGTTTCGGCGATAAGGTCTTCCTTTATTGTCTTAAGCTCATGGTTCTGAAGAAATTTTGTCATGTCATAATTAGATGTGTTGCCACATGGAGTGGGACAAGTCTCACAGTTTGGAGAAATGGTATATTTGTCTTTTATGATTGCAGTTACGATTGTATCTTCGTCAGTTGATGAATAGCAGTTAAGCAATGCGTTCATAACAACTGAGTCGGTTTGTTCGGTTTTACCGTTGTTTCCAATGGCACCAGCGAGTCCAACTAAGGCACTTATTATTTTCTCGTTCATTTTTTTATTGTCTCCTTGACTTCTTGAGGCTATGATACTATGATTCAAACAAAAAGTATGTGGTTATAACCACGAAAGTGAGAAAAATATGGATTTTGATTTTTTGTCTAAGACTGTACTATTTAAGGGATGTACAGATGAAGAAATAAAGCACATGCTTATTTGTCTAAAGAATAAGATAAAAAAGTTTGATAAGGATGAGTATATCTACAATGTAGGAGAGATAGTTACAGATGTATGCCTGATTCTTTCGGGATCAGTTCAAATCGAAAATGTAGATGTGGTTGGTAACAAAAGTATTCTTGGAGTAGTAAAGCAAGGAGATATTTTTGCGGAAAGCTATGCCTGTATTCCTAATCAGCCTATTTTGGTAGATGTAAAAACCTGTGAAGCTACTGAAATTCTCTTCATAAACGTACCTGCTTTGTTTGTGGAAAGTAATTCATGTGGTCATGGAGCAAAACTTATTCAAAATCTCTTGCGTGTGAGTTCCAGGAAGAACGTAAATCTTTCTATGAGAATTTTTCATTCTGCATCAAAGACAATCAGAGGAAGACTTGTTTCTT
>JAKSHZ010000181.1 GCA_024399115.1 Bacilli bacterium
AATTACAAAATAAATCTGCAGTTTATTTATGAAATTTTTAAGGATAAATAAAGGAGCATACAGATTATGAACAACAATTTAGGATTGAATATCAAGAACTATAGAAAAAATAAGGGATTTACACAAGAAGAATTAGCAGGGATGTTAGGTGTAACACCACAAGCTATCAGCCGATGGGAATCAGAAGCAGGGCTTCCAGATGTGTCTATGATTGTTCCAATAGCACAGGCATTAAATATTACAACAGATATGTTGCTTGGATATAGTGTATCAAGGCAGGATGATTATCTTGCAACTAGATTAAGAGAACAAATAAACGCGATGTGGGACATTTCAGATACAAGAGGAAGTGCTCTGAAGTGTACAGAGTTTTTGGCTGAAGAGGCAAATAAGAATCCTATGAACTTTGAAATAGGTCTTATGTATGTTGAGGAAGCGGCAGGACTAAGTTACTATATTGATATGGAGGGGATGCTTTCAGATGATCCTAAAAGAGCAGATGCTATTCTAGCAGATGCTATTAAGAAGGGCGTAAATGTTATTCGATATGCAAGTGAAAAAAGAATGATAGAAAAGGCTCATTATGCGCTTGCATGGATATATATTCATAAGAAGGATTTTGCAAATGCAAGAGAACACATTAATGTATTGCCTAGTCTTGAGTTTACAAGAATAAAGGAACTGCTCATTTCAGAACTAGCATTTTTCGAAAATGGTTTTGAAGAAATGAAGGATAGCTTTGTTTCCACCAACAAGATGTTATGCAATGTTTTAGTAAGTCAATTACACTGCATTGCTGAAAATTATGCATACTGGGGTGACAAGGACGAGGCAGTCAAAAATCTTAACTGGTGTGAGAGCGTGGCAAGCGCATTTGAAACAATTCCAGAATATACTGGCGATAGAATGAAATGGTTCTGGAAGAAATTAAATCATAACATGATGATTACATACGAAAGAGCTGGAGAGAAAGACAAGGCAAATGAAATCTGTGAGAAATATTTGAATAAGATAAAGGACTCAAAAGAGTTTAC
>JAKSHZ010000182.1 GCA_024399115.1 Bacilli bacterium
TCTGATTTATGTTTGATATAACCCATTTGTCGTTCCCCTTTTGTTTTCTTCTCTTATTTAATATAACAGTTTTGGTTTGATATGACAAACTAAAACTTTGAATTAGTATTGACAAACTGAGTTAGGAATACTAAACTATCAATGGTTAGCAAAAGCAAACATGATTAGATAAAACTAACACGTTTATAAGAAAGGTGAATGTAATGAATTTAACAGAGGCAATGATTGGCCAGGATTGTATTGTAAAAGATATAGTGGCAGATGATGAGGAATTAAAAAGCTTTTTGTTTTCTTTAGGATGTTATAGCGGAGAGACAGTTACAGTTGTTTCCAAGAAAAGAGGTGGATATGTTTTATCCATTAAAGATGCCAGGTATAACATAGATGAAGATTTGGCAAAGGCAATACAGATATAAAAAATTGAATCGAAAGATTCATTTTTTTAGGATTACAAGTTAGGAAATACTAACTGGATATATTTGAAAGGAGACTAAAAATGAGAATCGCACTTACGGGAAATCCAAACAGTGGAAAGACCACAATGTATAATGCATTAACTGGTCGAAATGAGAAAATTGGAAACTGGGCAGGTGTTACAGTTGACAGAAAGGAAAGCGGTATTAAAAAGGCGTACTATGATGGTGGCAAAGAAGTGATTGCTGTAGACCTTCCGGGTGCTTACTCTATGTCACCGTTTACTTCTGAGGAAAGTATTACAAGCAGTTATGTGAAGAATGAAAATCCAGATGTCATTATTAACATTGTGGATGCTACAAATCTTAGTAGAAGCTTATTCTTTACAACTCAGTTACTTGAACTGGGCATACCAGTTGTAGTTGCTCTTAATAAGAGTGATGTTAATGAAAAGAAGGGAACAAAGATAGATGTGGCTAAGTTGTCAGAGAAGCTTGGTTGCCCGGTAGTTGAAACTGTATCGACCTCATCAAATGGATTAAAGGATGTAGTCACAAAGGCTGTAGAGATTGCTGGTGGTAATCAGAAGGCACCATATTCTCAGGGTAATATCGATCTTC
>JAKSHZ010000183.1 GCA_024399115.1 Bacilli bacterium
CCCCAAACCCCAAACCCCAAACCCCAAACCCCAAACCCCTTGCCTAATTTTGAATTAATTTTTTATTAACAACAATAACAGGTTTTAAAAAAATCTAATTGTTTATGTATAAATATTATTATCATTTAGCTTCAGCTTATATTTTTGTTTTTAAACCACCTCTTAATAAGCCAGATCTTCTAGCAGCTATTAAACCTACTTTAGCACCAGGAGAAGTATTTCTAGCAATACAAGATCCAACACCGATGTGTCTGTGGTTACCACCACCGTATGGGTGATCTGCTGGTACCATACCTATTGCTGTAACATAAGGCCATAAGTTTCTCTTAGCTCTTTACATATAGAATTTTCTACCAGCCTTTAAGAATGGTTTTTCATTTCTACCACCGGCAGCAACAATACCGATCATAGCTCTGGCATTAGAAGAAATGGATCTTCTGACACCACTTGGTAATTTAACTCTGGTTTCTGGATTTTCGCCTGTTCCGTGAGCAATAATTTAAACGAAGGTTCCTGATGATCTGGCTAAACTTCCTTTGTCTCCTTCTCCTTATTCTACATTGCATACGAATGTACCTTCTGGGATTTTACCAATTGGTAATACATTACCGAATGAAGCTTAAGCTCTAACACCGCAATATATGTATTAACCGCTGTACATTCCTTCAGCTGCTATGAAATGTTCTTCTCTTTATTTATATGAGTATGGATCTCTAAATCTGACTACAGCTATTGGTGCACCTCTGCCTGGATCGTGGATTATTTCCTTGACATATCCTCTAATATAACCGTGTCTTTCAGCATAGTCTAAAGTTCTGAATCTAGCTGCTCCTTTTCTATGCATGAATCTTGCTCTGTACTTGCTTCTTAATGGATTACCCTTCTTTTAATTACGAATGCTTCTACCCATTTTATTATTTTAATTTGTTTGTGGATATTAATATTTTAGTAATTTTAATTTATTTATTTTATACCCATCTTTTTAATTAGGGGTTTGGGGTTTGGGGTTTGGGGTTTGGGGTTTGGGGTTTGGG
>JAKSHZ010000184.1 GCA_024399115.1 Bacilli bacterium
ATGAAGATAAGATTGTTCAGCTTGCATTAAAGAAAGTATTGGAAGCAATATATGAGCCAAGGTTCTTGCCATGGATGTGTGGCTTTAGACCAAACAAGGGATGTCATGATGCGATTAAGGCTACATGGAGTTGTATAAACACGGGCAGAATTCATTACATAGTGGATGCAGATATCAAAGGATTCTTTGACCATATCGACCACGATTGGATGATGAAGTTTGTGTCTTTATACATAAAAGACCCTAATATACTATGGCTTATAAATAGCTATCTTAAAGCAGGAGTTATAGATAATAAAACCTATAATGCAACTGAAGAGGGAACAGCACAAGGTAACATCATAAGTCCGATACTTGCAAATATCTATATGCACAATGTACTTGTTCTATGGTACAGATTCGCTATTAAGGAGAATTTCAAAGGTGCAAATTTCCTGGTTGTTTATGCAGATGATTTCATTGCGGGATTTGAGCTTGAAAGTGAAGCTAAGCAATACTATGAGCTTCTTAAGGAGAGAATGAATCGTTTCAATCTTGAATTAGAAGAAAGCAAAAGTAGGCTTATAGCATTTAGTAAATGGATTTGCGTCGATAATGAAAGAAAAGGCTTACCAAAGCCAGAGACTTTCGATTTCCTTGGTTTTACATTCTACAGTAGTAAGACTAGAAAAGGAATGCCTACAGTAAAGGTAATGACGGCATCAAAGAAACTCAGAGCAAAGCTATCAGAAATGAAGAAATGGCTTTATGAGAACCGTACAATGCCTGTGCTTGAGCTGATAAAGGCAATGAATCGTAAACTTGTTGGACACTACAATTATTATGGAGTTTCGTTTAATAGCATAAGACTACAGACGTTCTTACACTTTTCTCAGAAATATCTTTATAAAGTGTTGAACAGACGTAGCCATAAGAGGAGTTATACCTCGGAGCAGTTCATGGAATTTCTTAAGTATTGTCCATTGGCACGACCACACGTTAAGGTCAAGCTATATTAAACAGTGAATGTTATTATGAAGAGCCGTATGCGGG
>JAKSHZ010000185.1 GCA_024399115.1 Bacilli bacterium
AGTTTAGCATGAGCTTCAAGGAAGAAGTCATTGTTGTCCATAGAAGTTGTAAGCATTGTAGCCAAAGGACGAGCAGTTTTATCAGCTTCGATTGATGCAGCAAGTACAACCATATCAGCCTTAATGTGAACCTGACGGTTAAGAATCAAATCTGATCCCTGAACATCCAAAGTTCCGTCTGAAAGTGGAGTAACTTTTCCTACCTGACCTTTAATGTAGTGAACACCATACTGTTCAACTGCACGGCGGTAGAATTCATCAAAGAGTTTACCTGGAGTACGAACATCAATATAGAATACTGTAATGTTTGTATCAGGATAGTGATCGCGAGTAAGGATTGCGTGTTTTGCTGTATACATACAACAAATCTTTGAACAATATTCGTGACCTTTTTCTGAATCTGCAGAACAACGTGAACCTACACACTGAATGAATACAATTTCTTTAGGTTCTTTTCCATCTGATGGACGTTTAAGGTGACCGTTTGTAGGACCAGAAGCGTTACAGAGGCGTTCAAATTCAAGTGAAGATACAACATCTGGGCTCTGGTTGTAAGCATATTCGTCGAACTTGTCGAGAGGAATTGGATTATAACCTGTAGCTACGATGATTGCACCATATTTTTCTGTAAGAGTTGTTTCTTCCTGCTTGAAGTTAATAGCACCAGCAGCACAAGCTTTTTCACAGAATCCACAAACATTGTCTTTACCGTTTTTCATTCCTTTCATGTGTAGACAGTATGTTTCATTGATTGCAGCAACCTTTGGAACAGCCTGTGCGAATGGAATGTTGATAGCTTTACAGTTATCAAGGTTCAAGTTGAATGCGTTAGGAACTTTCTTGTTTGGACAAGCTTCCATACAAGCACCACAACCTGTACATTTTGTTTCATCAACAAAACGTGGGTGACGTTTAATGTCTACTTCGAAGTTACCAATGTAACCTTTAACAGCTGCAACTTCTGAGTAAGAAAGGATGCGGATGTTAGAGTTCTGGCTAACTTCTGTCATTTTTGGTGTAACGATACAAGA
>JAKSHZ010000186.1 GCA_024399115.1 Bacilli bacterium
CGAACGTTTTAATAGGGCAGAAAGATGAGAATAAATCTCATAGTCATAGTTTTACAACTAGTACTACAACTAAAACATTAAAAGGCTCTACGGTAAATAACTTGTCAGACTGGTGGAGAAGACTTGGAGATAAAACAACAGGAATATTCTCTGTAGAAAAAAGTACTTCAGATGACTGGACCGGCATGGCATATGCTACTAATCAACTTACACAACTTAATATTGATGCAACTCATAATCACGGAGGTACTACAGATAGTACTGGTATTACAGAGAATAGAACTATGAACCTAACAACTAAGTTGTGGAAGAGAATATCCTAAATAACAGAACGTTTTAATAGGTGAATGCGATAGTAACAAACAGCATAGTCATACATTTACTGGTAAAAGTGGCACTGTAAATGTTAGTGGTGGAAATCATAGACATGAGATGACAGGATATAAATGGGGACCTGCCGACAATAAAACTTATAACATGGGAGATGATGCTGGATCTTCTAGAAACAATAAAACAATGTATACTAGTTATAGTGGTAATCTATCAATGTCTGGCTCTTTTACACCAGAAGGAACAGTGGCAAATAACGGACATACAGAATCAAAACCTATAAATGTAAGCACAAAATTGTGGAAAAGAGTATCTTAAAGTTAAAAAGGCTTCGTAATGAAGCCTTTTTTTATAAAATTATGCTATTCGCCGCCAAAGTTTGGTAGTCAAGTTGATTGGTTTTGATTCTGTGCTTCCTGAATTTGAAATTTCGTGAGTATGTATAAAATTATGTGTATGTGCAACATTCGAAGAAATCTTATCAACCACAGTTTGTGCTCCCGTTCCCGTTACAAAGTTCATATTTGTTGATGTACAAGAAAGATTTCCATCTGAATTAGCAGAAGACCAAGGAATATTTACTGAAATACTACCTTTAGAATTACCGCTCATCGGTCCAGTGGAACTTGTACTTTGACTGTTAGTAGTGTGATTATGCGATTTGTTTGAATCGCATTCACCTATTAAAACGTTCG
>JAKSHZ010000187.1 GCA_024399115.1 Bacilli bacterium
CCCAAACCCCAAACCCCAAACCCCAAACCCCAAACCCCAAACCCCAATATTTTTTTATTTGGAAAATTTAATTCAAAATATTAGCTTTAAATTTTTAAGAAAGAGAATTTAATAAAAATGAAAGACATAAGTCAAATGTAAAGAGACGAATGCATCTACATGGCCAAGATCTGCGAATAGACAGAGAGATTCGATGAGATGTTAGAATACATGAAGAAGGTAGTTGACTTCCCAGACAAGTTAACCGTAGAAGAAAGAAACTTATTAAGTGTAGCTTATAAAAACAGTGTAGGCTCAAGAAGAACAGCCTGGAGAGTTATTTCATCCATAGAATAAAAAGAAGAAAGCAAAGGAAACGTGAACCTACCATTATTAAAGGAGTTCAAGATCAAGATAGAAGGAGAATTAGACAAGACCTGTGAAGAAATCATCAAGCTCTTAGATGAAAAGCTCATTCCTTCTGCTGCTGGCGAATCTACTTCTGAAGTCTTCTATTAAAAAATGAGAGGTGACTACTATAGATATATTGCTGAATACTAATAAGGAGACAAACACAAAAACGCTGCTGACAAGGCTTATGAATCTTACAATGCCGCTACCGAAATCGCCTCTAAAAAATTAGACACCACCTCTCCAATCAGATTGGGATTAGCTCTTAACTATTCTGTTTATTACTATGAGGTCAAAAACGATCCAAAGCAAGCCTGCTCTTTAGCCAAGTAAGCTTTCGATGATGCTATTGCCGATATCGAAAAGATCCCAGAGGACGACTATAAGGACTCAACTACCATAATGTAATTAATCAGAGATAACCTTACTCTTTGGACTTAAGAATTAGAATAAGAAGAAGGAGAAGGCTAAAACTGATTTTTTCATTGAAACATAATCTTTTATGACTTATTTTTTTGATCCGTATTTTTTTAAAATTTTTTCTAATCAAAAAAATTATTTTTTATTTTGATTTTTATTGGGGTTTGGGGTTTGGGGTTTGGGGTTTGGGGTTTGGGGTTTGGG
>JAKSHZ010000188.1 GCA_024399115.1 Bacilli bacterium
AGGCTTTGCAGGAATGATGCTATTGGATGTAATCATAGGATAACGTGGCGTAACAGGGTGGAATACTCAGTTCGCTATTGATAACATGGATTTGATAAGGAGTTTTTATGCATGTATTATCACAATTTCACGATTTGATATTATGCATTATCTCTGCGCTTGAAGCCAGAGATCCATATACAAGTCATCATTCATCCAGAGTAGCAGAGATGACAGAAACTATATGTGAGCTTATTGGCCTTGATGAGGATGAAAAAGAAATATATCATATCGCAGCTCATCTTCATGATATTGGGAAAATAGGCATCAGAGATAATGTTTTATTAAAAGAAGGCAAGCTCAATGATGAAGAGTGGAACATTATGAAATCCCACTCAGAGCAGGGATATAACATTTTGATGAATGCAAAGTCCTTTGAAGTAGTTGCAGATGTTGTAAGGTCGCACCATGAAAGATATGACGGTAAAGGATATCCTGATGGCTTAAAGGGTGAAAACATCCCGCTTGGTGCAAGAATTATTGCAATTGCAGACTCTATAGATGCCATGATTTCAGACAGACCATATCGAAAAGGAATGGACACGAATGTTTGCAAGGATCAAATCGAGAAAAATATAGGAGTTATGTACGATCCGTCTATTGCGAAAAAAGTGATAGAGCACTGGGATGAAGTGTTAAGAAGCAGGGAAGATGAAAGTAATAATTGTATGAGTTTGCACGAATGAAAGAGTTAGTATGAATGAGACGCTTAAATGTGAGAGGATGCTATGCCAAGAGATAAAAAGTTAAGTCATCAAAGAGTACTAGAGGCGGCAAAAAAAGAATTTTTGGAAAAAGGATTTGAAGGTGCTTCTATAAGAACAATTGGCGGAAATGCAGGAATGACTAGTGCGGGATTATATCGTCATTGTAAAGACAAGGAAGATTTATTTAATCAAATTGTTGCCCCTCTGCTTCAGGAAATGAACAAACGATTTGCAAAACATAAGAGAGTTTCGTATGAAGCTATTAAT
>JAKSHZ010000019.1 GCA_024399115.1 Bacilli bacterium
TTGATGAATATTACAGACAGAATGAATCTATTGGCCGTGCTGATGACGTTACAAAATATCGTGGATTAGTTGATACATACGATCCAAATGAATTCGTTTATGACTATGAAGACTTTGACACTGATAAGTACAATGTAGACGATTATTACGCTGCTAACCGTCAGGCTATTATTGATAAGACAAGTGACCAGTTACAGTCAACTGCTGCTGGTGCTGGTATTGGCCGTGGAACTGGTGCAGCTAATCAGATTGCTACTGGCGTTGCTAATAAGAACGAAGAACTTTATCGTGATGCTCTTCAGGCAATGAATCAGGATCGTAACTTTGCATACAATCTTTGGAATGCTAAGATTCAACATGGTCAGAACCGTTTGAACCAGATTCGCAGTGCTACTGAAGCTCAGATGCAGATGTATGGAAATCTTGCTCAGGACTATCAGCAATGGAATCAGGACAAGGCTCAAGCTTACATGGATCTTGAAAAAGAAAAGATGAACAATCAATTATCTCTGACCTTAGCTTCAATATAGTAAGGAGAAACAACATGGCTTTCAATTTAAGTAATCTAAATAGAAATGATTTGGTTGCATGGGCTCGTGCAGTCAATGAACGTAATGATCGCAAGGCAAAAGAATCTCGTGACAACATGATGAACACGATGAAGATGCTCGGTCTCGTTGGTGCTTCTATGGGCGGTCAGCCACAGATGCAACAGAGTGCTGAAGATTATTACAATAACACATGGGCTGACTATACTCCTGAAGATCAGGTTGCATTGGTTAGCATGGGTTATAATCCAAATCTAAATACTGGACGTTTCAAACTTGATGATGAATGGGCTGCATCTAATCCGTGGGGTATCTAATGGCTGTAGGTAAACAGTTTGATGAAGAAAACGGTTACGAAAACTCTAGAGAAATTGCTTTCTATATGCAGCAAGTTGCTAAAGATGCTGGCGTGACTGAAGAAGAACTTGCTAAGCAGATCCTTGCTGAGGAAGAAACAGACGACGCTGATGGGTTTGTTGAAGACACATTGAAAGATCAAGAAGCTCTCCAGTCGCTTGGCTTGTGGGATCGTTTCAAGACTGCTGTAAAGAAACCATTTACTTCTATGAGTGATTGGTCTGACAGTCACGATCCTCAGTGGAAATCTGCTATGGTTCAGGCAATGTTTGGCGATGTTGCTCCTATGAATAGTTACTACCAGCAACAGAAACAGATTGAAGAAGCACAGAAGAATCGTGAGTTCCAAGCTGAACAGGCTCGTTTGAACCGTGAAGCACAGCAGGAATATAACACTGTGTGGAAACAGATCGAAGAAGCAAAGGCTAAGAAAGAACAGATTGCTGTTGATAGAAAACGTGCATTAGAGATTCTCAATAAAGGTGAAGGCGCAACTTCTATTGAAAAGTTGGAACTTGAAGACTTGCTCAATAAGTATGACAATGATGCACTTGGTATTAAGGATCTTCAGAATCGTGCTGGTGCTCAGAGTACAGCAGATCTTAACTATCAAGAATACATGGGTACAATGCCTCGTGGAGAAGCTAAAGATGCTGCATGGGATGCTTGGTTAGAAAACGGTAAAGCTCTTTACGCTAACGATCCTGTAAAGCTACTTGAAATTCAAAAGGCATATAACTCTCGCGGTAAAACTGTTGAAGAAGAACAACGCGAATATGGTAAAGGACAGGCACGTAAAGCTAAAGAAGAAGAAAAAGCTGACGCTAAGGAAAAAGAAAAACGCAGGAAAGAAATCAGAGATAAGATTGCGTCTTTAAAGAAACAGAAAGATGCTGCTAAACTTCAGCGTGAAAAACTTAGAATTCAGTCTGAAATTGATAAGCTAAACGCTGAGCTTTCAGGAATTTAATGAGGTAAAATATGGGTGACCAAATTGAACAGTTACTTCAAATGAATGAGGGAAATGTACCTCAGTCACTTTATGATGAACTTAACGCTGCATTTGATGAAAAGACTGGCGATTATAACTTAACCAAATTGAATGCATTCCTAAAGAAAAACGATGCACTGTTACAGACACTTAAAGGATATAATGAATTTGACTGGAATGTTGATAAACCTTTGAAAGAAAGATTGGCTGGTACCAACTATACACAGCGAGATCCTAATTACATTGAAGGTTTATCACTAAGATACAATGCAACACCTGAAGAAATTATTTCTACGCTTGATGCACTTCAGGCTGATAAAGAAGCTGCAAAAGAAAAGCAAAAGATTGCTGATGAATACAAGCGTGAAGCTGAAGCTCGCTATGCTCGTCAGAAAGCAGTTGATGACTATCAGCACAGCTACCTTGGAATGGATCTTGATAATCCTTTGAACAAAGGATTGAACTGGTTAGCTGATGCAATAATCAGTGACAAGACAAAGCGCGCAGTTGTTGAAGATCCAAATGCTTCTGGTAGAATTGCTGGTAATGTAGCAACTGATATTATTGGTACTGGTTTGGATTTTGCTCCAGGATATGGCTATTTACTTGCACCAGTAGTTAGAACTGGACGTAACATTGCAGAAGGTGATAAAGCATCAGACGTAGTAAAAGAAGCTGCCGCTGATGTTATTGGTAGTTTAGCATTAGATAAAGGCGTAAAGGGTTTACCTGTTGCTAGAGATCTTGGACCTTTACATAAAGTTGAAGAAAAGATTCCGCTAAATGAATGGGCTGCTAAAGCAAAGACTGCTAAAACACCAGTTAAGAATGTTGCATTAGAATTGCCTCCAGCAGATCCAAAAGAAATTGGTAAATGGATTGAAAAGCAACCGGCAGAACTAAGAAAAGAATACTACAAAGTCATTGAAGAAAATCCATCAAATGTTCGTGAAGCTTTGATTAAGAAGATTGATGAACTTGGTGACATTGCTAACAAAGATACATATAAGCAAATGATTGCTGAACAGTGGGTTAAAGAAAATCCTGTAAAAGCAAAGACTGGTATTGTTGCAGAACAAGGAACACTTGGTACTGAACGTATTTTAGCAGTAAAACCATTCCAAACTGAAACTGAGTACAAGACTAGCAATCATAAAAAGATTAAGACTTATGATGATGCTATTGGTTTTATCATTGATAGCAATAAGCGTCAATGGGAAGCTGGTTTTAAACCACGTGATATGTCTGGCATTGTTGGTGATGCTTACAGAAAGTGGGAATCAGAAAGATAAGAGGTAACAAGTGAGAAATTTCGTAGATGCTTGGCAAAACCTTATAGACGCGAAAGGCCATTATCTAAATGGCCGTGTAACGTTCTATGAAGCTGGCAGCACAACAAAAAAGAAAACAATTTATGCTGCTGATGGAAATACACCACTCCCTAATCCAATCTATACTGCTGCATTTGGCAAAACAATGAATCAGGTTTTCCTTGATGACTCTGACTATACGATTACATTTGAAATGTATCAAGGTCAGGGTAACATGGAATCTGATGACAATGAATCTTCTTGGTTCAACTATAAGACTATTCTATCAAAGAATGGTTCGTTGAAGATTGAAGATTCTCGCTCAAATGTTCCAGCAGTTACTGGCATCAGTGCATTGAAGAATATTGTTGCTGAAGATGGCGACATTATTCAGGTATTTGGATATAACACTAAGGAAGACTGCCCTCCTAGATACTTTGTTTGGCATGCAGGTATGAATGCAAATAAAGATGATGGTGGTATCTTCATTTCGTCTAATAAGACAACTGTTGGTTGTTGGCAGATGATCGTTGAAGGTACATACATTGATGTACGTTGGTACGGCGATATTCCAGCTACTTCAACTACAGGTACAACATCTAACCTTGGACAGAGAGCTAAGGCAGCAACTGCAGCTAACCTATACAGAAAGGATTTGTATTTCCCATCTAATGGCACAGGACTATCTTGCTATGTGTTTGATGGATCTAATACTGTTTCTGTTACCAAGGACATTATCTGTGATAATGGCGTAAGATTCGTAGTTAAGCCAGGTACAACTGGAACTAAGGTTTCATGCCATGAATTAAAGAAATGCGAAAAGTATTTGTTCGTCTCTCCATCAAGTGATGTTGCTATTGGTGGTTATTCTTTATCTTGCGATTGGATTAACACTTCATGGTTCAATAGCAATCAGGTAAATGCTGAAGGTGCTAAGGTTGGATACGTAATTGACTTGCTTAACTCAGCATTGAATTTCACTAACACTAAGATTAAGTTCGAACGTGATGGACTAAACAAAGAAAACGTTCGTTTTGATAACTGTGAGTTCGTTGACTGCTTGGAAAACATTGATAAGCCAACGATCTTTGCTAACATGGAAATAAAGCAAAGCTGGTTTGATAAGAGTTTTGACTTTATTACTAAATGTTCGTATGGCAGTTGTACTATTCTTTTGAGAAACTTCAAGAATGCAGATACTTATATCAAGATGAAGAATAAGTGCTATCAATACGACTACGGTGACCTTGGTGAACAGTCATTGAATAACGCATTAGTATACCCAGGTGGAACTATTGAGAACTGCTACGGTTCAGTTTCATTCCCAACAAGTACAAGTGGTGAATATGAAATGCATAACTGCTCATTGACATTCAATAGTTCAAGCACAAACGTAAATTTAAATCTTGTTGACTGTTGGATAACATTACCTGGTGATAGAATATATGTTAACATTTCAATTAGACGCGGTGCATTGATTGGTGGTACACTACAGAGTATTGGCCGTGTTTATCTTGAGAATGTTGAGAACAGCTCTGTATTGAAATTTGAGGCTGCTACATCTGCTGAATTACGTAACTGTAAGATTTCTGGAAATGTTATTGGCCGTAAGTTATCTGTTTATGATTCACATGTAACAAATAACGCTAAGATTACACAGTATGATAACGTTGGTGTGCTTGTTCCAACTATCATCGGCAATACATTTGAAATTGGATCTTACTATGAACCTATTGCTTTGACCTCTGGTACTAAGGTTGCTGGTGGACGTATCAATCATAACATTGGTACTGATAGAACAAAACATTGGATTAAGTTGAATAGAACCAACTTTACTCAGCAGGAATACTTACATGACTATCAGTATATCGGTAACGTTGAACCTTACATGACAGCAACAAACGATGTATCTCACTACATGAAGAAATACAATTACGATGCTGGTAAAAAGGCTATTGGAACTTCTGCACCTTGGATTGAAACTCCGGGTAAAGGCTATAATGCTGGTGGCGATCCTCAGTGGTTATCACTGTATAATTATGAGTTCATCAAACTTCGTTGTTTCTCGTTTGGATTAGTTCCACAGTGCAGTGTTACTATGGACTACACACAGAGCTTGATTTACGTATCTGACTCCTACAGACATCCGTACTATACATACGTATTGAGAGATGGACTTAAAGCACTTGATGCTGCTGGCGCAACAGATTCTACATACGAATTTGTACTCGGCGGTGGTACAAGCTGGGACGGATACAAATATGTACAGTTCGGTTGCGATATCTACGGTCATACAGGCGATGATTCATATCCTAAGGGATACTTCTACGCTACATTGAAGTTCAACATTGACAGAAAGCAGTCAACTGGAATTAACGACAGACGTAAAGACTGGACTGTTTAAACCCCGGAACTAAGATAACCAAAACTCTTAACATTATATATAGTTATAACGGCAACTGGTGCCACTAAACCAGTAAAAGGAGTACATATTATGGGATGGACCCGCGCTGATGCTGCTGCTTATATGAGCGGCGAAAAAAGTTTTGAAGATATTGAAAGTTCACAGACTTCTCAACCTGATGAAACTGGAGATACTTCTACAGTAGATAATGTTGAGTCTGCTGCATCTGATACAGCTAATGATGAAACCTCTACATCCAGTATCGAAGAGGAAAATTCAACAAGTTCCGACGTTACAGACGACCCTGAGAAAGTTGAAAGTAAGCCAGAGAACAAGAAAGGTCAGAAGCGTTATTCTCCAGAAGAAAGACAGAAACATGCCTTTGCTAAAGAAAAGAATAAACGCAAGGAAGTTCAGGCAAAGCTTGACGAACGCATGAAAGAAATTGAAGATCTCAAGGCTAAACTTGCTAAGTATGAAGGCTTGAGTAAAGAAGATTTCAATGGCGATGAAGCTGCTTTTACTGACTACAAGATTGACCAGCGTTTCAATAGAGAAAAGATTGAACGTTTGCAGAAGGAATACGAATCAGAAGAATATCTGGCACGTAAAGAAGAAGCTGAACAGACTGCTGCATATCGTTTGGAAACAAATTTCCCAGACAAAGCAGATCAAGCAAAGTATCAACAGTTAGTTGTTCAAGCTGAGACAGATTTCGCTAGCATGCATCCTGAAATTGGATATCCTAAGTTTAGTGAATTCTTGACCAGTGAAAAAGATAGAACAATTCTTCAGTACTTACAGGATTCTGATAATTCGCCTAAGCTCATTCGTCACTTCATTCATAAACCTGAAGTTGCATTGAGAATCATGCAGATGCGAAATCCTTATAATAAAATCGTTGAACTGAAACAGCTAGAAAACAGAATGATGCAGCACGAAAGAATGGTTGCTTCTAAGGCTAAGGCAGTTCTACCGAAACGTGAATTACCTGATACTGGAAAAGTTGTAAACAATAACACAGTTAATACCGAGACTGATTATTCAAAAGGCTGGACAAGAGCAGAAGCTGAAGCCTATATGAAGTCTCACAAACGATAGAGGATTCTATTTATGGCAAATACAATTATTACATCCAAGATGACCCAGATCCTTTCTTTGGAAATGGCTAAGCAGGCTGGCTTCCTTAAGATTGGTGCTAAGGATTATTTCTCTAGCCAGATTAACGGCAAAATGCGCGCTGGCAAAACCTATACTTTCGTTCTCCCTGATGCTGGTAACGTGGTTGAAGGTCTCGTTGCTTCTCCTCGTGACATTGAAGAAAAGAAAGTTGATTTGACAATCAAGTCCTACAACAACTCTGTGCAGCTCGATGCTCTCGAATCTGTTACTGATGTTAAGTGGGAAGATGAAATTGCTAAGTCTTATGCTGGCAAGTTGATGAATCGCATTGTTAAGGACGCTGTTGAAGATGCAGCTACCAAGGCAACTGTTGCATTCGTTGGTGAAGGTTTCCAGCCACTTGCTAAGGCAGGTGCTCACCTCCAGTCTATCACACCGGAAAACATTTACGGTTTCTGCGATCCTCAGATGCAGGCAGTTCTCGCAGCTAACGGTCAGATGTTCGTTCCTAATGGTGCTCCTAACGACCTTTATGGCAAGGGCCACCTCGGTACTTTCCAGGGTGTTGATTACACCGCTGAACGTTTCTTGAAGCCGGTTGTTGTTGGCGAACTTGCTAACGATGCAACTGTTGTTTCTATCGTAGACGACACCTTGACTCTTTCCAAGGCTCTTGGCGATGTTAAGGCTGGTACTCCGATTTGGGTTGAAGGCGTTTACGCTTGCGATACTATCGGTGATGAAACCAACGTGCTCTATGCATTCATCGTTAAGGAAGATGCATCTGGCGCTGTATTGAAGGTTGAACCGGTTGAATTTGAAGATATCGGTGCACGTTCTATTTCTAAGGATCCTGCTAATGGTAAGGTTCTTGTTCCTGCAGCTGGTACTTACTACCGTGCATTGCTCCGTGCTGATGGCGCATACTGCTATTCTCCAGTGAATACTCTTGATTTCGATCTCTCCAGTACTCGCACAACTGGTGATACCGATGGCATTCGCGTGTTCACAAATAGCTTTACCGATGCTAAGACTGCTGTAAATCTCATTCGTTGGGACCACGCTTCCATGACCGGAACTGTGGAAAATCGTGGCGTAGCTATTGCCTACGTCAAGCAGTAATCCTTACGTAAAGTAGATACTAAAAGGAGGGTGGATTAGTTTCCACCCTCTTTTTTATTCCCAACTGAATTTGTTATGCCTTTTGAAATACCTATATTCTTTAAGGTAAGCTTTTAGATCAGACCATTTCGTTATTCCAGTTTTTTCTTTTAGGATTTTTCCAAATACTGATGTAGGTTTATTTCTAGCATTTGTATTACCTTTCCCAGCAACTGATAGTTTTATTTTTGAATCTGCTCTATGATGTTTATCTTTCATCGGACTGGTTTTATTTAGTGCATGTAGTATGCGATGTTCACTATGTCTAAGATAGATTAGTTCAAAGTAAGGTCTATTGTAATACATGTCTAATCGTTTTAATGAATCTCGCGAATTGACTTCATTTCCTTCTAAATCCATTGCTAATCTATGGTGAATGTCCCAGTCAACGAAATTATCTTTCTTAGCGGCTTCATAGTTTTCAATTCTATGTTGTTCGCCTTTACGATAATACTTTTTACCCATGTTTTTGCTCCTTATGTAAAATCAAAATATAAAAACTTTTACTCCAATAAATACTGTACGGAGCAATAATTTTTCCGTTCAGACAGGCAAATTGCGGTTCTGAACATAGGAGGTACATTGTGGCTATTTTAAATGAAGGTCTAGCGTACTTACTAGACCCAGCATTTCAAGTCGAGTCTGTTGCTGGTAAACCACTTGTAGGTGGTTACGCAGAAGTTTTTCTCGCTGGTACGAATACAAAAATTATAACCTGTCAAGATTTCGACGGTACAAATAATTCCTTTAGGATTCCATTAAAGAATGATGGTCGAGCAGTTATTCTTGTTCAACCGCAGAATCATTACGACATTTATTTCTACGATTCTTATGGTAATCTTGCTTTCTCTCGTTTGAATGTTATCCCAGCAGTTGGTGGCGAACTGCATCTTGAAGGCAAGAAACTTACTAACATTAAGAATGATGATGGCACTTTATCTGTCAAATTAAACGCAGCTAGTCAAAATCTAAACACATATACCATTGATAGTAATCATACACCACTTGGTGTTGAATCTCCGTTGTATTTCAAAGAAGATACTGAAGATTCTGTAATCATTGGACTTGATGAAACAGTTATTGACGAAAAGGTTAGAGAAGCAGCTAAAGGTTTTGCTACACAAGACGATATTAACCGTGCTGTTGCTGCTGAAGCTCAGATTCGTTCTACAAACGATAACGCAATTGGAACTAAAGCAGACCAAGCAAAGTCAAAGGCTGATGCAGTTGATACTTATGTAAAACAGCATGAAGCTGAATGGTCAAAAGATACAACATATACTGCTGGTGATCATATTGGAATCACCAACAATGTAATTTCAGTTACAGGTGATGTTGGTAAAACATATACTGCTGGTGCTAACATTAACATCAATGCTCAGAATGTTATCAGTGGTAAAGATTGGACTAGTGAAATTGCTGCAGTTGAATCTGTTGCTGATAGTAAGCAAGACAAGTTAACTGCTGGTTCTAACATCAAGATTGAGAATAATACCATTTCAGTTACAGGAGAAATGGGAAAGATCTATACTGGTGTTGGTTCAATCAATGTTGATAACACTAAGAATGAAATCTCTATTGATGATTCTGGTTATGCTAAGAGTTCTGACTTAGCAGGTAAGCAAGATAAGTTGACTGATGCTCAGTTAAGTGCCATCAGTTCAGTAAGTGGCAAACAGGATAAGTTAACTGCTGGTACTAATATCGGTATCAATGGAAACGTAATTTCTGTTACTGGTGAGCTTGGTAAAACATATACAGGCGAGAATTATGTCAATGTAAATAACAGCACAAACAAGATCGGTTTGACTGATACTGCTAAGAGCAAGCTTGATTCATTTGTTGGTGAGTTTGATCTTTCTGCTGGCAATAACATTACATTTAGAAAGTCAGGCAATACCGTATTCATTGATGGTCAGCAAGGCGGAAAGACTTATACTGGTGTTGGATCAATCAATGTAGACAATACTAACAATCAGATTTCTATTAGCTCGTTATCATTAACCGGTAATGGTGATCTTATTACACTTACAGACGACGTTGATGAATACAGAACGGTTGTCATAAATGGTCGCGCAGGCTCTGCAAGATTCAGTAATTATGGCTATGATGATCCTGAAGACGCTGTTGATATTGTAGGCGGTGATGTTAAAGTTCAACAAGGATACAATGGCTGGGTATCACTACAAGATACAGCTAAAGCAGTTAGTGGTAAACAAGACAAGTTGACCGATTACACTCCGTCAGTTTGGAATGCAAAGCAAGATGCTTTAGATTGGACTCCAACTATTGAGGATATCTAATGATTATTAGTTCAACATCTGGACATGCATGTGAGGATACACAACATAAGTATCCTTATATACACGATGGACATTTGCTTCGTTTGAAGTTCAGTCAAAATGTATATGAACTTTTAACACAAACAGATGGACATGGAACATTACAGGCAACAAAGACAAGTGGTCTGCCTGGTGATTCAGTAACATTAAATCCTATTCCAAATGATAAGTATACATTCAGTGGTTACCAATCAACTGGTTGTACTATCAATGGAAATACTTTGACATTTGGTTCACAGGACTGTACAGCAAAAGCTACATTCTATAAAGAACCTGAAGAAATACTAGTAGGTCCTATAACCGGCGGTTTCAATATGTACAATAGAAATGGCGCAGTTGTTGGATCTGCTTCAGGTACAAGTAATTATCTTGAACCAATAGTAAATGTTGGTAATAATGAATTCGTTCGTATAACTGATATTGCTGTTTGGTATGTGCCATCATCTACAGCAAGTGTGCATTATTTCAATGTGTACAGCGGCGAATCATTACCAACTATTGCTAGCTTTAGTACAAGATATGAAAGATACAGTAATTATGGAATGTCAGTACGACCTGAGCAAGAGTTATCTGGAACTGGCACACGTTGGAAATTTGATTGTGTTGATGCTAGAACTGATAACAGATACATAAATGGAACACCGTACTTTGCATCATGGTCAGGCAATCTTTATAGAATTGAATAAGAGGTAAAAGAATGGCAAACAAATTTACAGGTATTACAAGTGCTGGTGTGAATGTTCCTGTCTATGATAAGGAAGCACATCAGGCACTTGGTAATGTTTACACAAAGAGCGAAGTTGATACTGAGCTCAACACAAAGCAGGATAACCTTTCAACTGAACAGTTATACAACATTGACCATGCTTTGACTACTTCTGCTGGACTGGCAAGTGAAGCATGGGTTAATGACCAAGGCTTTGCTAAGGAATCTGATATTCCTACTACGGCTGGTTTGATGGAAGAATCTAAACTAAACATCGACAGCAATCACATCACTGCTTATAACGGTATTCCGTTTAGTGCTCAAGGTGGTGGTGGCGCTACATACGAAGGCATTGCTCCGATCGTCGTAGATAATACTGAAAACAAGATTAGTGCTAATTCATTTGAAATTGAAATGATGCAGGTAGACCATGATGACACATTGGTTCATACATCAACTACTGACAAATATGTATTAGGTGTAAACACGGAAAAGCTTGACACCAAGACTTTACTATTTAGTGCGAATAATCCAACAAGTTCATGTACTTTATCAGACAATCTTTCTAATTATGAACAGGTAAAGATCATGTTCAGCATCAACGGCAACTGTCAGATAAATGAATTCTGTGCAGATCTAACTGACATTCATAAGAACATTGTTACTTTTGGTAACGCAACTGATTCATTTGGTTGGGGTAAACAGAATCTAAAGTTCGAAGATAATAAGATTACTGTTACATCTGCATGGGCATTTACTGGTTTAACTGCAAACAATTATGACCAGAATAACAACCAATATGCTATGAATAGTATTGGCGCTATCTGGGGTATCAATCGCAAGGAGGCTTAAACATGGCAGGTTTACTTACAAATGGTTTTTATGCATTTAAAGTAGGTGAAGATCCATCTACTGTGTATGACGTAGCTGCATATGATAATCAGAACAATGTAATTGCTGGCATTAAGAAAAACAGCGGCATCTATTATTATGAATTCTCTGGTTATAGAAACATTGATAAGATTACGTTTTATAATGATAATGTTTTAAATGGATACGGCATGTTTACTTATTGCCAACAAAATCCTGCGCTAACTGCTGTACCTTCCGAATTTAAAAATATGTCAGCTGCTGCTCGTTGTTTCTATCAATGTATAGATTTAAATCATGTGCAGAAAAATTGTTTTCAAAATCTAAAAACTGACAGTAATTATATGTTTGCTAATTGCGTTAACCTTACCAGTGTTGATTGTACGTTTTCAGCGATGACCGACAATTTTGCGTATTCATTTCAATACTGTACAAATATAACAAGTTTACCGGATAACATGTTAAATAACTGTGGATCAGCAGCTGCTAGCTATTTAGGTCACACATTTGAACATTGTCACAGACTCACTACATTGCCAAAAAATAGTTTCAATGCAGTAACTGGAATGTATGGCACATTTTACAACTGTAGTGGTTTACAAGATATAAGTAACATAACATCGTGCTTCGCTAATGCCAAAAGTGCAGCAGCTGGTTCACACGCGCCTTTCTATAACTGTAAGTCAGTTACAAGTGAACTTATACCTGTTATAGACTACTTTAAAACCAAATCTGTACCATTATCTGCTGGCTCTGCACATATATTTTCTGCTATGACTGCTGCTGCTGATTATACTACAGTCAAGAATTCACCTACATATTCTGGCTGGGTTTAAGGAGCATGTATGAAAAGTTTTATTAGTGAAGACAACTACATTATTACCAATTCTAATATACCACTTGCTACAAATTCATATAAAGAATATGTAGTTAATGTTGTTCCTAATGAGTTAGGTAAGGTTAATGCATCACCAACTGCTGGTTTACCAGGTACTACAGTAACATTATCATATGATAGTGAAAACTTTTTTAAACAGTATGAACTTTCAGGTTCGATTTTTGAGACGGATAATACATTTAAAATTGGCTTTACTAATCCAATCGTTGATGGCGTTTTTGTTGAAAAACCTGTTGTTCCTGCGTATGAAGGATTTACCATAAGTGCTAATCAAAGATTCAGCGCCATTTTTGATCCTGCACCAAGCATAACTAAAAACGATTTTGCGTGGAACATTAACCAGCTTGATGGTTCATTCACAGCAAAACGCGGTAGTTTTTCATTTACGCCGTCAGATTGTTGGATACATTATGCACCAAGTGCTGGAATTTATCAATGTAAAGTTGATAGATCAGTGTGGGAAACTTATTCAGCGAAAAGTGCATGTGGTAACCAGAACTATGGCACATCTATTTCAGCAAATCCTAATTTAAAAATCAGTTTGCTGTCTATTGATTTTGCGTTAAAACAGCGACTATATTCAGCAGCAGCATCATTTACAGCTGATAAAGGTAGTGGAACATGGATGCATAAACGTTTATATGATGTTCCACAGGCATCATATAACATTCATAACTATGATAACTTAACAAGTGTTTCCGGTCTTTTCAGTGGTGCGCCAATCACCGGTTCTATAGAACCGTTCATCCTCGCCATGAACGCGTTAAAACCTGGTATAATTACTACCGCATGTTTTAGAGGATGCACAAGTGCAGCTGATTATTCATATTGTTTAACAGCCTATCCTTCATGGTTTTAGATAAATAATTCGAGGTAACAATTCATGGAATCAACATTAGCATCATTGATACCAACATTAGGCGGTCCGGCAATCGCACTTATCGTTGTGATCTATCTTTATCTCAAAATCACAAGTCAGAGAAAGGCTACTGCTATTGAACGAGATAAAGACTCACAAGAGCTACACGATAAGATTCTTAAACACGATTTTGAAATTACGAATATCAAAGGCGATTTTGCTCAGCAAAGAAATGTCAACGACGATCTTAACAAACAGATCGTTGAGTTGAGCAAAGCCGTAGCTCAATTCTCTGTAGCTGTGGAAACACTGACTCAGGCAGTCGCTGAGTTAAAACAAGATATTCGCGACATGCGTAATAAGTAAAGGAGATATTCATGGCAGTTATTCTATCAAGAAATGGAGTTCTGTTAGGCACAGGTGGCGGTGGTTCAGGTGTGAACTATACAGCTGGTAAAAACATTGACATTACAGATGGCGTTATCAGTACTGAAGGCACAATCTATTTTGATACCAATGAAGGCGAAAAGATCGTTGTTCGTGATTTAACTGGTTCTGCTATTGGTGAAATTGTCCTAGGGAGTGAGGGAGTAGGCGACAGAGCTTATTTCCATAGTTATGATCTTGAACATAATCGGTACCAGTTCACAGTTGATTCTAAAGGCTTCGTTCTAACAGATTCTGATGGCAATGAAGTAACATTGAACGGTGAAGATCTTGTCATCAATGGTCATTCTTTCATTGAACTGTTCAACAAAGTAGATTCTATTGATGTATCAAAGATCCACGAATACACTGGTATTGCCCCAATTACAGTTGACAACACAAACGATACCATTTCTATTGATGACTCTGATTATGTAAAGCAAGGTGAACTAGAAGATGCACTTGAAGGTAAGCAGGATAAACTTCGTGCAGGTGACCACATTGAAATTACAAGTGACAATCTTATTTCCGTTACTGGTACACTTGGTAAGGTGTACTCTGCTGGCGATCAGTACATCAATGTAGACAATGATAATGATACAATTTCTTTAAACGATGAAAACCTTGCTAAGCAGTCAGATCTTGAAGGTTTAGTTTCTACTGAAGAACTGAACAACTATTACACAAAGGATGAAGTCTATAACAAGACCGAAGTTGATGATAGAGATACAATCATTGACAATCGTATTACTACTGAAGTCAACAACATCAATGCTAAGTTAGACGGTCTTCATAACACTGAAGTTGCATCAACGAATGAATCAGTTACAATCTCTGTTACTACTGGTGCAGATGGTACAAAGTACTATGACTTGTCTGTTGCTGGTGGCGAAGGTGGTGACACTGCAGTTCAAGGCATTGCTCCAATTAAGGCAGAACTTGTCGGCGAACGTACATATCAGATTTCCATTGATGATTCCAAGTACGCAACTAAAACTGAATTGCTTTCCAAGCAAGATAAGTTGAAAGAAGGCGACTACATTGATATTCAGAATGATGGCACTATCACAGTTACAGGTCTTCAGCCTGCTGGTGATTATGCTACAAAGACTGAACTGACTGAAGGTTTGAATGGTAAGCAGGATACATTAACTGCTGGTGATAAGATTTCCATTGAAGGCAATGTTATTTCTGTCACTGGAGATATTGGTAAGACTTATACTGGTCAGGCACCAATCCAAGTTAATGATACTGTAATTTCCATTGATGATTCTAATTATGCAACCAAGGATGAACTTGATGGTAAGCAAGATACATTAACATTTACTTATAACACTAACAATGAAATTACAAAAATCAACGGTAAAGATATCGTTGACAATGATACGACATACACTGGTTCTCATCCTATTCAGGTCAATGGCACAGTTATTTCCATTGATGATTCTAATTACGCAACAAAGGCAGAAGTTGCTGGTAAACAGCCAGTAGGCGATTACGCAACTCATTCTGATTTGGAAAATGCCGTTGCTGGTAAACAGGATAAGTTGACTGCTGGTGATTACATTGACATTACTTCTAATACAATTTCAGTTACAGGTCTTCAGCCTGCTGGTGATTACGCAACTAAAGATGATCTTGAAGATTATCAACCTGCTGGTGATTACGCTACACGTCAGGAACTTGATGAAGAAGTTCAGTCTCGTCAGACAGGCGATGAAAATCTTCAGACACAGATTAACAACAAGCAAGATCAGTTGACTGCTGGTTCTCACATCAGTATCAACAACAATGTAATTTCTGTTATTGGTGAACTTGGTAAACAGTATACTGGTGTTGCTCCAATTAAAGTTGACAACAGCACGAATAAGATCTCCATTGAAATGGGTGACCAGTATACATTCGTACCTGGTGAAAACATTGAGTTCGTAGACAATACTACTGATAAGATCGTTACTATCAATGGACTTGGTGGCGGAATCACTCCAGTGTATAATAATGGGTTAGCAGATCATGATGTTGCATCTGTTAAGTACTTTGATGGAATGGCTGGTAATAGCGTTCTAACTTTGAATACAAATGATGGACTTACTGGCCAATACTCGCTCATTAAGAGTTCTTTGCCTGCTGGTTTCGTATGGAATCAAAGCGCTGGTCTGCTTCAAAGTAAAGCACCAACAGGCGATGGTCTATACGGCGTTAAAAGGAATGGTGACTTCGAAGAAATCAAATCATCTACACCTACAATAGTTTCATGTTGGGATTTCTTGTCAGACTTATTGCCAGCAAATAGAGGAATCACAAGACAAGACAGTTATGAAACAACTCTTATGCCATTTGGTAATAAGTACGGTAATGGTTTTACTATTCCTGCACATGCTAAAGTTCAAATAACTGTTGGCACTGAGAATGGTACAAAATTGCTTTGGCAAAGAGCTACATCTGATGCTTCATTGATGTTCAGTTTTGATATGGGACTTAACACTAATAAGGTCGTTAATAAATCTTATGGAGTTGTTGAATGGAATATTCCAGCATTGTCAACTGATACATCTTACTATGCAACATGCACGCCGACAACATTCTATTTTGAAGTTGGAGATACAGCTGTTAACTCCAACGAACTATTTAGATTCACTCAGAATGGCCTAGCATATGATAGTGCTGGTACTGGGCAGGTTTCATTCAGAGCTAATAGACTTAGTATCTATGGTATGTATTGGGTATAAGAGGTAATTCATGGCAGATGTTTATCTAGCTTATCCAGATTCGCTAATTCAACACAATGGGTTGCCTGTTACATTTCTAACAGGCAGCAACATTGGAGCGTACGGCGATTGGGATCTTATTATTGAACGATACAGATGCAACAACACTGCTAAGCCACTAGAACCGTATCCTAATGGCGGTTCTTATAGTGGTGTTACTTTTAATACTTCATACCCGCCAATAAAAACAATGGGCGCAACTAGGATCGCAAATCATTCAATACTTATTGGTAACTCCGCAAATGCTATGTCATCAAAGATAGTATCAGGACACCAAGCAGGCATTAACACTGTATATGGTTTGCCATGTGAAGCTGATGGACAATACATAGGATATTACTTCAATACATTCTTTGAAGATCATAATGATATACCTTACTTTTACGGTATGAAGTGGGCAAATGGTATTCCAGCAAGTCCTGACTTAACCAATCATGGTGATAAAGAAGGTTATTCAATCATTCATAAGTTCAACTGTCCAACAGCAACTACCTTAGCATTAGCTTTGAATGCTTCTAACTTTACTGAAATACATAATGTGTATGCACCTAAACTTACTGATACAACCTTTGGTCAATTGGATTATGATGACGGCTATTACTCAAATCATTGTCTAAAAGTACTTGATAACATATACATTCCAAACTGTTCAATTAAAAACAGTGGAAGCAACATTGAAACAGTTGATGGTCTGACTGCTAATTCAATCTATTTGTCAGGAAACAACTCTACAATTACAAATTTCTCTGCTGCTGTAAGTATCTGGCTAACTGGTTTTAATGCTAGTGTTGATACTTTATCGGCAAGAGATTTAAAATTGTGGAATGGTTCTATAAGATCTGACAATCCAATTACTGCTACAACTGCTTACTTATCAAATGAAGACGCTAATGATGCAGTTATTTACTGTACTTCTGCTTTAGTTGAAAAGTCAAACTTCAATGGTTCAGCTAAAAACGTTTCAGCGATTAGTGGAAGCGATATTCATGGCACATTTACATCTGCAAATTTATCTGGTGGAAGTGCAAGTAATGTTACTGCTACAAGTTTGACTGCGTCGGGTACTAGACTTTCTGATGTTAGAGCTTCATCAGCAATGATGTACAACTGTACATGTTCGAATGTTTCAGCTACATCAGCTGCTATAAAGTCAGGCAATGTAACTATGTCAGCAACTAGAGGTTACAACAATGGAACTGGACTGTTCTATGTAGATAATTCTTACTACACTTCAGGTACAGGTCCTTATGTTTTGAACTTCAATGCAACAAGTAGTACACTATTGAGTAATCCATTGCCTAAGTTTTCTGCAAGTGGTTCATCGCTTACTGAAATTCTTATAAGCACTATAAATGGAACTTACCCAAGTTTGAGTTCTAAGAACTTTGCTTTCAGTGGTACATTTGATTTTAGAAAATCATCAGTTAAAACTGGACAGACAAGTTTGTACTACATTTATAGGAATGAACACACTGCTACATCATCAGTCACAGTTGATATGTCAAAAGTTAACTTTATTGATGATACTACTAAGACATCAGCAAAATTGTCAATTGGAAATACTTATGAAACATTAAAATTGCCTTTATCAGCTAAGTCATGGCTTTCTGGTAAATTTGCATATCTTGATACTAAAACGTTACAGTGGGTATAAGTATGGCATCATATTACAGTTTTAAAGCTACTGATTATACATGGCATAAAGACAAAGATCTATATGTCATTGATAACGATTTTACAATATCATTGAAAGACTCAAATGGCAATGAACGATCGTATCTTATAAAAAGTGGTTTTAAAACTGATGGTGGATCTATTCCAAGTGTGTTCCAATGGTTCGCACCAAGTTGGAAAGACGACGATAATCAGTACAATGCATGCTTTATTTTGCATGATGGACTGTATGGTTCAGAGTTAGAAGATAGATCCACCGCTGATGATATGCTTAGATCGTCATTACGTGATACAGGTATGAACCGTTTTCATGCTTCAACAATTTGTTGGGCTGTTAACTGGTTCGCCTGTTGTCATTACGGCAAGAAACACGCCAAACATGATGAATACTTATACATAGCTAATGGAGTGAATTATGGACCAGAAACAGAAGACCAGATTCAGAAATAGTAAGAAGTGGAAAGACTTTCGTACTAAGAAACGTAAAGAACAGAAAACTGACCCAGTTACTGGTAATAAACTATGTCGTCAAGCAAATCTCCACCACTTGTGTCTTGATGAAAACAGATACGACGACATAAGCAATGAAGACAATTTCGTATTCCTTGGGAATTTTACCCATAAAGTTCTCCACTGGCTCGGTGGAAACACCAAGTGGGATTCAAAGAAATGGCAAAAACGTTTAGCAGAACTAAGAAAACTGTGCGAGCTCATGGACGAACTGAACGGAAAATAAAAAATCCCTGAGCAATTAAGCCCAGGGATTCTTTATATTGGAGGATATAAAATATGAACTGTAGCAGCGGAGAATTATTACTGCTACAAAGTATATATTTGGCTAACTTTATAACCAAAACCCTGTATTAAAGTCGCGGATTGTAAAATTCTCAGTCAACTTATTCCAATGTATAGATGCGATAATTTCAATGTATGGTATGTCGCCGAAATAGATCTCATTGACTTCTGGTACATAATTGAATAATGAATCACTACCAAACATTGAAATCCTCTTCAAGAACGTCGGCTAATTTCCAATGCATTATATATGCATAGTCTCGTTTCACATCAGACCAGAACATCCAGTCAGCCCATTCTTTGCCGAGGAATGTTTCATATATTCCTGTTAAGAACGTAAACAGATCTTCATCTTTAAACATATTTGTTCCTTATGTTAGTCTGTAATCTGTTAAGCTCTGTGTCAGACCAATGTTCGCTCTTTGCTTTAGTCAAAACCTTTTCAAGTGTAGCAGAATCATTGTACTTTATACAGCAACGAACAGCTCTAAACAGTGAGATAGAAGAATCGCCATTGCCTGTCAACTTTGGATATGACGTGTTCAAATAATGCTGGATAACGTCGTAATTCTGGCACATGTTATCATGCTTTAGACCGCTATTTGAGGGAGTTTCAGTTGTAGTTGTGGCAATTACCGATCCAATAGCCAAACGAGCTCTAGCACCACGCCAAATGATGCGAAATAGCGGTCCAGCTTTAGTTATCTTATTGCCATTATTTTCAAAGAGTAAAACTTGAGCATTTCCGTTACTTCTAACAGCGCCAGGTCTCCTTGTCAATCTTGCTGGATTAGCACATGCTTTGTCTGCTTTCCCACTGAAATACCTGTCATTTATAGTGTGCCAGATCTCTTTGTAGTGTTCACGGCAAATATCTTCACAAGCACTATCAAATTCAACGATACAATGAATAGACTTATTGCCGCTATCTGTGGCTCTAACGATAACACCTTGCTTTGACAATTCATTTGCTTTTTCAATCTGTTCAGCTTTATCAACATCGTCACATTCAAATATGAATCTTGTATGATAAAGGCAATTACTATCGGATCTGTTGCTTAGATCTTTTAGTTCGTTGAGTACTTCAAATTCGCAAGTTGGCAATGGACTGTTAAAGATATGTTTCAAATCTGCGTATGCAATCATGTTACTCTCCTAAAAAAAAAAGAGGGCGAGCATTATACCCACCCTCTATATTCAGCTATCACTAGCCATTAACTGTTGCAAAGAACTCATCGGTTGAAAGTGGTTTGTCGTCTTTCTTTTCAGCATCAGCTGGTCGATCTAAACGCCACTTTACATTCCAAAAATCGCCGTCTTTCACGCGGTCAACGTATACTTCAATCGGCGAAGCCTTCAACTTCTTGTTCAGCTTTTCAGCAAGGACTTCAGCAAGTGTTGATTCATCGTTAACATCTTCGTCATTTGCTGCTGCTTCAAAGATAGCCTTTGCTTTCTCTTCACTAACAGATTTTGTAAGCAAACGTACAAGTGTCTTATTTGTGATGCCAACTGCTTTTTCAGAAAGACCCATAAACGAATTGAACTCAATTCCATCCTTCTTGAAAGTTAGCTTAATGCTATTCTTTCCAGAACGAGGACTACTGTATGGATGAACCGCAGACAAATCGCACATATCATGGATTTCACCGAGGGTCTTGAAGTTGGACTTACTAATGATTTCTTCAAATGATTTCTTAATAGGCATATATGTTCCTTTTCGCTGCTAGGTTATACGATAGATTGAGCGGCAGCGTTAGCTCAATCTATGTTGTAAATTTAAAAAATTTTTAGCTACTTATACAGTTGGCGCAAAAATTACTTTCCATCAATGATGTCGTCAGTAATCGTTTCAAAATTTGGTTCAACAGTCAGTGGATATAATGTGTATACTCTTGTGTTTTTACCCTTATATTTTTTCTGTTCACCAAGCATGTTTGAGTTCGTACATTTAGTCGTATTCTCAATCCATTTGCGTAGGCCGCCAGCATTTACTGCAAACATATCAGCATATTCTTCAATCTTTGCTTTGAATACTGGAGCAGTCATGACGATACGATCGCACATTGCATTAGGCAAACAGTCGTTGTATAGTTCTGCATAAGCAGCGACTTTAGCATCTTCATCAAATGCATCTGTTAGATTTTTACTAATAGAAAGTTTCTTAGCCGCTTCTTCTAGTCCACCAAAGGTTTCTTTGACGTACTTATACGCAGATTCAGCAACGTTATAGAATACGTTTGCTTCAAGGTACTTCATTTTGTCAAATTCTGTTGCTGTATATGGTTTCGCAATCGCATGTGCTCGAACATTCTTGATAATAGCTAAGCGTCTTGTGAATACACCTTCAACATCAGTAATCTTGATATTTTCATTAGTGCAGAACAACCAACGATTATGAAGCGTCATGCTAACTGGCTGCTGGAATACTACCTTATAGTTATATGGAATACCAGCTTCGTTAGTAGAACCTGACATCTGTTTGAAGTTCTCAATAGACGCAGACGTACATTCATCGTTGAATACTAACGCAGCCTTTGATACACCTTTGCCACCTTTAGATTCCATCTTTTGTTCGTTCTTTACCCATTCATCATTATTTAAACGATAGCGGATAACATCTTGATTGCAGTTATACATTACAGATAATAGATGTCCAATCATGAACGCAAAGTAGTTAGACTTGAAGGTACCACCACCAGTTGAAATAAGCAGACCAATAGATTCATTTAGCGAAGGATGCAGAACTGAATATGCCCATGCAAAAGCAAAAAGCTTTTCATCTTTATTCATCCATGAACTGAATGCATCAAGAATCTTGGCATCTTTACGGTCTACTTGATTTGGTTGTAACTTATTACGCCAGTCCGATAGCAAATGATATGTTGCGAACTTTGTTGGATCGTCATGGTACACAAATGGTTCGCTTTCAGTATGTGGAATCTTAATGACTAATGCAGCAGTCTCAGTGAACATCGTTGAGATGATTTTAGAAATAGATGCTTTTGCTCCATGAGAAGGCATAATGCTATATCGTTTGAAAAGCTCGTTCTTAGTTTCATAACAGATCTTTGCTAAATCACCATTGAATAATACACCTGGCAGCACTTCATTTAATAATGTCTTCATTAAGAAGGTGTGGATATCGTCGATGATTTCTTCCATTTCAGTGTCCCAGTTAGATATATTTAGAATATCGCCAAGGTTAGTTTCTTTATCGCTCCACTTCAACTTGAACAAGCATTCTTTTGGATTCACTGCGTTATTTCTAGCGCGTTCGATGTCATTTCTAAGTCTAAAGAATTCTTCTGTTGCATCGTCCATGATATGATACATATCGTTCCAGATATCCCATTCCTTTACACCATGTTTCAGACACTGATGCTTATAGATTAGATTTGAAAGTGTTAGATTTGCTTCAGTTCTAGTGTCAATTAGATCTGTTGGATTACCAATAAGTTTTGCAGATCCATTCTCAACAAAGTATAACAAATCATTTGTGTCGCAATAGATAAGTCCATCAAGTAATTCTACATCTTTCTGATTTACGACGAAACTTGGTTTGAACTTACATGGGATAAACTCAGCGTTAAATGCCGACGGTGCTGACTCAAATTGTTTACTATCACGAACGATTCGCTTAGCATTCAAGGCTTCTTGCATATGTTCAGCAGCAACACGAATGAATGTGTCCTTGAATGTTGCTTCTGTAGTACCACCAGCATTTCTTACCATATCAATGAACTGTTGATAACCATCTTTGAACTGCAACTTGCCGCTAACTTCATATAGATCGTTTGCTAGTAAAGTATACGTTTTCTGTCGATAATCTTTACCATCAACTGTAAATTGAATGCTATTGCCTCTAGCAGAATTTCGTAAATTGATTGACTCTAGAATTTTTATCATGAAATTTATTCTCCTTCTTAGAATATAGGGTTTAAATTTGTAATCTACAGTACTGTAGACTGTAGTAAAAATTACTATACTACTAACTTAAAATTTCTGTTACTTTGTTACCTTTAGCTATTTTTTGTTGAATTTACATCAAAAACGTCATTTTTTGGGTAACATTTTTGGTAACATTTTTGGTTTTGAAATGTTACCTTTGTTACCTTAACCATCCCATTCAACCACAAATGGCTCTTCAACCTGATTATTTTTGGTCAAATAGTCATCGCCGAACAATTTTCTAGCTTTAGTATCAACGTCCATAGCAGTAGCAATAAGCTCACTATCTTCAGATCTACTAGCATTATCGTCAAACTTTATGCAGTCTTCAATAGTAGGTGATTCTTGAATACGATTGAATAGATCTTTCCAATCCTTTTTAGGAGGTATATGTACCGTTTTATTACATTCAAGCATGTCAAAGTATCGCTTGACAATAGCAAATACCTCAGGATCTGTACAATTACGGTTATTTTCTTCAAAGATTGCGTCTAATTCGTTCTTCATAGTTGCGAACTTACCGGTAAAATTCATCAATGATGGCTTTCTTACATGGCCGATTTGTTCAAATGGTACAATTTCGCCTTCTTCGTTAATCATTGGTATGATTTTCTGTGTGATTAGCTCTCTATATGTGTCTTCAGCGCCATATAGCATCAGATCTTCTGTAATAACAGACGCGTAATCTGTAGATTTTATCATTCCTTTCTCCTGTTGTTATAAGACCAAAAAAGTGGCCCTAATGATTCAGCGCTCGAATTCTAAACCACTAGAGCCACCCCTATAGGAGAATAAGACAAACTCTTTAAAACTCTGTAGACAACCTATTCGAGCACCGGTTGTTTTATGTAATTAAATTTAAAAATTTTTATAAGTTATTCATTAGCGGGATTTTATTTTTGTCATATGTTGCTTTAATCTGAACTTTCCTTTAGTATAGCAATCTGTTCGTATAACTTTTGAACGTGCTTATCTAATTCTTCAATGTGTTCCTTTTTGTTAGGCAAGTTGCTATGTGCTATAAAGTCTGCATTTGATTTAGCACGATAAATCTCTCTCCAGAATAGCGATAAGTCGGGCATGATTATTCTCCTTTATTTCTACGATAACGGTTTTTGTAGTAGTTTGGATGTAATTGACGATATTTCCTTTGGTATTCACGCATGTATTCGCGTTTAGCTTCAGGGCTTTCTAACTGATGCGCAGTAATATCTGTATGAATTCTACGACGATCTGCTGCTTCATTCATATGTTCAAGGCGTTTTTCGCGTTTATCTGGGTCAGACCATTCTCTATGCATTACATCGCTTACGTATTCTTTAGGCTTACCCTTCGTTGCTTCTGATATCTTCTTTTTCGTTTCTTCAGATAACTTTGAACCTTTTTTTCTGCCTAATATAGGCTTGTGTATCTTGCGATGTTCTGCTGCTGTTAGAAATATCAGTTCGTTTGCCGGACAGTCATAATATCTGCCAGCGTCTTTCAAATCTTGAGCTGAACGAATAACAGTCATTCCTGATGGTAATGTTCTAATCTCGTCTCTATGGTGACAGTGCCAAGTCTGAGTAGTATCGTTTACAGCTTCTACATAATTCTCAATTTCCCAGTATTTTTTACAAAAATTTTTGATACTTTTAGATATCATATTAGATTCCCTTCTATATGAAAAAGAGGTATTGAGACAGGAAGGGTAGACATCTCAATACCTCTAGGTAAATTTCCTATTATACTGTATGTAGTTTCAAGCTACCCTTCAATCCACTACTCAGTATTTACAATACAATTTAAAAATTTACTCCCAAAAACTGGCTAGGAGAGAGAAAAACTTTCTAGGTAGTCTAAAGTACCCATATATAGTACATCAAGCAGGAGACGTTTATGAGTCGCAGATATGAATGTGTAGACGATTGTGAGTTCCAAGAATGGTTGGAATATAACGAATTGGTTGATGGAAACTTACCAGCAATGAATTTTTCAACCGGTTTTCCTTACACTATACAAGAGATAATTACTTTAGCAAGACCTAGATTCAAGTCACCAACAGCAATTTTCCGTGCTATGCAACGAACTGAAGTAGATTGGTACTATACGAAGAAGTTTAAACTTCAATATAGAGCTAGAGAAATTCAGAAGATCTTAGCTGAGTATAGAGAAAAACATGGAGTTCAACATATTAGCTCAAGAAAATTACTCCCAGAGATTCGAGAACTCATAAGTAATCCAAAATAAATACTACATGGAACCAAATAAAATTACATCCTTGCGCGAAGACATTGACGAAATAAAACAGTTAATGACTCGCGTATCAGGGTATCTCGTAGAATTAGAAAGTGATTTAAGGAGACAAGAACATGAACAAATTGTTGGACACACTTCAGGCAATGGTTGAAAAGTATAACATTGCTGAAGAAGACATCGCTATCATTCAGGAAGCACTTTCCGAATTGGAAAATGGCGCTAATGATGAATTTGAATATCTCAAAGAAACTGAAGACGTAGAACCGGAATAATTTAAGTCGCTGCTGTGGAATTTTTTGCTCCTGTTTATTTCCACAGCAGCGCATCTTTTTAATTGGCAACAGGTGCCTTAACCTGTAAGGAGACACACAATGGCTAAGAAGCGTGAAGAAAAAGTAGAAATCAAAGATATCACTAACGAACAGATCTATGAAGGTCTTATTTGCTTAGATGTTAAACTTGCTAAGTTGATTGACATCATGGAACGAACACTTGCTATTGCTGAAAAGAAAGCAAATGGTTCAATGGGTATCGGAGGTTAACTATGCCTAGTGGGATTCGTAAAGATGGTACAACTAATTGCGAACTTCCACAATGCGTAGAAGCAAAAGTCAAAGCCCATAAGGGTAAGACAGTAAAGCACAGTAAGATAATTCCGATCATCAAGTGTTTGACAAAGGTTCTAGAAGGATCTTTGTCATTTGTTTCAAGTGGTAATTTGAAAACTGCATTTGATATGGAAAAGACTGATGTTGATACTGCTGACATTTGCCTTGCATTGTTAAACCTTGACCGTGAAGCAATTAAATCTGATCTTGAACAAGATAGAATGGGACCTGCATTCTCTAAGATAGTCTATAGAGTTAATCCTTACCTTCCAGATGGAGTCAAAGTAAAAACATACAAAGAATTTTCATCGCTTAACGCATGCGAAGAAACAAAGATTCAGATTAGAGATTTCTGTCTGTTAGTTATTTCTGCATGTAATCGTATAGAAGATAAGTTAACTTCTAATTACTATCAGACTGGAAAGAACCATTATGTTGAAATTTTGAAACGCAGATACAAGTCTAACTGGGGCGACCAAGGCAAATCTATTGAAGTAAAGACCGAAGACAAGAACGCTGATACAGAAATTACGATTACTATCAAGGAGGCTTAATGAACATTGAGTTCACTTTGCTTCAACATCAAAAGAAACTATACAATAGTCCAAAAGACACTGCTATATTGATGGGCGGCCGTGGCTGTGGTAAGTCAGTTATCATCTCTATGATGATCTTCATGCATATACTTCAAGGCAAACGTTGTATGATATTTGCTCAGAATTTCCATGCATTGAAGTTCAACCTTTTTGCTGAAATAGAAAAACGATTTACAGAAAACAACATACCAGTAAATGTTAACTATGGTGATATGATTATTACTTCACCAATTAACAAGAATGGCATTTGCTTTGGCTTTTCGTATTCAGCAGTTGATTCTTGCCGTGGTACTACTGAGATATCTTTAGTTTGCTATGATGAGCTATGCATGGCACCTCAAGATTTGTTCGCTGTAGTTAACCCATGTCTTCGTTTGCCAAATGGACAACGACCAAAGATCATTGGTGCTACATCACCTGTAGCCGGTTCATATTGGAATCGTTGGTGTGTTGAAGAAGCAAAGGCTGGACGCATTGATTTGATTAGAGCTAAGATGCGAGACAATAAGTTTCTATCTAATGAATCAATTCAAGTCATTGAGAATACTTTTACTGATTCTAAATTGAGAGCACAGGAACTTGATGGTGAGATCATTACTGATTTAGATGATACTTCCATTATTACTGCTGCTGAAATAGTAATGGCAAAAGAAATGATGCTTGCTCCTGAAAATGACCGCAGAGTATACATCGGAATAGATGCTGCTGGTACTGGTCAGGACAAGACAACTATTGCATTTAGAAAAGGACATAAGCTTCTTGAACTGTTGGAGTTTGATAGAATAACAGGTGCTGGTGTATTATCAGAAATACATAAGTTCATGACTAAGCATAATGTATCAAAGCAAGACATTGGCGCTATTAACCTTGATATGGCATACAGTGAAGCAATATATGAAGCGTTAATTTCTGAATTTGAACAAACAAAGTCCGTATCTTTTGCATCTAAATCTCCTGATGCTAAGTATGTAAACATGCGAGCTTATGGATATTTTCAACTTGCTAAATGTATTAGAGAAGGACTTTCTATTGACAACTATGAAGTAATTGAAGAATTAACAAATACGCATTGGAAACTTGATAACTTTGATAGAATACTACTTCAACCTAAAGAAGAAATTAAATTTGTTATTCGTAGATCTCCGGATAAAACTGATGCAATTATGCTAACTTGCATTGATACTGAAGAAGAATTAGAAACTTTACAGTTCTCAGTATCAACAGAAAGATGCCACGAACTTACGAATATTCTTTTTAGATAAGTAGATAAATACCTATATAGAGGTACCCAAATGGATAACATTATTTCAAAATGTAAGACATTCTTACAAAAGAGTTCAGATTATTACTGCAGCCAAGTATCTCGTAAAAAGAGAGATCTTGAAGTTGCATCTGGCAACTATTGGTCTGATGATCTTATTGCCGAATATGACAGAACTGGACGTATCTGTAAATCATTTACAATGTACAATAAGTACTGTAATGCAATCGTGTCACCTTTTTCTAAGTCGCCTTATCATGCTGATATTGAAGATCCAGATGGCGAATACAAAAAAGTTCAGGAAGATCTTGATAAGATTGAGAACTCTGCTAATATCAAATACGTATTTGAACAAGCATTGAGACATGCAACATTACAAGGTACTGGATTCTTTATCCTATCCTTTGATGGTGGAAAGATTACAGGTGAAGTAGTTCGTGATGTATCTCAAATTGCTCTCGATCCAAATGTTCAAGAACTTGATGGATCTGACGCTGAATCTGGCGCAGTAGTTAATTACATTTCATTGACAAAAGCAAAACGTTTATATGGTGAAGACGTTGTAACTCGCGACGATGAATATGCACTTTCTAATTTTGGTTCTCAGTGGACTACTCCATCTGATACAATTCCTATCGTAACCTATTACGAAATGAATGAACGTGGTTACGTAGATATGTGTAAGCTTTGTGGTAATAAAGTTGTAAAAGAACCTGTAGAAATGCCAATTACACGTATTCCTATCTATAGAATCTGTTTCAATGAAATTGTTAGAAACGGTAAGATTGACTATAATGGAATCGTTGATATGACTGCCGATCTCCAGTTTGGTATGAATATCGGTTATTCTACATTGCTTGAACGCGCTAATCGTTCTCCTAAGGCTAACTTTATGATGCCTGCGAAAGCAATGGACGGACTTGAAGAATTTTATAAAAAGTTGCACACGAAGGAATCTCTTGTCTGTCTCTACAATGGAAATATCGAACCAAAACCAATTATTGAACAGTATCAAACTCAGGATTTGATGGCAACAATTCAAGCATGTAATGACTTGATGAGCTCAACGATCGGTATTCCTTCTCAAGGTTTGAATCCTGTAGCAAATTCTCAGACAGCAACTGAGATCCTTATTCAGCAGAACAATGCAGAATCTAATGTTGAATCTCTCTATAGCAATGCAAACAACGCTATCTGGCAGTTCAATCATTCTATCATTGAATGCTTATGCTTCCAGTACAGAATACAGAAGATTCCTGAATTTAAGTTGATTAACGGACCACAAGTAATTACAAAGATGATGAAACGTCGTCAGGAATTGCTTGCTGTATCTCAGCTTGTTGACGAAAAGACTCGCAAGATTATCGCCAAGAGTTACATTGATACATTAGACGATGATTTGAAGCAGCCATTGCTTGCTGACATTATTGCTAATACAGAAGATATTAACTTTATCTCTGACTCTGAAGCTGAAGAAGATCCTAGAGCAGTAGCAGTATTGAACAAGATGAACATGGTACTTCAGGAAACTCAGGACGAACTAGAATTGCAGATGCAGAAGTTCGCCGAACTAAAGAAAGAAAACGATCAGTTGCAGTTACAGTTGATGAATATGAAACAGCAGCAGTTGCTTGACTATCAGAAACATCTTGATGACATGTCAATTAAACAGCAAGAACTTGATCTTAAAGCTGCTGAAGCAAATGTAAAACTTCAGGGTGACATCATGAATAACGAAAACAAAGCTGCTATTGAACAGACTAAACTACAGAAAGAAATGGTTAACCTTGAGAAAGCAAAAATGGATATCATTGATAAAACATTAGGAGGCTAATATGGCAACCTATTCTGGCTACAATGATTTTTTGAGAGCTGCAGGCGTCTATGGAAGAATGGGCCCTGCTGCTTCCCAAGCTTTTAAACAACAAGAACAGGAGTTCAACGTAGCTGCTGCGGCAGTTCCTTATACTAATACTCCTGCTCGTGCTTCCTCAACATTTGTAAGAAATATTAGATATCTACCATCAAGTCGAACTGCTTTTGTTAGGTTAGGCAATTCAACTTATTGGTATGGAATGTCACCGACTCAACTAGCTCAGTGGTTGACAAGTAATTCGTTGGGTCGCTACTATAACAATTATCTAAAGATGAGGTAAGAATGAATCGTAAAACAGTTCGCGATATGATAGTTGACGCATGCGATGAATCTCGTTTGGTTAACCGTGCTCAACCAATCCCAGGCAATTTGTTTAACTCAGCTTTGATTCTATTGAAGAAACGTTTGGCTCAGTATTCGAATACGAACCTTCTCTCTTTCGTTCGCAGAGAAATTGAATTTGATGTAAAGAATAAAGTTACAACTATCGGCGAATATGAATTGACTGATGAATGGGAGAAGGATGTAAACTTCTTCTTTGCTGATACATTTGAAAAGTTGCCAGATGCCAATACTATTGAAGATAAAAATTCAATGGCATATATTAGAAGCAATGCTGATGTGCCTGGTGGAACTGGTGTTCCAATGATGTGCCGTATAATGGGTGTAGGAACTCCAGAAGGACCTCGCTATGTTTGGATTGGCATATCTGATGAACCAAAAGAATGGAATGGTTGGTTGAACTATCCAGACGTTGAAGCAAATAACCTTCAGGAAGTTGTTCGTTGCTACATCAAGCAAAAGAATAGTACTCGTTGGGAAGAATTGAGTTTCGTATCTTATGAAGATCTGTATTCATTTGGCGATGCACTTCATATCTTCTCAGTACTACCTGAACGTGACAACCTAGTTAAATTGATTTTGCCTAAGGCATATGAAAATGGTTATGTAGTAAAAGTAATCTATAATGAATCTTACGAGATTGATGAAGATACAGTATTTACTATTCCAAATCAGTACATTGCTTTATTTACAGCAGGATTGGTTTATGACTTAGCTTGTCAGTTCCCTCGCTTATCTGACAATACAGTTCAGATGTTGAAAGATCGCTTAACCGAATTGGAAGAAAACGTTCGTAGATCTTCAGCAGTAAATAAGTTTGTTGCTAGAGATTTGACTAGAGATAACTTTACAATGGCTGACTTTATTGCTGGTAGACATATAGGAGTATAAGGAGTGATACATGCTTACAAAACGACAACTATTGCATATTAAATCATATTGTCGCGACGACATAACAAAAATTGAAAACTATGATAAGGCTATTGCTGATAATGAAACATGGGAGTGTCATCATAGATTAGAATTGACTATAGATGGCCAATTCGCTCATACTGAAGATTCGCTTGACAGATTAAATATGTATTATCATAGACCGTATTATGAGCTAATACTGTTGCCTTTACAAGAGCATCATGACATACATAAGCCAACTAGAGAAAAGTTCCCAGGACATAGGTTTGACGGCACATATCACCCAAGATCTGAAGAAGGCCTAAAACAATGGACTGAAAAGATGACAGGTAAACATTGGAAATTAACCGATGAAGCTAAAGACAAACAAAAACGTTATGCTTGTACGCCTGAAGGCCGTGAAGCAAAGAGACGAGCTTCGTTGATTCGTTGGGGTAAACAAAGGGGTCTTACTAATGTCTAATGTATCTTTGGTATCTAATTTGGTAGGTGGCTGGAACGTATCTGATGTACGTCTGGCTAACCTATCTGATTCAGTCAATATGTTCCCTGAAACGCAAGGGCAAGGATCTTCTGCTACTTCTATGTTGCGTTCTATTTCAGGTACATCTCTATTGCTTGACATTAGTGACAGACCTTGTAGAGGTATCTTTGAATGTGCTAGAGGTATTGACGGTCAGCCTTTGCTATTCGCAGTATTTGCTAACAAGTTGTATGTAATCAGAAACAACGAAGGCACTTATACTGCTGAAGAAATTTACACAGCATTGACTAACAACGATAAGCCAGTATCAATGTGCGAAACAGGTGGTGAAGGTTCTGCTCATCCACATTTAATTGTCGTTGATGGTGCTAACGTTATTGCTTGTAATACAGAATTGAACACTGATGATATGAAGAATCCTGATAAAGATGGATGCAGAACTATTGCTTTGCCTTATCGAGTTCGTCAAGATGATCCTGAGAATCCATCTCAGAGAATTGTACCAACTCACTGTGCTTATCTGTATAACTACTTAGTAGTCAATGATGAAGGAACTGACGCATTCTATATTACATATCAGTATCCGTTTGAGAGAGAAGGACAGTATCACGAAGCAGTTGACTATGATATCTTTATGGTCAATCCTTGGCGTGAAACTGAAGTAGGTTATAAAGATTATGGCTTTATTACTTATTCAGAATGGTCTCCTGATAATACTACTGCTTTATGTTCAAATGCGACTTTACTTTACACCTTCGGACCAAAGTCTACACAGATTTTTACTTACAATTCTGATGTTGATGCTCCTTTCGTGTCTCCAACTAATGCTGCTAATAGTATTGGTATCAAAGCAGTAAACAGTTTAGCAATGGTTGGCGATTACGTATTCTACCTTGGTTCTTCTGCTATAGGAGAGAATGGTATTTACTATTGGCAGTCCAATTCTTTGACTAAATGTTCAACTCCTGATGTTGAACGAATGATCTCAAAGATGAAACATGCTGAAGACGCAAAGGGACAGTGCTGGTCTGAAAATGGACATATGTTCTACGCTATTACATTTGTTGAAGATGACTATACATTGGTATATGATATCTTGGAACAGCAATGGCACAGACGTTCAAGTAAAGATAAGTATACTAACGCTCATCATGCATGGCGACCAATGTTTGCTACATTACATAATGGCAAATTGTTATTTGGTACAAACGATGGAAAGTTGATTTATCTCGATCCGAATAAGTTCGATGAATATGATGGACGTCCAATGATTCGTATGCGTCGTTCTGGTATGTTAATGAATAACTATCAGCAGTTCTTCGTTGATGGAATCAAGCTTATCTGTAATAAGGGTGACTTCGTTGATGTAGATTTAACTCCACAGATCATGATGAGATACTCTGACCAAGGTGGCGATTGGTCTAACCAGGAAATTGGTTGGCTTGGAAAGCAAGGTCGTTACGATTGGGAAGTTGAATGGATGAACCTTGGACTCCATGACGTAATGTGCGTTGAAGTATCAGTTTCAGATCCTGTAAGTTTCAACATCCTTGGCGGAAAGATTCAGTATTCTTTGTGTGACTCTTTCTAGGAGAGAATGAATGCAGTTAAGAAACAAGTTACATATTGATGATGTATCTCAATTCTCCAACAACGACGAGGTAGCACTTGCCGTTGTTGGTCGTTATGGAAAGTATCAAGATCATACATACAACCTTACGATCATTAAAGACATTGTCTTTGTGCATTCTTGGGCTGATTGTATTATTGAATTGCCTGCCCATTATGATTTTAAATTTACTGATGCAGCAGGCGAACATATTGTTAATGAATCTACAAACACCATTGAAGTTAAAGGCATTACGTCGTTTAGCTTCGTGTACAAAAATAAATAATTCGTATAGAGGAGAACATTGAATTGATTACGAAGAAGTCAATGAAGAACGCTAAGAAGTTTTGTCGCTATGATGTATCTTTGATTGAAGGGTATGAAGAAGCTTTGAACGATCCTAACGAAAAGTATTCAGTACACCATGTATTGGAATATAAGTACAGAACTGATGAATTGGAAGCTATGAATATGTATGAAGGAGTACATCCTGACTTTTTGATTTGGATGCCGTTTAGTTTACATCATAACAACAGTGCATTGCATATTTCTAGACGTCATGCTGGTAGAAACGAAACACCTTGGAATAAGGGCAAGACTGGGGTTTACAGCGAAGAAACTAGAAAGAAAATGGGTGAATCACATAAAGGTAAACATCCTTGGAATTATAAAGGAGGTAAATAATGGCTGCTTCTAATGTTATTATGTCAACTGGCGCTGGTGCAGGCGCTGGATTTGCCGTAGGTGGGCCATGGGGAAGCCTCGCAGGAGCTGCTATTGGACTTGCTGCAGGTTTGTTCGGCGAGTACGAAGCTGCTCAGTCCGAAGAAGAAAAGCAAAAGGTTCTACAAAAAGCATCACAACAGTTGAATACTTCTGTTGCTAATTTGGAATCTAAACTTGATGAATATTACAGACAGAATGAATCTATTGGCCGTGCTGATGACGTTACAAA
>JAKSHZ010000189.1 GCA_024399115.1 Bacilli bacterium
TGATCTCGCAGACGCCCTCCAAGACCTTCTCGATCGGATCGTTCTTCAACGAGTCGCAATCGAAGACTGGCTTCAAGTCGCTTTGGATGAATACATATTGTTCGCAAGAGTCAACTGTCGTAGAGTATTCGCTGACGAACTTCCAGATGATGGTGTCGCGGCCGACCACATACTTATCGGTCATCGAAGCACCGCTCAATCTTCTACCCTCGCCCCAGATCGTATCGTTGGTGCAAGCGTCCAATGCGAATGGTGTGTTCACCTTCAAATCCTCGGCGCTGATCTCGCAGACGCCCTCCAAAACCTTCTCGATCGGATCGTTCTTCAACGAGTCGCAATCGAATACTGGCTTCAAATCGCTCTGGATGAATACGTATTGCTCGCAGTATGCAGTATCAACCGTATTCTCATTACCGAACATCCAAACAATGGTGTCACGACCAACCAAATACTTATCGGTCATCGAAGCACCGCTCTTTCTGGATCCCTGACCCCAAATCGTATCATTGAAGCAGGTGAGAGCGAATGGTATATTGACATTCAAATCTTCAGCTGTGATCTCACAAACACCCTCCAAGACCTTCTTGATTGGAGCGTTCTTCAAAGAATCACAGTCAACATTTGGTTTATCATCATTTTGGATAAATACATATTGTTCACAAGTCGCCACCTCTGTGGAGTATTCACTTTCGAACTTCCAGTCGATGGTGTCGCGGCCCACATAGTAGATGCCATCCACAGGGTTACCGCTTCTGCGGGTTCCTACACCCCAGATGGTATCCTTCGTACAAGCATCCAACGCAAACGGTGTCTTCACCTTCAAATCCTCCGCAGAGATTTCACAGATACCTGAAAGAACGGTGTCGATTGGCGCATTCTTCAAAGAATCACAATCGAAGAGTGGCTTCATATCACTTTGGATGAAGATGAATTGGTCGCAGAATGTCGTGTCGGTCGAGTACTCGCTCACGAACTTCCATGTGATCGTATCACGGCCCACATAGTA
>JAKSHZ010000002.1 GCA_024399115.1 Bacilli bacterium
ATTAATGACTATGCTTGAGGATAAATATGGATTAATGTTCCTAATTTAAGATTCAGTGGTTTTGATAAAGTAATTCACATAGCAATGTTAGGAGACCTTTTTAAGATTTCTGCTGGTGGTGATATTGATAGATCTAAAGTAAGTGAAAAAAAGGACAACATTTATAAATATCCAATTATTGCTAATGCGTTGAGTAATAATGGCATTTATGGGTATACTGACACATATAAGCGGGAAAATTGTGTGACTGTTACTGGAAGGGGTGATATTGGGATTGCTGTTGCAAGGCCGTACAAATACTATCCAATAGTAAGATTATTATCGCTAAGTCCTAAATCCAATGCAGATTTGAAATATTTTGAATCGTTAATAAACTCAAAAAAGATATTAAATGAAAGCACAGGAGTCCCTCAATTAACATCTCCCCAAATTTCCAAACTAAAAATTCATTATTGCGATTATGAGGAACAAACAAAAATAGGCAACTTTCTAAGTTTAATTGATGAACGAATTGAAACTCAAAACAAAATCATTAAAGAATTAAAGTCCTTAATAAAACCGCTTTTTGAATCATTTAATGTTGAAGATTTAATACCATATCGACTTACTGAATTAGGAGAATATAGATCGTCAGAAACCATGTCATGGGATGATATGAGCGAAAAAGGAACGCCAACAATAATATATGGCCAGCTATTTACAGATTATTCTTTAGTTATTAAAAATGTAATTGGATATTCCTTGAAAAACGGGTGTCTTTCAACCGGTAACGACATATTGTTTCCAGCTTCAACAACTGTTGATAACCTGTCACTTATTTCTCCTGCCTCTTTGAAAATTAAAGGTGTTAATCTTGGTGGAGACATGTTCATACTATCTTTATTTGATTGGATTGATTCTGATTATTTATCGCTCTTGATAAACCTTAGACACAAAAATGATTTAGCAAAATTAGCTCAGGGTTCAACTATCATACATCTCCGTTGGAATGATATTGCTGATTTCAAAGTACAGTTGCCTAGTCTTAGTGAACAAAGGAAGATTTCGCACGCATGTAAATGTGTTTTAGAAAAAATTGAAATTGAAAAACAGATCTTAGAAAAATTGATAATTCAGAAACGTTTCTTACTGCATAATCTATTTATATAAATAAGTTAGATAGTAAATACTCTTTTTGCTTTAAGTACAAATCCAAAATATTCATTGAGTTTTGCAACTTTCTATTTATTGAGAGATAAATATTTATTACTTTGTCCATTTCATCAGCCGGCGGAATATATATTGGAATATTTTTTAGTCCGTCCATCGTTAGACACATACGCACGCTTCCCTCCAATCTTTTATTCATTTCATTGGAAAAAAATGATGATTTAAAAAACATCAATAAGTATGTTGGATCTATTTCTGTTACGCTAAAGCAATTATACATTGGACTAACTATACAAGGTGAATCAAGTTCATACAAACCAATAGATCCTACATTTATTCTTGCCGGATTATATGCGAACGTATTTTTGCTGACTATTTTATATGAACCCTTATCATCGCTGGCGATAACTTTATCCTCAAATTGCTCAATCTGTGGGATAAAACCTTTCTTGTTACTAACAGAGAACACCGGATAACACGCATTATTCTTATTTCTTAGTGAGATTTCAGTTATATAGTTTCCAACTTTTGAATTAGACTTATTTGTAAAAAAGTCATCCAATATTGCTTTTATGGAAGTTTTTAAATCCTCAATGATTTTGTTTTGAGTAATTATTCTTTCGTCCAGCAAAGATAAGAAACAAGCGATTTTTATTTGTTCTTTAAAAGATGGTACAAAACTATTAATCTTCATCAACACTTCGGCATTTAATTTATATCTGCCGCATCCGGATAGATAAGGAGTCAAATCAAGGGAATTGAATCTGTATTTCATGAATAAAGTGGAATTACCTTCTTTTGCCTTTAATACATGTGCGTGGTTATTTACCCAGATTTTCCCGTTTACGTATTGAACAGGATAGTTTTTGATATCGTTAGCGCCATCTTCAGCAATCAAGATAAATTCTCCGTCATGAGTAAACCCCTCAACGTAATCTTGTATGCCGTTTGCTCCGTAATAAGGAGTTATACCTTTTATGCGTTGACTTTCCGATACGGGGATTCTTAAGTTATCAAACCTAAGCATTAATTTATCAATTGATTCTTTTTCCCAATTTCCATCAAAATCTTTGAATCTTAAATTAGGAACATTAGGGATTTTCTTTTCTTTAGAATCTACATTACTCATAGGCCTAACTCCTTGAGATATTTCTCGATTTCCTTATCGAGCTCATCACGTTTTGCTTCTAATTCTTTAATTTCAGCCATAACTGCGTGTATATCGATAGGTTCTTCTTCCTCGAAAGTATTAACATATCTAGGAATATTTAAATTATATCCTTCCTCTTCTATCTTTTTTAAAGAAGCCACATGCATAAATTTATCAATATCTTTTCTAGATTTATATGCATCTAAAATTCTTGTTAAATCTTCTTCTCTTAAATAGTTTTGATTCTTTCCGTTTTCAAAATATTTAGAAGCGTCAATAAAGACTACATTGTTATCACTTCTGCATTTCTTCAAAACCAAAATACATGTTGGGATGCTTGTTCCAAAGAATAGATTTGCAGGTAAACCGATGACTGCATCTAAATAGTTATAGTCCCTAATAATTTTGGTTCTAATAACTTCTTCTGATGAACCTCTGAATAAAACGCCGTGCGGTAAAACAACGGCTAAAGTTCCGCTTTCAGAAAGATGATGGATCATGTGTTCTACGAAAGCATAATCCGCCTTACTTGATGGAGCGTATTTTCCGTCATAACCATTGAATCTAGGGTCTTCATCTTTTCCTTCAGGAGTCCATTTAATTGAGTATGGGGGATTAGCCACTACTGCTTCAAATTTAAGGCCTTTATGTCTTTCTGCAGGATGTTCAAGAGTGTCATCTTGATAGATATCGAATTTCTCGTAATCAACACCGTGCATAAGCATGTTCATTCTTGCAAGGTTATAAGTGGTAGCGACCATTTCTTGGCCATAAAGCTTGATTGTGTTTTGGTTCTCAACATTGTTTCTGACACGTAAAAGCAATGAACCTGAACCACATGTTGGATCATAAGCTGTCTTTAGGTTTTTATTCTCAAGAGTAACAATGCGTGCTAAAAGTTCAGAAACTTGTGCAGGAGTATAGAATTCACCAGCTTTTTTACCTGCAGAAGCAGCAAATTTACCAATTAAATACTCATAAGCGTGTCCTAATACATCAAAGTTAGTTTCGCTTAAATCCAAATGTAAGTCATCTATTTTAAGGATGATTTTGCCAATTAATTTACTTCTTTCACCTTCGCCTTTACCTAGCTTGTTATTATCTAAATCCATATCATCAAACAAATCAGCGAAGTCTTCTTGAGATTCAGAACCAACTGTTGATGAAACAACAGCTTTGATGCCTTCTTTTAAATCTTCGACAGTGAAATTGTTTGTATTGATCTTGCTGACCAATGAATCAAATAAGTATTTTGGATCAATGAAATACCCAATAGTTCTGACAGAGAGCTTTTGAATATCTTCATGCATGGTTTCATCTTCCCAAGCTTCCGCAAACGTTAGATCTTCATCTGCAAGTTCATCGTTAATAGTTTTTGTTATTTTATTAGAAAGGAACTTATAAAACATTAATCCTAAGATATAGTTTTTGAATTCACTTGCTTCCATTGAGCCTCTAAGCTCATTTGCCATAGCCCAAAGTTTTGAATCAACTTCACTTTGTTGCTTTGCTAATAATTCATCTTTATCTTGTGCCATACAGGTCCCTCCTAATTATGTAATGAGTATTTTTCTGCAATCTCAATAACGTATTGTTTAATTAGCTCCATCAAATCGTTAGTTGCTCTAATTGCGTTTACGTTAGGATGATTAGCTTTATATTTTTCTTTTGCTTTTTTACTCACAATAGCTTTAATATCTGCATAATCAATAGTCATGAAATAATCGTATCTCACAACTAATTTGTTAAGTTCGTCATATGCCAAATCCATTTCCTTAGAGAAATTCATTAAGGATTCTTTTCTTTGTTCTTCTATAAACTTTGCAAGTTCTTCATCAATAGATGCATCTTCAGATAACGACGGAAAAACAGTAGTTATAAACAATTCCAGTAATTCTCTTTTGCTTGCTAAAACAGGATCTGTAGATCTCTTTAAGATTCTTATAAGTGTTGAAACTTCTACTTGTTTTGTTTCTCCACCATTAGCTTTAATCTTTCTTAAAAGGTTAAGGATGTAGTCGACATCAACTTTATCAGTTTGAACCAATTCGATATCAAATGTAACTTCGCCAATAACAGAAACTTTTTCAGGATGTTTTTTAAATTCGTTATAAATATCAAGATATCTAGATTTGAAAGAATTATATTCATCTACAGAAATGTCGTCCTTAAGTGTAATTGGGAATGAAAATTCACAGAAATTTTGTAAGCAAACAAGGTATTTTGCAACCTTTCTAAATTTATTTACAAACTCAATCTTTGCTGCATCACCTTCTAAAGCATCAACATCATCAGGGGTACAAGTATATGAACGTAGATTAAAAAGCGCATCTCTAAATAATGCTAGATATTCCTCAAAGGATTTCATAAGAACAATTTCATGATCTTCTTGTGAATATAAAGCAATAGCATTAGAAACATCTTTTGGAGTTGTTCTATAACAAACAATGTTACCAAACTGCTTAGTTGAACAATCCAATCGATTTGTTCTAGAGAAGGCTTGAATAAGACCATGATACTTCAATGATTTATCTAAAAATAAAGTATTAATTCTCTTTGAATCGTATCCTGTCAACATCATGTTAACAACTAAAATCAAATCAATTTTTCCGTCCCTAAAATCCTCTCGAACATCTTCAAAGTATTCAGCGCAATTAGAGGTTGAATAGTTTTTGCCCGTCATTTGAGAATAATCATCCATGACATATTGTAATTTTTGTTGAGCTATTTTCTCGTTTGCTCCAGTTTCTTCAGTATCAATATCATTTGGAGCATAAGTGAATATTGTTGCAACTTTAAGTCTCTTGTCTTCATCTAAATCATTGTTTTGTTTTTTGAATTCTTCATAATATTTCATCAACAAATCAATGCTAGATATAGCGAAGATAGCGTTATATTTTTTATTGACAGTTAATTTATCAAAATTGTCAAAAATATGTTTTGTAATATTAGTAATTCTAGCATTAGAAAAAATCAATTCCTCTTTATCGATTTCCTCAACTTGTTCGTCTTTTCCTGGTTTTAAAACAATATCTAAAGTTTTGAAGTATTGAACGTTAAATCCCAATACCATTTTAGCATTGATTGCGTCTTTAATTTTATAAGAGTGAACTGGTTTACCACCAAAAATGGCTTCGGTTGTTAAACCTGTAGCATTCATGTTTTCCGCGAAAATAGGAGTGCCGGTAAAACCAAACATCTGGGCATTTGGGAACGCTCTTAAAATATGTTTTCTCATTTCGCCAAAATTGCTTCTATGGCATTCATCGACAATAAAGATTACAGATTCTTTATTTTGATCAATGGCTTTTTCAAACTTTGGATTTGAGCATAAATTAGACATTTTTTGAATAGTTGTTGTAATCATTTTGACAGAAGAATCCGTAAAGAAATCAAATAGCTTTCGAGAATCATCGACGTTAACAACAGCCCCTTTTTCAAAAGAGTTAAAATTTTTAACAGTCTGTCTATCTAGGTCTCTTCGATCAACAAGAAAAACTACTTTTGAATATTTTCCTGTGTCTCTAAGACATTGGGCTAATTTAAAACTAGTTAGTGTTTTACCACTACCCGTTGTGTGCCACACGAATCCGTTGTTTTTAGTATTCAAAGCACGATGTAACAAATTTTCTACAGCCCATACTTGATATGGCCTTAAAATCATTAAATCTCTTTCAGATTGGTTGATGACAATATAATTAGAAATAGTTCTACAAATATTACATTTGGTTAATCTATCACTTGCAAATTCGCTCAACCTATTTACAGCTATGTTATTAGGATCTGACCACGTGAATAACTTTTCTTTAACAAAGGGTCTATCACTGTTAGCAAAATACTTAGTCATAGATCCGTTTGAAATAACAAAATACTGAATATACTTAAATAAACCATTATAAACAGTTCTTCGATATCTCTCGATTTGTCCAAAAGCTTCGTTTACTGTGACACCATTTTTCTTTAGTTCTATTTGGACCAAAGGCAGCCCATTTACAAGAATCGTGACATCAAATCTACCATCGAATTCACCTTTTTGATTTATTTGATGGGCAACTTGTACATAGTTTCTGCACCAATCATTTTTTTCAAAGATTTTGATATTCTTTTTTGTTCCATCATCCATAGTGATAGTTTGCATTTGTCTAAGGTTAATAGAACATTTGTAAACCGTATTATATTTTTCTAATTCATTGATAAAACGTCTGAATTCTGAATCAGACAATGAGACGTTGTTAAACTTATTTATTTGTTTTCTCAAATTTTTGTATAGAGATTCGTTATCATGAACAGCAATAAAACCGTCTTCTTCGCTGGAAGAACGAAATTGAGAAACAAGTTGTTTAATTAGTTCGTTTTCAAGTTCTAACTCAGTAATTTCACCGTTTATATTTGGCATAACATCCCTCCATATCTATGCGAAAGAAAACTAATACTATTCTATGATTTTCTAAGGATAAAACAAAGTATATAAAAATAATAACATTTATTTTTGCTATTGATTATCACTAATTTATATTTAAAAGATTTGCCTAAGTAACAAGAGGTGAAAGAAATTGCAATCTAACAGTTAAAAAGAAGCGTTAGATTATTTCATTTTTTTCAGAGTTTCGATTAAAACTTTTTCGTCGTCTGCACCATAAAACCTCATTGCATATTGTGCTGAAGTCCACATTCTGTTTGAAATATCGTAAACAGACTCTGAATCGACATCAATTGAACCTTTTTTAACGCAAAAAACAATTTCGACCCATCCTGATTTTGGCCAAACACATATAAAATTGTGCTTTTTGTCTTTCTTAATAGCAGCATATAGCTTATTTGGAACTACAAAATCAAAATTGCTAATTGATTTAACTATATCCTTAATTCGATTAAATAATCTTCTTTCTTCTGACTCTGGTGGAAATAGTTTATCAATACTATATTCGTTGTCAGAAAAATCGTTATCTATTGAAACATTAGAGTTCTTTTCATTTCTCCACAATTTATCAGTTCTATTATGAATAATAGCCATAGATTGAAGCATTTCGTATGCGTCCCATGGATACATTTCAAAAAATTCGCGATTATCACTAATTCTAAGATTTGGATTAAGCCTGTATATTAAATCATGTAAGGCCTTATCTGGCATTTTCGTTTCAAATTCAACCTCATAAGTAGCATATACTTCAAATGGCTCTGGTACAGAAGTATTAGACAATTCCTTTACACGACGATTAACATTTGTTGTGTATCCGATTTTAACTAAATTTTCTTTATTAAAAGATTTGTTTGTTAGTATGTAAATGTATCCTTTTTCTTTCATAGAGGCTCCTTCAATAGCAATTCCCTTTTTAACGATTTGAATTATCCCTATTATTATAAACTTTTAAAGCGTTAATAACTAACATAAAGACACTTTCACAATCTCTTCGTAATTATTATGTTGATAATTCTGCTATCCTGTTTTTTTCAGCTAGATACTTAGACTCCCAAAATAAAAAATCTGCGCTCTAGAAACGCAGATTTGCCAGAAAGGAGGCTATGACTTATCTGAAACAGCTCTTAGAGGAGAGTCTAATTACTATTTCCATTATTCAACTGGATCAACATCATAGTATTCACAAAGAGCTAAATAAGCGGCATAGCGTTTAGCTCCTTTTTTAGTATCGGAAACTGCTCCTTTACGAATTCTATGACTTCTTATATAAACTTCTGCAGACCATCTAAATTCACCTTCAAACTCAATTTGCTCATCTGGTATTGAGTAAACAGGCTCTGAGATATAGCCGTGTTCGAATAGTTCTTTCAATGAATTAATAGCGTTTTCCAACTGACATTTAGCAGGATATTCATCTTGTCCATCTTCTACCTCTGATAAATAGACATCAAGGTCTAATAAATCACAAACAATTTCTTGAATCATATCTAAATCCCATTCTGAATCTAATGTAATTGCTCCAATAATAGCTTCGAAGAGATCTGCTTTAACTTTCGTTTCTTTCCATACCTTATTGGTGATGTCGCTTTTGCCTAGAAATAAGAATTGAGCCAACTCTAAATTATCTATTACACCAGCTAGATTCTTATTGCTTACTAACTCTTTTTTAATTTCAGTAAAGCTTTGTTCGTTTCTATGAGCTTTGATACAGAATTCATCAGCATCATTCTCTTCATCATAGAATTTACTTTCAGATTTATAAAATCCGTATCTTTCGGTTAATTCTTTAGTAACGCAGAGATCTAAAACTCTATCACCAATGAATTCTAGTACTTCGTTGTTCTCTCCACCATTTTCAGTAGACCAAGAACTTCTAGTAAAAGCTTGATACAACAAATCGATGTTGTTTTGAAAATGATATCCAATAACGTTTTGGACTTCATTAATGTAATCACTTAATTGTTTCATTTTGATTTTCCTCCTATTAGTGATTGTCCGAGGAAATAAAAATAGACCTAGTTAGAGTAATTCTTGAGCAAAAGAATGTCCTAAGGTCTAATTTAATCAAAACAGTTTTTGTAAGACTTTTCGCTTAATTCTGCTATCTAGAATAGCAGAGCCAAACGGATCGCATTACTCAATTACTTTGAGGAAATCAATCCTTCCTTTTCGGACAAAAATAATATATCACGACACACATCATAAAGACAAGAAAACTTATGTCAGTTTTCAATGTTCAATCCAACAATTCTTTTATATAAGCACTCTTTCTTATCGTCGATATTTGTATCGAAATGATAATGCCCAAAATACCATTTCTTGTATTCAACAACTCTATCAATAAACATAAGTTGATCCGTACAAACGTCTCTCTTAAATCCAAAATTTTTTAATACTGTCTTTGTGTCTGTACAATGAGTAATTACATAATCAACTTTATAATCAACCTTTTTAAGATTTTCAATAGCATTATTAACGTCATTATTAGTGATTTCTTCATCTTTCCACCACGAAATATGAGGAGTTCTATACATTTTATCTATAGATACAGCACCTCCAATGCATAGAAACTTTATTTCGTCGATTGTAAGAACTTCCCCTCTAAATATATGAAATATGCGCTTATCAATTTGATGCATTAAAGCTCCCATATATTCAACTACAGGCATTTCGCTTAATATATCAAAATTTTCGTGATTTCCATCTACATATAAAACCGTACATCCTAGTTTGTTATACAAATCTAAATGATATTTTAAAGAATCATAAGACCAGCATATTCCTGCATCTCCACAAATTATTAAGAAATCTTTATGCGTCAAATTAGCATCAACTAATTTTAATAATTTTTTATAATCGATATCTCCGTGAGTGTCTCCAGTAATATAAATCATATTTCTATAGCAAACCTCCATTTCTATTGATATTTTCTCCTTTTAAAAATTTAAGTTTTTCATTACTAATATGTCTCCGCCACTTGATTTTCAGCGAAGCCTCAATATATTTGCTCATAATCTTTTTCCTCCTTATTAAGCAAATTTAGCGCTTAAATAAAGATGTAAAAAGAAAACCATCTCAAGATAAAAGCACCTCTCGTAACTAACAGCTAATATTTCTATTCACTAAAGTTACTGGTGTTTCATCTTCCTTGAGATGGCCACATATTCAAACAAAAAATCATTTGTGCGGAGCGCGGTGATAGTCTTGATAATATAAGCGTCTTCATTAGCGACCTCTTCTTATATAATCTCATATCACATCTGGGCGATACTTTCCGCATCAGTAAATCCTAACACGTCCAATTTACTCAGTAATAATATTGTTGACTCATATTTTTCCGGTTGTTGCACTATAATGGTGCACATTTTTCCAATATAACAATCATTCCCGCAAGGCAATATGTACTCCTTTATTTATTGTACAATTCTTAAATTAGTTTTTCTATTGAAAATAAGAACTTTTCTCGATAGAAAATCTATACTATTCAATTTATTTTTTAAGAAAACGACCGTCTCTACATGTAATTATTTAAGAAACATACGCATATCACTAATAATATTAATATTATTTCGGCAAGATACAATTTTAAAGTCTACTTTATAGTCTACTATCACAGTATACTTTAACGATCCAATAACCGGCTTTCTTGCTTCCTTCTCTACTTAATAATTCAAGTTCTTGAAGTCTTAACACAATCTTTTTAACACCCGGAACGCTAATATTTAATTTCTCTGCGATTTCTATTTGCGTGGATGTGGGATTGTCTCTTAGAAATTTAAGAACACTTATTTGATTATCCGTTAGTCTTTGTAATATATTTTCTTTTGCTTTTCTACCAATTACAAAACCTGGTTCAAAAGCAAATGGAATCGTTACTTTAATTGTGCAGCTCTCAAAAGAGAATGCGCCTTTACCATAATTTGAAACAATGACTGGAACGCCATGACCGCTCTGCTCAGCCAAACCAAGACTTACGAATATATCCTTTAAGGTTTTATTAATAGGAACACTGGACCCATTATAAAAATCTTCTTTCGAAAGATTGTATGGAATATCTCCATAAGAAACTACCTCGATTCTATCATCAAAAATAAATACGGATGGAGGAATCATTTCAGACCATCTATTATGCAAGTTATATTATAGTGAACACCGGTTTATTTCTTGAGTGATAAAGCGCAGACCGTCTCGATGTGTACCGATATTAGATATGTATAGTCTTATATTCGTGGAAACAACAAATGATATGTCTTTTTCACTACCCGAAAAAAAGTATGACGAGCCTTTTTAAGTAATTGGAAACATATCTATGGTTTTAAACAACCTAATGGAACTGTATACACACCATTCTTATCTTGTATTGCGACATTTTGTGTTGTAATTACCATTAGGAAAGCTGGTTTTGGATGCTCTTTTTCATCAATATCCGCCGCTAATTCAACAAGTTTTTTTGAAGCTTCTTTGATTTGTTCTTTGTCACTTAGTTTTACTTCAACCAACGCCCAAGAACCATCTGCAAATGAAATGACGGCGTCGGCTTCTCTATCAGCCTTATCTCGATAATGGTACACATCTGCTCCTATTGAATCGCAGTAGATGCGCAAATCCCTAATTGCTAACGATTCAAATAATAGTCCAAAGGTTTTCATATCAGAAAACATGCTTTCGTGAGTAATACCCAAAGCAGCAGTTGCGATTGATGGGTCAACAAAATGCCTTGTGTTTTTTTCTCTAATAGCTGTTTTACTTCTCAAGTTAGGATTCCACGCTTCTAATTCTTCGATGACATATAAACGTTGTAGAGCAAGAAGATATTTTACAAATGTATCCTTATCGATTTCATCACCGTTTTCTTTCAAATCGGCCTTTATTGACTCGTTCGATGCTTCCGTTGAAATATTTCTAGAATACGATCGCATCAATTTTTTAGCTCTCTTTTCATCTTTTCTCAAAGGAATATCTTTCAATGAAAACAAGTCTTCATTTACTAGACCGCTATAAAATGTTTTGGCTTGTTGCAATGCAATATCTATATCCTTATCAATTGCTAACGGCCACCCGCCTCTGCAAATTAAATATGAATAATCAAAAATATTTTTGTCACAAATAGCTGGCTTAAAAACATTGTTCTTTAAATCAGTTATTGAGATTTTTCCGTTACTGTCGCCACTTTCAAATAGTGACATTGGTCTCATAACTCTTTTTATGATCCTGCCTGTTCCTGTATGTCTTTCATTTTCTTCCCCGGCCAATGAATTCGAAGCGGTGTTGTCAGTCACACTTCCGGTCAATATGTATTGGCCAAAGCCCCCATTCTCATCAATGGCTTCCTTTATTGAATTCCAAATAAAAGATATGACTTGCCATTCATCAATCAGTATTGGTTTATCTCCTTTATTAAGTAAAGCTTCTGGTGCATTTTTAGCAAGTTCAACATATTGATCCCTATCTTTCTTTTTCATTAAATCAATAATTGTTTTAGCATGTCTTTTTGCGGTTCTTGATTTGCCACAATATTTAGGGCCGACAATTTGGACGGCACCAACAGTTTTCAAATAGAATTCAAGTTCTTTATCAAATAGTCTATCGATGTATTTTTTTTCCATGTTGATTTGCCTCACTAATAGTATACTTTTCTTAAGATTAAACCGCAAGTTTGGATTAAACAAAACCGCAAGTTTGGCGTAAAAATAACGGCAAGTTCGGCAAAAACAATGGCGAAAAATAATAACATACTGCCATCACTTATTCTTCTTGATATTAATGATTTATTATATGAATATAATAAGTGATAGAATCTATCGCTCTTTTAGTCGTAGGCATGCTACAGTTTCGACGTGGCATGTCATAGGAAACATGTCTACTGGTTGAACGTATTTAACATCGTAATATTTAGATAAATAACTAATATCTCTAGCTAATGTTTCTGGATCGCAAGAAACATAAATGATTTGAGGTACTTTCTTATTAATTAAAGTATCCAAGAATACTTCGTCACTTCCCTTTCTAGGAGGATCCATAATGACTACATCTAAATCTCCTTCAAACGAGGAAATATATTTCCCTGCATCATCACATGCAAAGGAGATATTAGATATGTTATTTCTCTTAGCGTTTTCAACTGCGTTTCTACTAGCAAATTTATTTAATTCAACACTGTATACATGCTTAGCTTTATTACTAGCGATTAATCCAATTGTGCCTACACCTGCATAAGCATCTAAAACTACTTGATTCTTATCTTCATTCAATAAATTTAAAGCGGTCTTATAAAGAACTTCTACTTGTTCTGGATTAACTTGGAAGAAGCTAGATGCAGATATATTAAAAGTTAAATCACAGATCTTATCTTGGATATATCCTTTTCCGTATAAGATCTTTTCTTTTTCACCTAAGATTACATTAGTGCGTCTTGAGTTAACGTTTTCCACTACTGTAGTGATTTCTGGATGTAACTTGATTAATTCATCAATAAAGTTTCTTTGTCCTGGGAAGTTCATTGTAGAAGTAACTAAAACCACCATCAATTCATCGAAATGATATGAAGTTCTAATTAACACATATCTTAAGATACCTTTTCCTGTATCTTCGTTATATGTAGAGATTTTATGTTTCTCTAAAAGCAACTTAATATCCCATAAAATAGGAGCGGCTTTTTTATTTTCAATCGCACATTCTTTTACAGGCATGATGATATGAGAGTTTTCTTTATAGAAACCATATATAACTTTACCGTTTCTATCTTTGGAGAATGGAACTTGAATTTTATTTCTATAGTTATATGGATGTTCTGCTCCTAAGCAGTCATTAACTTTTACATCAACTTTAGCGATTCTTTTAATCGCATTTTTAACTCTATTAGTTTTATATTCTAACTGAGCTTTATAGTCGATTTGTTGATATTGGCAACCCCCACAAGATGTACAAATTTTACACTTTGGTTGAATTCTTACAGGTGATTTCTTTATTAAGTTTTTAACTTTAGCAAAATATACACCGCTTCTTTGATATTGGACTTGAAGTTCAGCTTCTTCTCCAACAAAAAGACCATCAACAAAATAGATATGACTGCCTACTTTTACGACGCCCTTACCTTCGCTTGATATATCTGTGCATTTACCTTTAATGATTTCCATACTTATAAGCTGCTAATAGTTTAGCATTTTTGTATATCACAATAAATCTTTGAAATTCTTAATATATAAATGAGAATATTTCTTTTTCTCTTCTTCGCTATTTCTACTAGCTAAATCATCAACGCCAATTGCAATATACCCATTCTCATACGCAGTTTTAAGGCTAGTTGATATATCTTCAACTACAATTGTGTTTTCTTTTTCGATATGAAACTTAGTATTAACCAATTCGTAAATCTTAGGTGAATGTTTACCTTCCTTTACAGAGTTAACATCCACTATGTAATCGAAATAATCAAAGATTCCTAATCTTTTCATACATGGTTCATATAACTCTTTATCATTGGCAGTAGCTAATGTAATGATTACTTTTTCCTTTTTAAGATAATCTAAAAACTCTTTAACATAAGGCTTTAAAGGAACGTTATATTCGTATTCATATTTAGAAGCGTCATGCCATTCTTTCATGATCTCTTCTTCTGATTCTTTTATACCGTAATTTGTTTTTGTGAAAGTCGCTGTAGCTTTTAAACCTAAGTGACAAATATTTTCAAAATAATCTTCAGGAATTTTCATTCCTCTTTTCGCAAAGAAATCAACATCGATTTGATGCCAAATCCCAGTAGAATCAATTAAGGTTCCATCGAGGTCTAGTATTGCAAGTTTGATTTCTTTTCCAAGTAACTTCATTATTCGTTTTCTTCTGATGGGATTTCGTGTGCTTTAGATAAGCTCCATTTAGTAACCAATGGACCAAATAATTCATAAATTAATGTTGCACATAAGACAACTGTTACGATGATGTTACCGATGTTATTAGCTTTAAATACATCGATATTACTGATTTGATTTGCCATACCAATAGCGACACCGGCTTGTGGTAATAAAGTTAAACCTAAATATTTCTTAATTACTGGAGGCTGTCTTGTTATAGCACTACCAGCATACGCACCGAAATATTTACCAACGCTTCTAGCGATAATATATCCAGCAAAGATAATTAATACAGGGATTAATGTCTTAATATCGCTACCTTCCATAATAGACATAGCAGATGTAGCTAAGCTAGCGCCAGAAAGCACGAAGAACAATGTAAATAAGAATCCTGTCCATCTTTCCATTAAATCGATGTCTCTAACAACAGTTTTTGATGTAGATGAGTTAGTTAAGTTAACGTAAACAGCACCAATCATCATACATGTTAAAAGATTAGAGAATTCTAAATTTTCTCCATTGATCTTAATGTGATTTAAAGCAGTAATTGTGCCGACACCTAAAAGTGTGAAGGCAATGATTGTGATAATGTGGTTACTTCTACTTCTAAAGAACTTAATTAATAAGTGCATTAAGAAACCTAAGACAAAACCAACTGCGAGAGATCCTACAATCTCAAGGAGTGGGATTAATACGATGCTTAAGAATGAAATTGTTTCACCACTAACGATAACTTTACCAATAGCAAGAGATATAGCGAATACAACTAAGCCTAAAGCATCGTCGAATGCGACAACAGGAAGAAGGATATCTACTAATACACCTCTAGCTTTATATTGATGAATAACCATCAATGTAGCAGCAGGAGCAGTTGCAGTAGCAATTGCGCCTAAGCAAATAGCAACAGCGACATTAACTTTTAAGACTACACAGATAACAGCTAAAACAACATCAACTAAAATAGTTGCTAATAAAGCTTGGAATATTGTGATGATAGCCATCTTGCTACCATATTCTTTTATCTTTGATAATTTAAATTCTTCACCGATTGATAAAGCAATAAAACCTAACGCAATTGAACTAACAAATGCGTTTGTCTTTGTTAATGATTCTCTTAAAGAATCTGGATAGTTAGGATTATGGTATCCAAGAGAATCCATAACAATGAATATAATTGCTAAAACTAATCCCACTACTAAGTAACCAGTAACGTTAGGTAATCTGATTAATCTAGTAACTCTAGTAGCGATTAATCCTAATAGTAATAAGATTCCGAGTAATAATACGTAGTTCATACGACAACTAATAATACTCCTATTATTGAATATATCAATAAGGGAGACACAAAATTTTAGCAAAATAAAAATAGGCACGAGGCCTATTTCTATTTGTTTTTAAAATTAAAGGATTCTTAAGATTCTGCCGTTTAAAATCATTAAAACGATATCTGCGATCCAGATAATGTTCCAACCGACTAAAACTCTTAAGATTGCAGCTAAATAGTGACCTTCTTTAACTCTAGTTAAAACACCGCAAATTAATGAAGTGATTGGGATAATAACTAAGACTAAAGAAACGATTCTATCTAAACCGAAATAATCTTTGCTTGTGCTTGCCATTTTTATATTGCTCCTTGTATAAACTTATTATACTATTAAACGCACAGGATTTAAAAATGAAAAATAGAAAAATATACATCATCCCTCTTACAGTATTTACAATCGGAATCATTCTTGGTTCATTTTTTGATTTACAAGTCAGTAGCGCTTTATATTCATCTAAGAATGTATTTGGACTTGCAATGGCTAGCTTTGGCCATTGGGTCGGCTATTCGTTCTTAGCTTTAATGGCAGGATTTATATTTAGATCAGGACTTAAAGAAAAGGTTACTTGGCAAAAAATTGGTGAAATCGCATTAGGTGTTGTTGGTTATTTTGCTTCTACTTGGTTAGCAGGCAAGGAAGTTAGCTCAGTTAATGGATATAACACACCAGAACTTAAATGGTTATGGGTTATTGTTTGTGGCGTATTATTCGCTGCTATATTCTTCTTAGGTAATATATATGGAAAGAAGAACGAAAATAAAGCTATTATCTTAGCCTTATTTATCTTAGTTGTCTTTATGATGATTGAGCTTATCCCAGTATCTCAAATACTTAAGAGTTTAGTTAGACGTCCTAGATTTAGAGTTGTCGCTAATGATGCATATGGATATCAAGCTAGTTTTACTAATTGGTGGGAAACATTCAAAGGTTATGATGCTTTATTAGCAGCTAACCCAACTGCAGATCACTTTTCAGAACACTTTAGATCATTCCCAAGTGGTCACGCTGGTGTTGCGGGTATTATGATGTTTGGTCTTCCTTACTTAACTCTTATTGAAGAAAAATTAAAAGGAAAAGAGTTCTTATTATTTATAATAGGATTTATATTTACATTAATAATGTGTCTATCAAGAATCATTGTTGGAGCACATTATCTAAGCGATGTTAGCTTTGGCGGATTATTTATGACATTATTCTGCATCATTGCTAACGAAATCAATTTACGATTTGTACTTAAAAACGTATAGACGCGAGCCTATACGTTTTTGCTATTTGCAGTGTTTTTTAATGTATACGAATCTAGAGTAGACAAAGTCTATTATGTCTTTAATATCTTCTCTAGTTTCATCAACCTTTAAGACAATCTTTTTAATTGTGTCTTTTTTAAGCTTTGGGAACTTACATTTTTTAAATAATGTTTTAGTTTCTTTGTCACTTCTAATAAAATCCACAAAGGCTAATACCATTGGATCTTTATTGGCAGGTAAATCTAACTTAGGAAGCATAGAAACTAATGAATAGTTATTATCAAAGTTAGGAGCTAAAGAGATAACTTCACCACTATCTCTATCTCTTAACACACCCATATCGTTTCCAGTTCTATCAACGTTATAAGTTAACGCATCTAAGTAACGAATCTTTAAGTAATCCTTAAGAACATCTTTATTTAACTTCTTCAACTCGTTATATGTGCCTACTAAATCATCTACGTTTTCTACTAAGCCACCTATTGGGTCAAAGTTATATTCTTCTGCAAAGTTCTTACATTTGAGACAATCATCTACTTTTTCATATTTAACTGTGTTTACCCCTATAACTTTTGCGAGTTCCATCGCGAATAAACTAGAGAACATTTCGTCTCTATTTTCTTTCTTATATAAATACCAATGATTGTTTTCGAATTTCCAGCACTTTTCAAATCGTCCAGGAGTGACGATCTCTGGAGTTCTACATGCTCCAAATGGATATGATTTTTTGTTTCCGTTTAATGAAGCGTCTCCATAAAGATTCTTTCCAAACTTTAACTCTTCATATTTAGTAACCGCACCACTTGGTTTAAACCAAACGTTATCAGTTAATGAACATCCATTAACGTATAAAGGGATAATAGAATCATCGTTATCTTTGATATTTAAAGAACGTAATAAAGCACGAGCGTTATTTCTAGATAAATCTACACATCTAGATGCAAAGTACGCCTTAGCGTCCTTATTTCTTTGTAAGTAGAATGGGGCGATCTTTTCATCAAAAGACACTACTTCACCTTTATATATCTTAGCGGCGATTTTGTCCCCACACATGATATAACCGGTTAGTTCGAGTTCTCTTTTTGTAACCGGTACCATCGGGATATATCCATCACTTAATTCCTCTACTTCTTTTTCGAGTTCTTTTCTAAGTGCGAGTTTCTTTTCTATAAATTTAACTTTCTTTGCAGGGATATATTTAGATACAAGTTTTCCTTTTTCGAAATATTGTAAGTAAGTATATTCCTTACCTTTTATAGTTTTCTTAGATATATATCCACTAGGTAAGGTATCTAGTTTCTTTAATAGTTCATCCATTCTTTCCATATCTCAATTATAAGTAATTGTTAACCTTACATGAAACCTTTTAGGGATTTTTTTAAATGTATCATGCGTAATTGCACTTTTCCAAACGTAATAACCTTGCGTAATTGCAATTTTTCACCTTTAATTATAGTGCGTATTTGCAAAATGTTATGCATAGGAGGGTGCTTTTCTAGCAATGATCCTAATTAAGTCAATATGTCTTTGAATATTTTTTCCATTAACGGAAAAATATTTCAGCACAAGTTTGTGTTTAAAATATCTTTTGCAAGATAAAGTTTAAAGACTAGACATATTACACGGACAACATTTTCATTGTATGTCTAGTTTTATCCCTAATGTGCTTGATGCTTGTATCAAACCAATTAGTGATTTTCACATTATCTCAACAAATATACTTCATACATAGTGTATATTCGTGAATTCTATTTCTTTGAGAACGCTTCTATCAGAGCATCAATATCGTTTTCAAGTAGTTTATCGATATTTTCTTCAATTATTTCAATTGGAAAATCCCACCACTTAAGCTTAAATAATTTTTCGATTGTTTCATCATCAAAGCGTTTTTTGATTACTCTGCATGGGTTTCCGACAGCAATAACATATGGAGGGACATCTGATCCAACAACAGAATTAGCACCAATAACTGCGCCATCCCCTATATGAACTCCAGGTAATATTGTTACGTTTTGACCAATCCACACATCATTGCCAACAACAGTGTCGCCTTTAATCGGCATCTTATCTAAAGGAGGTGTATGTTTTTGAAGGTCTCTTGAGAAAATATTAAATGGGTAAGTCGTTAATCCATTCATAAAATGATTTGCTCCATTCATGATGAATTCCACACCTGCTCCTATTTGGCAAAATTTACCAATAATAAGCTTGTCACCAATAAAATCATAATGATGGGTCACATGCTTTTCAAAAAGATCTGCGCCTTTCTTATCGTCATAATATGAATAATCCCCAACAATGATATTAGGATTTGTAACACAGTTCTTGATATAGCATATTTCTTCAATTTCCGGATTTGGATATTTTGCATCCTTCCTCAATCCAGATAATTTATCTCCACATATTGGCTCAAGGCCAAGTTCAGGACGTGATAAGCCATATAACTCCATCAATCTTACGATTTTGTCATAGCTCATCTCATTAATACCTTCTTCGATTTTATTAATAGTTGATCTCGAAGCATAGCCCAAAGAATCCGCCATAGCTTGTTGAGACATTTTGTTTCTAATTCTTATATCTTTGATTTTCTTGCCAAATTCTTTTTTATCCATATTTACAGTCTTTCTTTTATTGTTTTTATTATTTCTACATCTTCCATTTTAGTTAATGCAAAAACTCTCTTACCTGCATAATTTAATGAGGCACCTAGATGATATAAATCTTTATCATCAATCACCAAGAACCTGTCATGAAATTTATCATTAACATAAGCAGTGCATAAGCCATATTGGGAATTGAAATCAACTACATCTTGATTTGATAATTTAGCTTTTGATGAATGGTAAATCATCAATGAGACTCCAGTATGTTTGCATTTGAAAAATTCCAAAGCTTTAATATCGGCATAAGCATCTATAAGAACAAGAGAGTTATTTGCTTTTGAAATAAGTTGAGTTATAAACGATTTAGCATCAAATATCTCTCCATCAAAAAATATTTTTTCTTTTTCTAAATTTGTTGTTTCTAAAAGAGTGAGACGTTTATCAATCGACTCAACTTTGTTTATAAGGTTTATATAATTCTCATTAGTGATTAGCGTTCTTTTTTCGTTTATGACATATCCCTTGAGTAAATATTCTTTTAAAATTGTGTTTGCCCATCTTCTAAAAATAACACCATTTTTTGATTTAACTCTATAACCAACAGATATAATGACATCCAGATTGTAATATTCTGTATAATGAATTTGGCCATTTATCTCATGTGCATTTTTTGCACACGAGGTTGTTTTTTCGACTTCTCCTTCTTTGTATATGTTTGCAATATGTCTTGTTATTACTGATCTATCTCTTTGAAATAGAATTGACATATCATCTTTTGAAAGCCAAACAGTATCTTCGTTAGGAGATACATTAACATCCATCTCGATATTATTTTCTTTAAACTTTACGATTTGATAATTTGGCATAAATATCTTTTTCTTCCTTATTCTAATTATAGCATTTAGCAGTAAAGGAATCTACATAATCAACATAAAAAGTGTAGACTTTTTCGAGTCAACTCTTAGGACTACACGCATTTATTAATAGTTTTTATCTCTAACGGGCTTGATACTCATATCAAAGTCCTGTTTTTTTGTTCAAACTGAAAGAAAGACTGGACGAATCCAGTCTTCCATATTTTAGTTTATGAACCTTATTTTGTAGGGCCGGCTTTAACTAATGCTTTACCAGCTTCATTTGATTCGTATTTAACGAAGTTCTTAATGAATCTGTCAGCTAAGTCACAAGCTTTGACTTCCCAAGCACTTGGATCTGCGTATGTATCTCTTGGATCTAAGATGTTTGTTGCAACTCCTGGAAGAGCTGTTGGGACTGCTAAGTTGAAGTGTGGGATAACTTTAGTTTCAACTTCGTTGATTGAGCCGTTTAAGATTGCATCGATGATACCACGTGTATCTTTGATTGAGATACGTTTGCCTGTACCATTCCAACCTGTGTTAACTAAGTATGCTTTAGCACCACTTGCTTGCATTTTCTTAACTAATTCTTCAGCGTATTTTGTTGGGTGTAATTCAAGGAATGCTTGACCGAAACATGCTGAGAATGTTGGTGTTGGTTCTGTAATACCTCTTTCAGTACCAGCTAACTTAGCTGTGAAGCCTGATAAGAAGTAGTATTGAGTTTGTTCTGGAGTAAGAATGCTTACTGGAGGTAAAACGCCGAATGCGTCAGCTGATAAGAAGATAACGTTCTTTGCTGCTGGAGCACTACTGATTGGTTTTACGATATTGTTGATATGGTTAATTGGGTAAGAAACACGAGTGTTTTCTGTGACGCTCTTGTCAGCAAAGTCGATTTTGCCTTCTGCATCAACAGTGACGTTTTCTAATAATGCATTTCTCTTAATTGCATTGAAGATATCTGGTTCGCTATCTTTGTCTAAGTTAATAACTTTAGCGTAGCAGCCACCTTCGAAGTTGAAGACACCATTGTCATCCCAACCGTGTTCATCATCACCGATTAATAATCTCTTTGGATCAGTTGATAATGTTGTTTTACCTGTTCCTGATAAACCGAAGAAAATTGCAGTATTTTCACCGTTCATATCAGTATTTGCTGAACAGTGCATTGAAGCCATACCTTTGAGTGGTAAGTAGTAGTTCATCATTGAGAACATACCTTTTTTCATTTCGCCACCGTACCATGTGTTGATGATGACTTGTTCTCTACTTGTAATGTTGAACATAACTGCTGTTTCACTGTTTAAACCTAATTCTTTGTAGTTTGTAACTTTTGCTTTTGAAGCGTTATAAACAACAAAGTCTGGTTCGAATGAAGCTAATTCTTCAGCTGTTGGTTGGATGAACATGTTCTTAATGAAATGAGCTTGCCATGCAACTTCAACGATGAATCTAACTGCCATTCTTGTATCTTTGTTAGCACCACAGAATGCATCAACAACGAATAATTTCTTACCGCTTAATTCTTTAACAGCGATATCTTTACAAGCTGCCCATGCTTCTTCGCTTGCTGGGTGGTTATCGTTTTTGTAACCTTCAGATGTCCACCAAACTGTATCCTTTGAGTTTTCATCCATAACGATGAATTTATCCTTAGGAGAACGGCCTGTGTAAACACCAGTCATAACGTTGACAGCGCCTAATTCTGTAACTTTGCCAACTTCATAACCTTCTAATCCTGCTTTAGTTTCTTCTTCGAATAAAACTTCGTAGCTAGGATTGTAGACGACTTCTTTGACGTCTTTAATTCCGTATTTTGATAAATCAATATTTGCCATAATTTATCTCCTTCTATATCTTTTCGTGATTTTTGCCCAAAATCGAACTCATTATAAACTATTAATTTATAAAAATGTTAGTGAAAACATCTATAAAAAGAAAAATAACTGCCGAGAGGAGAATCGTCAGTTATTTTTGAAGTTGCAATTTTCTAGAATAGATATCCGATTTTATCAACTATTCGGCCGAAAAAATACCAATATAGTAAACTATAAGATCTTCTAATACCTATGTGTTTTGATGATTATATTTTAAAGGAAATTCTATATTTCTATTATGATTAACTTGCTTTTCTTTGTTTATTAACTTACGAAAACACTAGATAAATACTTTTTATTTATTTCCTAATGCTTCTAATATTGTTGCGGTTTTCTTTTCCATATAAGAAGCAACATTAGTTCTTTCTTTTGGGAATGTCGTTCCGACATATTTGAATTGATCAACGATTGAATATAAGTATTTTGAGTCTAAGCATTTATCTTTGAGTGCTACTCCCATATAAGCAAGGAATTTATCTTGATAATCTTTTTTAGAATAGTTTAAAGATAAATTGATATCGGAGTCATTTAATAGTGTTGCCTTATATAAGTTTGAAATATTTCCACTCATTGTGTATGTATCAAATGGTTTAACTTTGCTCATATCTTTACCTGTAGCTAAACCTAAACTCCAGTCATAATCATATGCAATCACTACTGCTTTACCTGTACTAGGAACAAAGTAAACATAGGAATTATTAGTGTTATATCTTAAATCATCAAAGTTACCTAACATGTAACTAACTGCGGAATATTCTAAGAATTGTTCCATATCTAAGACTTTTTCTAACTCTTCTTTAGAACCTTTATTATTCAAGCAGTCAGTTAATGTGTTAATAAGACCTACCATTTTAGAGAAATCAGAATCTTCACCTAAATCATCGTTAGTCTTCAATTGATAAGATGGGAAGTATTGATTGTATGGATCTTCAACACCAATCCAGCCATTCGCAATTCTTCCACCAATTGCTTTTCCGTTTTCATCTTCTAATTCTTCTACAGTTTTTCTTCTTTGAAAATCTGCAATCCAATGGTCTTGGACACCACATTTATATAAGTCACCCTTAGCATCAGCTTTTGAGAAATGACGTTTTAAGAAAACTTTATCTACACATTCGATTGTTTGATATCTAAATGTCTTGGTTGATACTTCGTTATTTAATGTTACTTGAACGATATTTGCATGAGGGGCTAACATGCCTTGTTTTCTAAACATATCAAAAGCAACAACTTCTCTTGCAAAGCAACCATCACTTCCACTGCCACCAAATCCTCCACCAAATCCAGAGTTTCTTGTTACATATTTAAGATCGAACTTCTCCATTCCAAAAAGAGTTCTATCTTTTCTTTCTTTACGTTCGTTAGCGTCTTCCCAAGTCTTTTTGAAGACAGATACTTTTGGATCCTTATCATATAACTCATCATCAAAAGTAGCCTTTAAAGAAACTTTCATATGAGCTTGTTGGGAAATATTCCCACTGCTATTAAGCATTGTTCTTCTAGAAGTGTTGCCTTTTAGTCTTACACCTACTTCTTCATAAGTGTATTCCTTATCGTTCATTTTAATTTTTAAATCTGCTGGGAAATAAACATCAGCAAACTTAGGTAATGATTTACCTTGAAGTTCGCACATAGTTTTAAATGCGCTTTGTTTAAAATCTAAATTTATTTGAATGTCAGAAGAGTAATTCCAGAATTCTAAGAACTCCTCGCTATCAACTAAGGCGACATTCCCTTGGCTATTAAACTTCTTATGATATGAATATTCAGGAGGTGGGCATTCGCATTTATAAGCGCATACTGGGTCTGCACAATCTAAATCTGTACACTTTTCACATGTTTCGCAAACATTTGAGCATGTATGAACTATAGGGTCGATGTCCTCATCTTTTTTATCTTCGTCTTTTTTATCATTACAAGTGCACTTTTCTAAGCATACTAGTTCTTGGCAAGTTTCATTAAGACACTTTCCGCATGTTGGACAGCAATTACATGTATGAGGAAGAGGATCAATATAGTCTTCTACCTTACTACATGCGCTTAAAATAAAGAAAGCACTCATTAAGATGGGTAATAATTTTCTAGTTTTCATGTATAGAGATTATAAAACTTATTTTTATAAAGCGGCATAAGCTTTTCTATTTGAGACTTTTTCTCATTTTTAGCCGTTCCAAGCGACTTTTTTGACAAATGTGAGTATTTGTCTACCAAATTACATAATCGTCTTTAAAAGATACTATTTAATTATGATGCTTAAATCGGTATTTTTATTAATCTTTAACTTTAACCTTTTTGATTTGTTTGAGAAGGGATGAAAGCGAAAATAATTCGATAACAATAATAATAATTGTATTAATAGCAAAGTCCCCGATGAAACTACCTAAGAATCCATCTACATATTCAATTGTAAGTAATAAAGCAGATATACCTGTTTCAGTGAATCCGTTTTCTGCACAAGCGTTTGTACAAACTATTAAATAAGTAACAAATAATGAGCCCAAAATTACTAGTAATGTTGTTAAGAAGCTCATTATAATCATTACAAAAGTTGGCTTACCACCAAATTTTTTATATAAGAATGTACCTAGGAAAATTGCAACAAAAGGAGCAATCCAAGTAATAAAACCCAAGAATTCGAAAATAACTGTGATTGCAGCTCCAGCAACCGCACCAATTAAAATTCCTAAGAATCCTTTAAGATAATTATTTGGTGCTGCAGCGAAATCTTCATCGTCCTTGTTAACTAAACTTTTAACTGCCTCGGCAGCGCTTAATGTTAATTTATATTTAATTTGACCAGGTTCTATAGTGATAGTTTTTGAATTATCTTCGTATAATGGTTCTCCAGATTGAGGGCAAATATCTGATTTAGGAGCTTCTAATTCAGCTAAAATATCTAATATCTTTGGTAAAACTTCATGGAATTTCTTTGGGAATCCATTAGCAGTCAATGCTCCAATCATAACAATAACACCAAAGTCATTATAAGAAGCTTGGCATAGACTTAATTTTAAATTATTAAATTTAACAACAAAGTCATTTCTCTTAGTTTGTGGCAAATAAGTAGAGAAATAGAATAAAGGACCGTATTGTCCTGGATTATTTATAATGTTTACTTCATATCCTTCTATATGACCATATCCATAATTTTTTTCATATTGGAAATCGTAGTTAGATAAAGCGTCGATAATTTTTTTATTCATAATTTCACCTCTGCATACATTAGTATACAAAAAAAGTTAGGATCGCTCCTAACCTTTTTGTCTTTTTGATTAATTAGTCGACCCAAGTTACTAATACGATAGGTGCGTCATCGCCTCTACGATTACCAACTTTGAGTTTGCGTGTGTAACCACCGTTACGTGAAGCATATTTAGCGCCTAAGTCAGCGAATAATACTTCAATAGCGTATTTACCGTTTTCGCCTTTGATGTCTCTGACGAATCTTGCAGCTTGTCTTTTTGCTGAGACAACGTCTTCTTTCTTTGTTAATGTAACTAATCTATCAGCTTCACTAACGACATCTTTTGCGACTGCTGCTGTAACTTTGACACTGCCTTTTAAGATTAAGTCAGTGACGACGTTACGTAACATATTTTCATATTTGCTCTTAGTATAGGCGGCTTTGAATCTTACGCCGGTTTTACCATGAACGTTTTTTCTACCTTGTGCTGGCATATTCTATCCTCCTATTCGAAATCTTTGAATGAAAGTCCGATTGCGATAAGTTTTTCTTTAATTTCTTTAAGAGATTTCTTACCTAAGTTTTTGACTTTCATCATATCTTCTTCAGTTCTGTCTGTTAATTCGAGAACTGTTGCAATACCTGCTCTCTTTAAGCAGTTGTAAGAACGAACAGATAAGTCGAGTTCTTCGATTGGGAAGTTCTCGTATTCACTTTCTTGTTCGACTTCTTCGTCTTTTTCAATGTTGATATCTCTTGTCATATTAACAAGGTTTTCAAATTTGACGAAGTGATCCATTAAGATCTTTGCTGACATAGCAACTGCTTCTTGAGGAGTAATGCTGCCATTTGTCCAAACTTCTAAAGTTAATTTATCAAATTTGGAATCGTGTCCTACACGAGTAGCATCTACGAAATAGTTAGCTTTTGTAACTGGTGAGTAATTGCTATCAGTAGCAATAACGCCAGCAGCTAAATTTGGGTGTAAGATTTTGTTCTTTTCACCTGTGAAGTAGCCTCTACCATTACGGACGTGTAATGACATTTTTAATGAGCCACCTTCACATAAGTGAGCGATTTCTAAGTCTGGGTTAACGACTGAGACACCTGTTGGGCAAACGATGTCGCCTGCTTTAACAACAGCTGGACCCTTAACGTTAACTTCGAGTCTCTTGTTTCCTTCTTCTTCAGCGTCAATTTTTAAGACTAAATCTTTTAAATTGAGGATGATTGTTGTGACGTCTTCTTCAACACCTTCTAAAGCTGTGAATTCATGACGAGCACCTTCTACTTCAATAGCGTACATACTTGCGCCTGGAAGAGCGCTAAGTAAGACTCTGCGGAGAGCATTACCGATTGTTAAACCAAATCCTCTTTCGAGTGGTTCAATGACGAATTTTCCATAATTTTCATTTCCGTCATAGTCAGCTTGAGTGATACCGAATCTTTCAAATGGGTTAGCAATTTTCATATTCAATACCTCCTACTAGCCTCTTGGTTTCTTTGGTGGACGGCAGCCATTGTGTGGGATTGGAGTTGTATCAACGATTGATAAAACTTGTAAACCAGCGACTGCTAAACTTCTAATTGCGCCTTCTCTACCTGGGCCTGGACCTTTAACATCAACATCAACTTGTCTAATGCCTTGATCAAATGCGACTTTACCAGCAGCTTCAGCAGCTTGCATAGCAGCGAATGGAGTTGCTTTCTTAGCGCCTTTGAAACCTTGAGCACCAGCTGATGACCAAGCGATTGCGTTACCTTGTTCATCACAGATTGTGACGATTGTGTTGTTGAAAGTAGCATGAATGTGTGCGACGCCACGTGTAAATGAACGTTTGATTTTCTTTTTACGTGTTGTGGTTTTAGTTGCCATATTATTCTTCTCCTTTCATTATTAGCCTTGAGGAGCCATCTTCTTATTAGCGATGGTTTTTCTTGGGCCTTTTCTTGTACGGGCATTTGTTTTTGTTCTTTGTCCGTTTACAGGTAAACCTCTTTTGTGTCTCATACCTCTGTAACATCCGATTTCAGTTAATCTTTTGATGTTAAGAGCGACTTCTCTACGGAGATCACCTTCTGTTTTGTAGTTACCAATCTCGTTACGGATTGTACCGAGTTGTTCATCTGTTAAATCTTTGACTCTGATACCGCCGTCAACTTTTGCAGCATTGCAAATTAATTCAGCAGTATGACGACCAATACCATAGATGTATGTAAGAGCGATTCTTACTGGTTTGTCGTTAGGAATATCAACACCAACTAAACGTGCCATATTCTGTTCCTCCTTTATTAACCTTGTCTCTGCTTATGCTTTGGGTTTGAGCAGATGACCATGACTTTGCCATTTCTCTTAATAACCTTGCATTTTGGGCAGATAGGTTTGACTGAAGGTCTGACTTTCATATTTTCTTTCCTCCTAATTCGTTTTCTACTTGAAACGATAAGTAATGCGGCCTCGTGTTAAATCATAAGGCGAAATTTCGACCGTAACTCTATCTCCTGGGAGAATGCGTATGTAATTCATACGGATTTTTCCAGAAACGGTGGCCTGAATTACGACGCCGTTTTCGAGTTCTACTTTGAAGTTTGCATTTGGTAGGCACTCTTTAACGATCGCCTGCACTTCGATGACATTATCTTTAGACATATTCTTTGTACTCCTTACTTTCTTCTTCAGTTAGAGTGATAATTTTTAATCCTTCACTTGTGAGGATAACTGTATTTTCATAGTGGCAAGTTAACTTACCATCTTTAGATACTGTTGTCCATCCATCAGGAAGAATTCTGGTTTGATATTTGCCTTCTAGGACCATTGGTTCGATTGCAAGAGCCATACCAACTTTAATTGTGGCTCCAGATCCTTCTTTTCCATAACATGGGACAGCTGGATCTTCATGCATACTACTTCCAATGCCATGTCCTGTGGCATCACGAGTAACACTATAACCGAACTTGTTAACGTAGGCTTCGATCGCGTGACTTATATCTCCGACGTGATTTCCTTCTTTAAAGTATTTAAGACTTTCGAAGAATGATTCACGAGTGACATTGACTAATTGTTTTACTCTTTCAGGAACAATTCCAACTTCAAACGTTCTAGTCGCGTCAGCACAATAGCCTTTATAACACGCTACAACGTCAAGAGAAACAATGTCGCCTGTTTTAAGAATGGTTCTTCTATTAGGAATACCGTGGATTAACACGTTATTCACTGATACGCAAGTCATGCTTGGATAACCATAATATCCTTTACATGGTCCTGTGCAACCATTCTCAGTAATGACACGTTCTGCAATCTCATTGATTTCAAACGTGGATATTCCTGCTCTAATAAGAGGAGCGATAGTCTCAAATACTTTTGCGACTACCTTGCCAGCTTGTTTCATGAGTTCAATTTCTCTTGACGATTTAAGCGTAATCATAATTTAACTAAGTAAGAATTTTTTTACTTCATCGAATAGTGTTCCACTGTCGACTAATGAGTTGAATTCAACAATTAAGCCTTTTTTACTATAGAAACTAAGTAATGGGGCTGTGTCGACTGTGTAATGTTGTAAACGAACTTTAAGCGATTCAACATTGTCGTCTTTTCTTTGGTAGAGTTCTCCGCCACATTTGTCACAGATACCTTCTTGTTTAGGTTTCATGTTAACAATGTGATAAGGAGCGCCACATACCTTACAGACTCGACGTCCTGAGATACGCTTAATAAGTTCCTCTTCGTCACAAGTGAGACTGATAACAGTTTCAATTGGACGATTTATTTCTTTAGACATTCCTTCAAGAGCTTCTGCTTGAGCAAGAGTTCTTGGAAAACCATCTAATAGAAATCCGTTTTCGCAGTCAGGTTTAGCTAATCTATTTTGTAACATTTTGATTGTTACTTCATCTGGAACTAAGTGTCCAGCGTTGATGTAGCTAGCTGCTAATTTTCCCAACTCTGTTTGATTAGAAATTTCCTCGCGGAACATATCTCCAGTAGAAATATGTGTCATTCCTAAACTTATGAGTTGTTTTGCTAATGTACCTTTTCCTGCACCAGGAGGGCCCATTAGAATAATATTCTTCTTCATTATTGTCCACCTGAAGCGACAACTTCATCGAATGACTTACCAGCAAGTAAACCATCGATTTGAGAATTAAGTTCGAGTGCTACACCAACAACGATAATCATACCTGTACCACCAAGGGCAAGTGAGTTATTACCACCGAAGACACCTGTTAAAGTGAGGATTGGTGGAATAGCTGCGATAATTGCTAAGCTGATTGCGCCTAAAACTGTAACTCTGTTTAATACTTTTCTTACATATCTTTCAGTTTCATTACCTGGTCTGATACCTGGAATGTATGAACCATTCTTTTGGAAGTTTTCAGCCATTTGATCTGGTGCGATTTGTAAGTTAGCGTAGAAGAATGTAAATGCTACTGTAAGGACTAAGTAAATAATTAATCCCCAAGGCATTGCGAAGTTATCACCCATCTTGTACATCGTTGTGGTTGAGAAGATTCCTAACCATTCAGCATTTGATTTTGAAGAATCAATGAATGCGATGATGACGCTTGGAGCAGTTAAGATACTGCTTGCGAAGATGACAGGGATAACACCTGCACTGTTAATTTTGATTGGTAAGAATGAAGCCTTTGCCATTGAAGCAGTTTGGCCACCACCTTTACCAGAGTGTTGAACAGGAATTTTTCTCTTTGCTAATTCTGTAAATGTTACGAACGCAATAATGAGTAAGTAAGAGAGTACATATAGCAAGAATTTGAATACGCCAGCGACTGCTGCGCTATCCATACCTGTGTAGAATCCTTGTGAAACCCAAGTTGTGAATGCTGTTGACATTTGGCTAGGTAAACTACTAACGATACCAGCGAAGATGATCATTGAGATACCATTGCCGATACCCTTTGTAGAGATTTGGTCACCGAGCCACATAACGAGCATTGAACCAGCTAACAATACGATAACGACGTATACGTAAGTTAACCAAGCTTGGTCTCCGGTCGTAAATGTTACGAAATCGGAAGATTCCATTGTTTTAATAATTCCGTAAGCTTGAACTGCACCTAACAATAATGTGAGGTAACGAGTTGCGAGCTCCATTTTCTTTCTTCCATATTGACCTTGACGTTTCAAATCAGTTAATGCTGGCAAAACATCTGTTGCTAATAATTGAACGATGATTTGAGCAGTAATGTATGGAGAAACACCAAGTGCAAAGATTGAGAAGCTTTGAAGTGTTCCGCCGCCGAGCAAGTTCATGATGGAAAGTGCGTTGTTACTTGTTAAATAAGTATGAAGTGCACTTTCATCAGGAATTGATGCGCCAGGAACAGGAACTTGTGCTCCAATACGGAAGATAAGAAGGATCATAATCGTAAAGACGATACGACCCATAATTTCTTTATTTTTTAAGATTGAAGCAAGTTTCTTCATATAAGTTATTTCACCTCAACTGTGCCGCCAGCTTTTTCGATGGCGTCTTTTGCGCTAGCAGAGAAAGCAGCTGCTTCAACATTTAATTTCTTAGTTAATGAACCATTGCCTAAGACTTTGATGCCGCTACATTCCTTTTTAACTAAACCTGCTTCGATTAATAAAGCAGCGTTAACTGTTGTGCCATCTTCAAATTTTTCCAAAGAGGAAACATTGACTGTTGCATAATTGACATGATTAACATTTTTGAAACCACGTTTTGGTAAAGCTCTCCATAAAGGTAATTGACCACCTTCGAAACCGAGAGCGACACCGCCACCACTACGTGAATTTTGACCCTTGTGACCTTTACCACAAGTTTTTCCGTTGCCTGAGCCTAAGCCACGGCCTTTACGGAAGCCTTCAACACGTGAACCAGTAGTATATGATAAGTTATTTAATTTCATAATTTCCTATCCTCCTACTATTCTTTGCCACGAAGTTCTTTCATAACTTTGTAGCTCTTTAAACTATTTAAGCCTTGGTTTGTAGCTCTAATGATGTTGATTGGAGCTCTTGAACCATAAACTTTAGAACAGACGTTTTGAACACCTGCTAATTCTAAGATAGCTCTGACTGGACCACCAGCGATAACACCAGTACCTTCAGGAGCTGGTTTTAAGTAAACGTTACATGCGCCGAATTTACCAACGACTTCATGTGAAATTGTATTACCTTTAACTAAGTGGATCTTGTAAGTGTTCTTCTTAGCAGCTTCGCTTGCTTTCTTAATTGCATCTGGAACTTCAGCAGCCTTTGCTAATGCGAAACCATATTTACCTTTGTGGTCACCAATGACGACAAGGGCAGTGAATTTCATTCTACGGCCACCTTTAACAGTCTTACTGACACGATTAATGAAGACAACTCTTTCTTCGTATTCTTTTGGTTCGTCTCTTCTATCTGGACGTTTGCCATCGCGACGTGGGCCTCTGCCGTTTCTGTCGCCATGTGGACGTCTGTCACCGCGAGGAGCTCTTTTTTCGTTTGGAGCGCCTGCGACAGGTGCTTCTGCAGCAACAGCTGCTTCGACTTTAACTTCTTCTGCCATTTTAGTGCCCTCCATTAGAATTCTAAGCCTGCTTCACGAGCAGCGTCTGCAAGTGCTTTGACACGGCCTGTATAAACATAGCCTGATCTATCAAAGACAACCTTTTTAATGTTTTTAGCGATAGCTTTTGCACCGACATCAGCGCCAACTTTGACTGCTGCTTCGATATTGCTACCATTTTCGAGTTTTAAACTCATTGAGCTAGATGATACTAATGTAACACCTTTAACGTCATCAATGATTTGTGCTTCGATGTTCTTGTTTGAACGGTAGAGGCATAATCTTGGACATTCAGCTGTGCCAGAAATTTTTGCTCTGACTCTTGCGTGTCTTCTAACTCTGCTGATATTTTTGCTTTCTTTAGAAATCATATATCTGTCCTACCTTTCAACTATTTAGAACCAGCACGTTTACCTTCCTTAGTAACAACGTGTTCGTCAGTGTAACGAATACCTTTGCCTAAGTATGGTTCTGGTCTTCTAACATCTCTAATTAAAGCTGCTGTTTGACCAACTGCTTGTTTGTCGATACCTTCAACTGTGATTTTAGTTAAGTCAGCGACTGAGATCTTAGCACCTTTTGTTGGAGCGATTGTGATTGTGTGTGAATAGCCAGCCCATAATTCAACAGCTTCGCCTTTCATTTGAGCTTTAAATCCAATACCAATCATATCAAGAGTTTTCTTATAACCGTCTTTAACACCAACTACTGCTGCTGCGACGTTAGCTCTTGTTGTACCGTGATTTTGCTTTGTTTGTTTTTCTTCATTAGCACGTGTGAATGATACGACGTTACCTTCTTGGTGAAGAGTAATGCCTTTATTGATTGCAACGTTTAATGTGCCTTTTGGGCCTTTAACTTCAGCAACATCACCATTAACTGTAATTGTTACACCTTCAGGAAGTGTGATAATTTTGTTTCCAATACGAGACATTATCTATTCCTCCTTACCAGACGTAGCAGATTACTTCACCACCGATGCCAAGTGTTCTTGCTTTTGCGTCAGTCATAACGCCTTGGCTAGTGGAAATAATTGCGATACCTAAACCTTTTAAAACCTTTGGAAGTTTTTCACAGCCAACGTTAACACGTAAGCCTGGTTTAGAGATTTTCTTAAGACCTGAGATAACTTTAGTGCCATCAGCAGCGTACTTAAGTGTAATTGATAATTCTTTGATTGCTTTACCAGAGACTTTGTAGTCTACGATGAAGCCTTCATCTTTTAAAATCTTTGCGATTTCGACTTTCATCTTGCTAGAAGGCATCGCAACAGATTCATACTTTAATGCATTTGCATTGCGGATTCTTGTTAACATATCCGCGATTGGATCAGTCATCATAATTTTTAATCGATATCCTTTCTATCTTTTACCAAGATGATTTTTTCATTCCAGGAATTTCACCTTTGTAAGCTAATTCACGAAGGCAAATTCTGCATAAATGGAATTTTGAGTAGACGGAATGAGGACGTCCACAACGTTCGCAACGTGTGTATTCACGAACTTTGTATTTAGCTGGTCTAGCTTGTTTATTTTTTAAACTTGTTTTTGCCATACTTTAACGTTCTCCTTTCCTTATTTGTGGAATGGCATACCTAATAATTCTAATAATGTGTATGCTTCATCGTCTTTCTTAGCTGTAGTGACAATAACAATGTCCATACCTCTAACTTTTGCAACCTTATCGTAGTCGATTTCAGGGAAGATTAATTGTTCTTTAATACCTAAAGTGTAGTTACCTCTTCCGTCGAATGCGTTTTTAGAAACGCCTCTGAAGTCTCTAACACGTGGTAAGCAGATTGTGACTAACTTATCTAAGAAGTCCCACATTCTTAAACCACGGAGGGTTACTTTACAACCAATTTCTTGACCTTCTCTTAATTTGAAAGTAGCAATTGATTTCTTAGCTTTTGTAACGACTGGTTTTTGACCAGTAATTAATGTTAATTCTGAGACAGCTTCTTCTAAGCGTTTGCTGTCTTGAGTTGCATCACCAACACCGATGTTAATAACGATTTTGTTTAATGCAGGAATTTGCATTGTTGAAGAATAACCATATTTTTCTAATAATGCTTTTCTGATTTCTGTTTCGTATTTAACTTGTAAACGGTTAACGACTGCAGCTTTTTTGTTTCCGCCTTTAGCAGCTTTCTTTGCTTTTGGTGCTGCTGGTGCTTCAGCTACTGGAGCTTCAGCTTTTGGAGCAGCTGGTTTCTTAGCAGCTGTCTTTTTAGCGACTGTCTTTTTTGCTTCTTCTGCCATGATTAGCTCCTCCTTATAATACTGTGCCGCTCTTCTTTGCGACACGGACTTTTTTACCATCAACGATCTTGTGACCGATCTTTGTTGGTTTTTTAGTCTTTGGATCAACTATCGCGACGTTTGATGCATTGATTGGAGCATAGATCTCGACAATGCCACCGTCTGGATTAGCTTGAGTTGGTTTATTGCATTTCTTACGAATGTTAACGCCTTCAACGACAACTCTGTTTGATTCTGGAATGACTTTTTGAATTGTTCCAGTTTTGCCTTTATCGCGACCTGCGATCACGATAACGTTATCACCTTTTTTCAAATTCATGATAAGTCCTCCTTATAAAACTTCTGGAGCGAGGGAAACAATTTTCATGAATCCTTCAACACCTTTTTCACGTAATTCTCTAGCAACTGGGCCGAATACACGTGTGCCTACAGGTGCGCAATCATCATTAATAATAACAACAGCGTTATCATCAAATGAGATTGTTGAACCATCAGCTCTGATAATGTTTTTCTTTGTTCTAACGATGACACATTTAACGACATCGCCTTTTTTAACTTTACCGTTAGGAATTGCGTCCTTAACAGCAGCCTTGATGACATCTCCGACGTAAGATGTTTTACGAGTTGATCCACCGTATAAAGTGAATGCTCTAACTGAACGTGCGCCTGAGTTATCAGCGACGACTAAGTTTGTTTCCTTTTGGATCATACTTATTCAGCCTCCTTAGCATCATCAGCAACTTTAACGACTTCAACAGCCTTCTTGTCGATAGAAACTAATCTGAATCTCTTAGAAGCAGATAATTTTCTTGTTTCCATAACTGTGACTGTATCGCCAACTTTTGCTTCATTGTTTTCATCGTGTGCGTAGAATTTCTTGCGGTATTTAACACGTTTTCCGTATTTTGAGTGTCTGCGGTGTGTTTCAACAAGGACGGTGATGGTTTTGTCGTTTTTATCTGAAACAACGACGCCTTGAACTGTTCTACGAGTAGCAACTTTTCTTTCTTCCATGCTTGACGACCTCCTTATTTATTACCAGCGATTTCTCTCTCACGGATAACTAAGTTAACACGTGCGATGTCTTTTCTAACGCCGATTACTTGTTCTGGTTTTTCGAGAGCTCCAACAGCTTTCTTTCTGCGGAGTTCGAATAACTCTTCTTTAAGTGAGTATAATTTTTCTTTTAACTCACTCGTTGATAATTCACGAACTTCATTAATTTTCATAACTACTACTCACCTTTCTTAATAACTTTACATTTGATTGGTAATTTGTAAGCTGCTAAACGAAGTGCTTCTCTCATGTCTTCTTCTGCAACACCTGCGATTTCAAACATGCAGCAACCTTCTCTAACAACTGCTACCCAACCTTCTGGTGAACCTTTACCAGAACCCATACGAACTTCAGCAGGCTTTTTAGTCTTTGCTAAGTGTGGGAAGATTCTGATCCAGATTTGTCCGCCTCTTTTTGTATAACGAGACATGACGATACGAGCTGCTTCAATTTGTCTTGCAGTGATCCATGCGCCTTCTAAAGCTTGAAGACCGAATTCACCGAATGCGACTGTTGTACCGCTCTTGGAGTGTCCTTCATATTTAATGATGTGTGGACGTCTATATTTAACTCTTTTTGGTTGTAACATAGCGATTATTCTCCTTTTTCGTCTTTCTTAGAGAGTTCAGGACGAATTTCACCTCTACAAATCCAAACTTTAACGCCTAAGCGTCCGTATTGAGTTGCAGCTGAGACGTGTGCGTAGTCGATGTCGCTACGTAATGTATGTAGAGGGATAACACCTTCACGGTAACCTTCTGCACGAGCGATATCAGCGCCACCAAGTCTACCAGAGATTGAAGTTTTGATACCTTTTGCTCCAGCTTTTCTAACTCTTTGGATTGCTTTCTTTTGAACAGTTCTGAAACTTGCTCTTTCTTCTAATTGTTTAGCGATTTCTTGAGCAACGATTGTAGCGTCTAAGTCTGGTTGTTTAACTTCGACAACGTCAACTCTAACATTGCTGCTCTTGAGCATCTTAGCTAAATTGTCTTTAACTTCGTTGATCTTTTTGCCATCTTGTCCGATAACAACACCTGGACGTGCGACATAGATCATAACGACGACGTCTTGTCCCTTATCACTCTTAGTTCTTTCGATTTCGACGTGAGAGACTAATGCGTCTTTTAAACTTGATTCGAGATATTTACGAATTTTAATATCTTCGTTGAGGAATACATGATAATCATTATCATTTGCGTACCATCTTGAATTCCAAGGTTTGTTGATACCGATACGCATACCTACTGGATTAACTTTTTGACCCATTGAGTGCTTCCTCCTATCTCATTTTGACCACACAAGTAATGTGGCAATCACGTTTTACTAATCCAGAAGCTGAACCTTTAGCTCTTGGAATATAACGTTTCATTCTTAATCCGTCATTTGCATAGATTGTTGCGATGTATAATGCATCTTCATCCATACCGAAGTTGTTAGTAGCATTAGCTGCAGCTGACTTAATAACCTTAATAACAGGTACGCTTGCTGCGCGATTGACGTTTGCTAAGATACCGAGTGCTTCTTTAACAGATTTTCCTCTAACAAGATCAATAACTAATCTTGCTTTTCTTGGAGTTAAGCGAACGTTTTTAGCAGTTGCTGTTGCTTCAGTTGGCATAACCTTTACTGGTTTTTCAACTTTAGCTGGTTTTTCAACCTTTGCAGCTTTCTTTGCTTTTGGAGCCTTAGCAGCTTTTGGAGCTTCTTTGACTTCTTCTGCTTTAACTTCTGCTTTAACTTCTTCAACAGGAGCTTCTACTTTTTTAGGAGCAGCTTTCTTTGTAGCTGGCTTCTTAGCAGCTGTAGAAGTTGTCTTCTTTGCTGCTGGCTTTTTTGTTTCTTCTGCCATGAGTATCTACCTCCTATCTCTTTCCGGCTGCAGCTGCTTTATCTTCAGCAGTGTGGCCTGTATGTCCAGTGAATTTTCTTGTTGGAGAGAATTCACCAAGTTTGTGACCGACCATATCTTCTGTAACATAAACAGAGATGTGTTCTCTACCGTTGTAAACTGCGAAAGTGAGTCCAACGAATGATGGATAAATTGTGCTTCTTCTTGACCATGTCTTAATGACTTCTTTTTTGCCAGATGCGTTTAATGCTTCGACTTTCTTCATTAAGTGTTCATCAACGAATGCGCCTTTTTTCAAACTTCTTGCCATGATTCATTTCTCCTTTCCACTATTTACCGTTGCGGCGTTTCATAATTAATTTACCGCTTGCTTTCTTTTGGTTACGTGTCTTAACGCCTAATGCACGCTTGCCCCAAGGAGTTCTTGGTGCATCACGTCCGACTGGACACTTACCTTCACCACCACCATGAGGGTGATCGTTAGGGTTCATAACTGAACCTCTGACTGTTGGTCTGACACCAGCCCAACGAGTTTTACCTGCTTTACCTTTATTGATTAAGTTCCAGTCTTCATTACCGACTGTACCAATAGTAGCACGGCATTCGCCTAAGATTTTTCTCATTTCACCAGATGCTAAACGCACGATGACATATTTTCCTTCAGCACCTAAAACTTGAGCTGCAGCACCAGCTGCTCTACATAATTGACCACCATTTCCTGGAACTAATTCAATGTTGTGAATGAATGTACCTTCAGGGATGTTCTTTAAGCAGCAGCTATTGCCTGGCATGATATCAGCAGATGTTCCAGAAACAACTGTCCATCCTACTTTGATATCTTTTGGTGCGAGAATGTAACGCTTTTCACCATCAGCATAAACGACTAAGCAAATATTTGCGTTACGGTTTGGGTCGTACTCGACTGTCTTGATAACGCCTGGGATATTATCCTTATTACGTTTGAAGTCGATAATACGATATTTACGTTTATGACCTCCACCAATGTGACGGCATGTAATCTTACCTTGATTGTTTCTACCGCCAGTCTTGGAAATACTGACTAATAAGCTTTTCTCAGGAGTTGTACAAGTGATTTCACTGAATGTCGAGTTTGTCATGTTTCTACGGCTTGGGCTCGTAGGTTTGTAAGTTCTAATTGACATTACTTTGTCCTCCTATAATTTGAATAGTTTGAACTCTAACTATTCTTTGAATAAGTCAATTGCATCGCCTTCAGCGACAGTAACAATTGCTTTTTTGTAACCAGAGATTGTACCGCTGTAACGTGTACCTCTAGTTGTTGATTTTGCTCTGACGTTTGCAACTTTAACTTCAACAACTTTAACTTGGAAAATTCTTTCGAAAGCTAATTTGATTTCTGTTTTGTTGCTGCCAGCAGCTACTTTTACTGTGACTTTGTTTTCGTTTTGCATTAATGCCATAGTCTTTTCAGTAATGACAGGCTTAACGATAACTGAGAAGTCTTTTTCAGTCGCTTTTGGGAAGCGTAATTCTGTTTTCTTAGCCATAATTATTTCATTGCCTCCTCAACAGCTTTAACACTAGCCTTGCTCATGACGAGTGTATCAACATTTAATAAGTCAACAACTGAGATGTTATCTGAGCTGACGACTTTGACGTAACCAACGTTACGGCATGAAGCGAATAAGTTTTCATCGATATCTTCGACAACAACTAATGCTTTGCTTGCAACTTTAATTGCATCTAACATTGCAACAAAGTTTGCAGTTTTCTTTTCAGCAAATTTGATTTCGTCGACAACGACTAATGATTCTTTTGCTTTGATTGATAATGCACTCTTTAAAGCGAGTTTATGTTCTTTCTTATTTTGGGATAATTTGTAGTTTTGGTTACCTACTGGACCGAAAACGGTGCCACCACCAACCCAAATTGGTGAACGGGAACTACCAGCACGTGCACGGCCTGTTCCTTTTTGACGCCATGGTTTTTTACCACCACCGCGAACTTCATGTCTAACTTTAGTTTTAGCTGTAGCTTGACGTGAGTTTGCTTGTTCGACTTGAACTGCATCGAACATTGCTTGGTTGTGAGCGTCGATACCGAATACTGAAGCGTCTAATGAGATAGTACCGACTTCTTCGCCAGCCATATTAACGACTTTAGTTGAAATTTTCTTACTTGCCATTTTGACTATCCTCCTTATTCAGCTTTTGCTTCTGCTTCTACAGCAGCTGGAGCTTCACGAACGACTAACTTCTTTGCTTTTTCAGCGTTTTTAACGACTTTAACAGCACTTCTGATAGTAACGATTGATTTGCGTGCTCCTGGGATACCACCTTTAACTAAGATGTAACCTTTTTCTTCATTAACATCGACAACTAAGCAGTTTAAGATTGTTGCGCTTTCATTGCCCATGTGACCTGACATGTGCTTTCCTGGCATAACACCGTGGTTATAACGACCGTTGTTAGCGAAGGAACCTTGTCCTCTGTGGTAACCTGAACCGTGGCCTTTAGGACCAATGATCATGTTCCATCTCTTGATTGTACCAGTGTAGCCGTGACCTTTGCTTACACCAATGACGTCGACGATATCGCCTGCTTTGAAGATGCCTGCTTTGATAACATCGCCAACATTGTAGTTAGCCATTTCATCACCTCTAAGTTCTTTTGAAACTTGGTGTGGGACTGTGTTAGCTTTCTTAGCAATACCTTTTTCACATTTGTTTGCTCTAGATTCTTTCATGTCCTCGTAGCCAACTTGGACTGCTACATAGCCATGCTTTTCAGCTGTTTTGACTTCTGTAACAACGTTTGGTAAGACTTCGACGACTGATACTGGATAGCATGTTCCATCTTCAGCGAAGACTTGAGTCATGCCCATTTTACGTCCGATAATTGCTTTCATGAACTCTTACCTCCCTATAATTTGATTTCGATATCAACACCTGCAGGTAAGTCTAAATTCTTTAATGAATCTAATGTTTCCTTACGGTAGTTACTGATATCAATGATTCTTTTGTGTGTTCTGATTTCGAATTGTTCACGAGCGTCTTTGTATTTGTGAACAGCTCTTAAAATCGTGAATACTTGTTTTTCCGTTGGTAATGGAATTGGACCCACAACGGTAGCCCCAGTCTTCTTAGCAGCTTGGATGATCTTTTCAGCACTAGCATCAAGGTTGACGTGATCATAAGCTTTTAAGCGGACTCTAATTTTAGTTGCTTTTGCCATGAATTATTTTTCCTCCTATCACTTTCAGGCTTTGACGTAACTCTCTCAATGCGAATTCCCTGAATACACCTTCATGACAACGCCTGTGGGTGTATCAGCAACCTCGCACATCATCGCGAGCAGTCAACGTAAAAATATTACTCTTCTCACACGTATATGTCAACGCGAAAAATTAATTTTTTTCAAATTATTATAATATAGGTCGCATTTTAGACAACGAGCATAGGTGTGTCAAACTGCAGATAAAAATAAAAAACCGAGACAAATTATTCTCGATTTTTGAGTTTTTCTTGGTATTTTTTGTACGAAAATATGCATCCACAATACTCTTGAAAATACATTTCGTGTTCTCGAATTATGATCAGAGATTGCTCATATCCATTACCCTTTTTGAAATCGGCAGGAAGCCATTTTGTAGGTCCATATTTCGTCACTAAATCGTAGCCAATTTCGTTAATATCTTTGGCGTTTTTGTACCTAGAAATGGTCATAACAGTGCCGAAATAATCATATGACTTTTCTGCTGCGTAAGAAAATCCAAACTCCAATCTTTTCCTAAAACAAGCTCTGCATCTTTCGTGGCCTTCTGGCATTTCTCCGTATAGATTTAAAGTTTCGTTGTAGGTTACATTATCGTAAGGTATCTCGATAATTTCGATATCTGCAGAAATATCCTTAACGTACTTCTTAAACTCTTCTAATCTACGATCGTGTTCTTCCTTTGGGTAGATATTAGAGTTGTTATAAATAACAGTGATTCTGAAATAGTCCTTAAGTTCTTCAAACGGAATAGTAAAGCAAGGACCGCAGCAGGCATGTAAAAGCAGAGATGGTTTCACACCTCTGCTCTCTATATCCTTTAATATATGTTGCAATTCTTTTTGGTAATTTCTATTTTTTTGCATAGATGAACATTGAATCACCAAAGCTGAAGAATCTATATCTCTCTTCAACTGCGTGTTTATATACTTCTAATGTAAATTCTCTTCCCATAAATGCTGAAACAAGCATTACTAATGTAGATTTAGGTAAATGGAAATTAGTAACTAAACAATCAATAGCTTTAAATGTATAACCAGGTTCAATAAAGATGTTTGTAGACTCTTTTGTAGGGTAGAAAGTTCCATATTTAGTATAGTTAGCTTCAAGAGTTCTAGTTGAAGTAGTTCCTACCGCAATAATCCTACGATTTTGCGATTTTGCTTCATTTAAAATGCGACAAGCTTCCTCTGTAATTTCATAGACTTCAGAGTGCATCACGTGATCTTTTGTATCTGTTACTTTGACTGGTCTAAATGTACCTAAACCAATGTGTAAAGTTACGTCAACAATAGTGACGCCTTTCTCTTCTAACTTCTTAAAAATTTCTTCAGTGAAATGGAAGCCTGCAGTTGGAGCAGCAGCACTTCCTTCGAATTTAGCATAAACAGTTTGATATCTATCGTTTGTGCAGAGTTGTTGAGAAATATAAGGAGGAAGTGGCATTTTGCCTAATGCATCGAGAACTTCCATAAAAATTCCATCATAAATGAACTTAACATTCCTAAGTCCTTCTTCTTTTTCTTCGACAACTTCACCAATTAACTTACCATCACCAAAGCTAACTCTAGCACCGACTTTAAGCGATTTAGCTGGTCTAGTTAAGCATTCCCACACATCCCCTTCTAATTGTTTTAAAAGGAGGAGTTCGCATTGTGCTCCAGTGATTTCCTTAGTGCCTAATAATCTAGCAGGAATGACTTTAGTATTATTTCTAACTAAAACATCACCAGCTTGAAAATAATCCACTATGTCGTGGAATATAGCGTCTTTATAAGACTTATTGTCCTTATCGATAAGTAATAAACGAGAGTAGTCTCTTTTATCACTTGGTTTTTGAGCGATAAGTTCTTCTGGAAGATAATAATCAAATAAATTGATATCCATTAGAAACCTCTTTCATCTCCGAAAGCAGCTAAAGTAACTTTCATATATTCTTCGAATCTATCTTCTTTAATAGCTTCTCTAGCGCCTTCCATAACTTTAATTAAAAATCTTGTGTTGTGATAAGAAAGTAATCTCTTACCAAATGTTTCATCACAGATATATAAATGTCTAAGATATGCCTTTGTATAGTTTCTACAGCAATAACAATCGCAATTTGGATCTAATGGTGTAAAGTCTTCTTCGTATTTCTTATTACGAATATTTACACGACCTGTAGAAGTCATTAACGCACCGTGTCTAGCCATTCTTGTTGGTAAAACACAATCAAACATATCGACACCTCTAGCAATACCACCTAATAGATAATCTAATGAGCCAACACCCATACAGTATCTTGGCTTATCTTTTGGTAAATATTTAACTGAGTAATCAATCATTTCAAAGAATTTCTCTTTTGGTTCACCAATTGATGTTCCACCAATTGAATAGCCTGGGAAATCCATCTTAATTAATTCCTCTGCACACATTTTTCTAAGGTCTTCGTAGTCTCCGCCTTGAACAATTCCAAATAGAGCTTGATCTTCCCTAGTATGAGCATCTTTACCACGTTTAGCCCAACGTATAGTGCGTTCAGTTGATTTTTTTGCGTAATTATAATCTGCTGGCCAAGGGATACATTCATCAAAAGACATAGCAATATCTGCACCTAATTTCTCTTGGACTTCGATTGAATATTCTGGAGAGAAGAAAAGCTTATCGCCATTAAGGTGATTCTTAAAAGCGACTCCTTCTTCTGTAATTTTTCTGTTTTCTGCTAATGAAAAGACTTGGAAACCACCTGAATCAGTTAAAATTGGGCCGTCCCAGTTCATAAATTTGTGTAGTCCACCTGCTTTAGCGACAATGTCTGCACCAGGTCTAATTGAAAGATGATAAGTGTTGCTTAAAATAACACCAGCACCCATCTCGTGTAATTCTTCTGGCGATAATGTTTTAACAGTAGCTAAAGTGCCTACAGGCATGAACATAGGAACTTCACAATCTCCGTGTGGAGTGTGTAAGATTCCATATCTAGCACCAGTTTTCTTATCAATGTGTAAAATTTCTAAATAAAAGTCTTTCATAATTAGCATTTAAATTCTCTATTTTGATTAGCACCTAAAAGGTCTAATACTTTTTGTCTTTTTCTTAGGATAAAGAATAGTATATATCCAAGAATCATTGCGCCTAATTCGCCTAAAGCGACAAATCCTGCAGCAACCCAGAAACTCTCTTCACCCGCGAACATAACGAGTTCAGCTCCGATAATAAGACCATTTGCTACAACTGGGAATAAACATGCAACCCATAAATGTTTAGAGAAAGAGATACCTAAACATGCAATTAATGTAGCAGCTGAACCGATTAAAACGTCTAGTGGCATTCCTGAGAATAAGTTTGCAACAGCGCAACCTATTGTAAGTCCGATTGTGTAGTCCTTTCTATAGAAACACAATAGAACTAAAACTTCAGAAACTCTAATTTGAATCATTCCAAATGAGAGCGGATAGATTAGCATTGTTAGAGCGAAATATAACGCAGCAACAATACCGTTTCTAGCGATAATTTTTACGGTTTCGTTCATTTACATCTCCTATTTATAATATTTGATAGCTATCAACGTCATTATTTTGTTCATTTCAAAATCACTTAAAAGTCTTTTTTCATCTACGTCGACAACACGGCTGTGCGCTAATTTTACAAATTCTCTTGTGAAAAACCAATTTGGCAAATCTTTGGTAAAGAAATCTCTCTTTGGATCAAAGTTTGTCTTCTTAAATGGTAAATAATAGAGCCTGCCACTAGAATATTTAAAATTAATAGGATCAAGATCAATGCCGACTTTAGCTTTTTTGCTATACCAGAACATCGAGAATAAAGCTTCTAAAGTTGGTTCGTCTAAGTCATTCTTAGTTAATGTCTCGAAACAAGTTTCGCCTTCAATAAAGTCTGTAACGAAAATCATACTGTTCTTGTCCCACATATAGACTTTAGGAGTAGTGATACCACTATTTCTTAAAATCTCTTGGTTCTTAACAATAGCTTCGAACCCAGCTTTATCGCCTTCAAATTTCTTAAGGAAATATGAATTTCCTTTTCTTTCTACTTTGAAAGAACGATCCCCGAGTTTCTCGACGACTTCGAATTCCTTTCTTTTAATCTCAATAATCTCTTTCATAAAATTACCAAGCATATTTTAATGTTTTTAACATTATAAACAAAGAATATTTTGTCTATTTTTCTTTTATGGAGCGATTTGAACGTATATTTATTTAATCTCGATAAATATTATTTATAATTAATGTAATATTCGGAGGCCTTATATGTCAGCTTTAGAAAGATTCTTAAAATACGTTCAAATCGACACACAATCAGACGAAACAACTCATACTACTCCTAGTACTGAAAAACAAAAAAATCTAGGAAATTTACTCGTCAAAGAATTAAAAGAACTTGGACTTGAAGATGCAGAGATCGACCAATATGGTAATGTATATGCGCATTTGAAAGGTGAACCAGGAGATAAAATCGGATTAAACGCACACATGGATACAGCGCTTGAAAGCTCAGGTGCAAATGTTAAACCTAGACTTATTTCTTCTTGGGATGGTTCTGATATTAAACTTAATGAAACTAAGACTCTTTCCATCGAACAATTCCCTGCATTAAAGGCTCATGTCGGAAAAGATTTAGTAGTAACAGACGGAAATACGCTTCTTGGTGCTGATGATAAAGCTGGTATTGCGATTATCATGGGTGTTCTTGAATATTTTCAATCTCATAAAGATGTCAAGCATCATCCTATTAGTGTCTGCTTTACAGTAGATGAAGAAATTGGAGAAGGACCTGACCATTTCGATATCAATAAGATGGACGCTGACTACGCTTACACAGTTGATGGTGCTGAAATTAACCATGTAGATTACATTAACTTCAACGCTCAAGCAGTAAATATTAAGTTTGAAGGTGTTGCAGTTCACCCTGGAGAAGGTAAAAACGCTTTAATTAACGCCCTTCTTTTATTAAATGAGTTTGTATCTTCCCTCCCACAAAATGAAACTCCATATGACGCTAATTTCGATGAAGGTTACTGGCATATCAATGATATCTCAGGCACTTCAGTAGAATGTGAGTGCTCAATGATCTTAAGAGAGTTCGATAAAACCAAATTAGTGGCTAGAGATAACGAGTTGTACGCTATTAAAGATAAGATTATAGCCAAATATCCAAAAGCAAAAATCACTATCAATATCGTAGATCAATATGAAAATATGGAAGAGTATACAAAAGCAGATCCTCGCCCTGTAAATAAAGCAAAAGAAGCGATTAAAAACATTGGTCTAGAACCTGAATCAGCATTAATTAGAGGTGGAACAGATGGTGCTACATTCTCAAAAATGGGTCTAGTTACTCCAAACCTTGGAACTGGTTCAGCAAACCACCATGGTCCTTATGAATACTTGGTTGTTCAAGATTTCTTAAAAGAAATCGACATTATCGTCGATATCTTAAAGGCTTAAAAACTTAAAAAGAATATTCGTACGATTTTTCTTATAAAGCATTATAGTTATGCAAATATACAATAAATACATTGCGCAAATGTAGTAAATTTTAAAATATATACATTGCGCTATTTAGTATAAATGCGGGTTAATTACTTTGCGCAAAGAAATGAAGTGGCTTTAATGTTTTTTAAAAAAGCATATAAAAACTATTGAATTGGAAGAACAAAGTATAACTATGTACCCGATGGATTTTGAAGAGTTTGCAGAGGCTTTGGCTAATCTCAACTTTTTCTTTTACTTCTTGTTACTAGTTAAGTAGTATTTATCGAGCTCCCATTTTGGATGAGCTTCATTAACTTTCTTCAAAGCTTCATTGAATAAAGTAATTTCAATTTCTTTTCTGTTCTCAGGAGTTCTTTTTAATGAACTACCTACCTTATCTAATACGATAACGCATTCGCTTCTAGACTTATCTAAAAGGCCTGCCATTAAGATATAAGCTCTAATACATGCCATGCTGTTATCGTCTGCAATAGCTCTTCTTTCAGAAACTGGAACTTCTTTTTCATAGTATTCGTTTGCAGCTTCAATTTCATTATTAATAATATGGATGTAGACCTTTTGAGCCTTTGCTCTAATGTAAACATTAGCTGAAACGCTTTCTTTAGCATTAACAATACCATCTAAAATTTCATCTGCTTCGTCGAATTTCTTTTGATCTAATAATGCGTAAACCTTATTTAAGTTTAAATCTGCTGTATAGTTAGTGATTTCTTTAAAGACTTTAATATCTACTTCTTTACCTTGAGCGATATCGTATTCAACTTTTAACAATTCGTTGAAAGCTTCTCTGTTCTTTGGGTTAGTTACTTTAGTAAGTCTATATCCATCAGTAATTGAGTCTAATTCGAAAGGTAAGATGTTATATGCAAACATCATTAAACCGACAACTCCAACTGTTAATAAGAAGTATGCTAAGTTACCTAAACCACCTAATTCAGCCTTATACATACTGAAAACAGTCATCACAACAATTACTTCAGCAACCATGAATAATGAGCCGAATAATAAGTATGGATAAGGGTTTGATGCTTTTTTAGCACCTTCTTTAGGAACAATTCTTGTTTCTCCGCTTAAACCATCAAATGATGAAAAGCCAACTTTCCATTTATTGTTATCTTTTTTGATATTTAATCCCAAAATGTTAACTGATGTGATTGAATAGCGGCCTAAAATAGCACCTAAAATATGAGCAACTTCGAAGATAATAGCGTTAAATAATACGCCAACAACAATTGCTAATAAATTGAATAAGAAATACATATCTCCTAAGCCTGAAGCACCACTATGATTCTTCAAAACAGTGAATACGAACACTGCGCCAAAGCCTAAAATTAATAAATAAACGATTGTTCCTGTAATGTCTTGTTTTTTCATAATTTTTTAACCTTCTTTCACCATTCTAAATATCTCATTAGCGACTACGTAATCCATAGGTTTTTCTCTATGATAGACTACTTTAGTCTTCTTATTACTATATACTTCTGTAAGTAAATCAAAATCTACATTATCGATATGCAAATCCTTATATGTCATAGGCATTTCTAAATATTTGAAGAAGTCTACAAGAGCGTCAATCATCTTGGTTCCTACTTCAACATCATCTACGCCTTTAATATCAAATACTTTTCTACCTAAGTTGGCAAACTTCTTAGCATCATATGCCATATAATATCTAGCCCATGCTGGGTATAAAACTGCTAATCCAGCACCATGGCTAACAAATGGATAAACACCAGATAAAGCATGTTCTAATTGATGTACTGGCATACCAAATTTCTTTCCAATACCAGTAATTCCATTGTGAGAATATGATGATGCGAGCATTAATGTTGCTCTTGCTTCATAATCGCTTGGATCTTTCATAACTGCATATCCTGCTTTGACTACAGAACGCAATAAACCTTCAGCAAAACCATCCGCCAACTCGTTATCTGTTGAGTCTTGTAGGTATCTTTCGAGTGTATGCATCATAATATCGACAACACCAACACCGGTTTGATATTTATCTACTGAGAATGATAATTCTGGGTTTTCGACTGCGAAAACTGGTCTGACCAAGTCTGAATTGAAACCAGATTTAACATTCATCTCATCATCTTGGATAACACATGAGTTAGAAAGCTCACTACCTGCAGCTGAAATAGTTAAAATAACACCAATTGGAAGAGCTTTTGTTGGACTACACTTATGCAAGTTAAAATCAAATGAATCTCCATCATAATAGAAGCCTGCAGCAATATTTTTTGCAGTGTCAATTGTTGATCCTCCACCAATAGCTAAGATTGAATCAACGTTATTCTCTCTTGCCATTGCGATTCCTCTTCTACATAAAGAAATCTCAGGATTCGCACGTACTCCTTCTAAAAGGATAGTAGAAATTCCGACCTTATTAAGTTCGTTAACAACGAAGTCAAGCAAACCAGTCTTTTTTACACTACACTTACCTGTAATAATTAAGACATTTTTAAAGTTAAATTCCTTACAAATTGAAGAAATTTGCTTTTCTTTTCCTCTTCCGAAGAAGATCTTAGTTGGAGACACAAAATTAAAATCTATCATTAGGCATCCCCTTAAATTCTATATAGTTTGAAACAGCCTTTTGAAGGTCACTATCCTTAACAAAGCAGAAGGAAGCAAGTAAACCATCAAGAGACTTATTCTTAAATACTGATAAGTAATAAACAATCGAATGAGCATACGCTAAAGCGTAGAATCTAGCGATTGATTTTCTATCATTAGACAAAATACGTTTATTATCTTTTGTCTCGTTTACGAGCCTTAAAATCGTTGTATAGCAGTTATTGTAAATAAACTCTTGGAATAAATCTTTACCAGCACTATTTAAGGAAGCTTCAACAAATGCTGTATTAGCTTCATAGTAACGATAAATAACTACAACTAAGTCCTTTAAACTCTTTACGTATGAGAGGTTCTTAATTCTTTCATCTAAGTATACAAGGGTCAATAAGTCATAAATATCATGGAAATGATAGTAAAAAGTTTGTCGATAAATTCGACACTTTTTAGTAAGAGTCACTACTGATATTTCATCAAGTGGTGTCTCTTGCATCATTTCTCTTAATGTTTCTGCTAATTTATGTTCTGTCTTCATAATAATTATTCTTTACGATCTCTATTCTTTAAAGTGTCATAAATGCCACATCCACCAATATAGAAGAAGAAGCAAGTTAAGAATGTAGCAGCGCCAATGACGTAGCCAGCTTTACTTATTGAATCGAAATTAATATCGATAATGGTCCAAGTATCGTGAATTCCCTTCATAGAGATAAGTGCTTCATATCCTAAAAGGACAGCTAAGCCAGCACCAATGCCTACTAATACCCATTTTCTATATTTATCTAATGGGGAAGAAATCCTATATAAGACTACAAAGCTAAGTAAGTTAAATACTAATGCAGAAAGGTATGTAGCGACTCTGAAATCGTCTAATCCGAAGTATCCCCAAGATAATCTATCAGCAATGTGGAAACCAAAGATAATAAAGACAGAGCAAATCATCATTAACGCAGCAGGTGTAGACTTCTTAAAGATATTCTCTAAGAATTTACCCTTAATTAATTCTTTATTTGGTTGCAAAGCTAAGAAGAATGAAGCATATCCAATAGTTAAGATTTCCCATGGATACATGTTCATTGTGCTAAATGGGTAGGCAACATCAGATTTAGTAATAATTGAAGCTAATGTAAATACGAAAGTTAAAACCATCGCAAAGAAAGTCTTAACTAAGAATATTGAAGATGATCTTTGCAAGTTATTAACAACTCTTCTACCTTCTCCGACGACTTCTGGAAGATGATCAAAGTTATTATCCATAAGTACGATATGAGAAACATTTCTTGCGGCATCTGCACCACTAGCCATAGCGATAGAACAATCCGCTCTCTTAAGAGCTAAAATATCGTTAACACCATCTCCAGTCATCGCGACTGTCTTACCCATATCTTTAAATGCTTTAATTAAAGTTTCTTTTTGTTCAGGAGTAACTCTACCAAAAACAGTATATTCATTAGCTAATTTATATGTCTCTTCAAGAGATTTACCCGCAAGAGATACGTATTTCTCAGCATTAGTAACACCAGCGTTCTTAGCAATTTCACTAACTGCCATTGCGTTATCACCAGAGATAACTTTAACTCCTACTTTATTATTGTTAAACCAAGCAAAAGTATCTTTCGCATTATCTCTAATATGGTCTTCAAGGATAACTAAAGCAATTGCTTCAACATCTCCTGAGACTTTCTTATCTTTGATTCCACCTTTTCCTTTAGTTAATACGAGTACTCTATTACCTTTAGAAGAATATTCTTCAACTTTATCTTTAATATCGTCTCTATTAGAAATAGGTAAATTTTCAAAAGCACCTAATGCATAAGTGTCTTTACCAAATGAAGCTGCTGAATATTTGTTATCGCTAGTGAAAGGAAGAACTTCACTTGCTTCCTTATTTGGAGCAACTGTGAAGTGCTTATTTAATGCGTTAGCAGTAAGGTTTTCATCTTTAGTAGCGTTTAATAAATTAGAAATCACTTGAGATATAGCGGTTTCACTATCTCCGATTTGTACTGGTAATACTTCTTTAACAAGCATGCTACCATCTGTAATAGTACCTGTCTTATCAACGCATAATAAATTGACTCTAGCTAACATTTCTACTGAATAGAAGTCTTGAACTTGGGCTTGTCTTTTAGCAAGACTACCTACCGCAAGAGTAAGAGCGATAGAAGTTAATAAATATAATCCAGAAGGGATCATAGATACTAACGAACCAGTAATTTGAGCGATTAATTGTGAATCAAAGTCTCTTTTTTGAATAACGAAAGTAACTATCATAAAGATAGCCATACCAACTACGACTGTACCGATAATTCTAAATAAACCTTTAAGAGATTTAAGAATCTCACTATTTGATCTACGGAACTTTCTAGCTTTATTAGAAAGAGTTGATGCATAAGAGCTTTCGCCAATCTTATCTGCTCTGATGTAACATTGTCCGCTAACAACGTAAGAACCAGATAAAACTGTGTCCCCAACATTTTTAACAATATTGTCTGATTCCCCAGTCAATAAAGATTCATTAACTGTGACACTACCTTCTAAGATAATGCCATCTACAGGGATTTGATTTGAACTCTTTAAGATAATGATGTCATCTAACAATACATCTGGGCTTTTGATAGTTTCCTTTTTCCCATCTCTAACAACCATTACAGTTGGAGAAGTCATGAGTTTAAGTTTACCCATCAAGACTCTAGATTTAATATCTTGTACTAAGCCGATGACGATATTTGGAATTAAAACAGTTAAGAAAAATAGGTTCTTATATAAACCGTTAATGATCATAACTGCTGCAATAGCGAATAATGTGATATTGAAGAAGCTTAAGACGTTAGTAAAAATAATTTCAGCGTAACTTTTACCAACAACAAGCTTTGTTTTGTTGTTTAATTTGTTTTCTTGTCTTTCTTTTACTTGTTCTTTAGACAATCCAACATCGTATTGAGGATTATAACGAGTAACTTCAACTTCGTTTTTCATACACTGTATAAATAATACAAAATATTTATACAGAAATCAAAATAAAAACCAACGCACATAGAAGAGTTGCTTATGGCTGCTATATTCCTATCCTGACCAGGTTCACAATCTGCTATCGCGATGGCAACATTATTATATCTAATATTGTTGATTTTATATAGTATTTTCAATTATAGAGTCGAATGCTCTACCAATATCCTTATAAGTATGAGCGTCACTAGACTTATGGAATTTGACGTTATGCTTCAAAAATGCCCTTAACATTTCTGGAGACATACCGCCATATGGGTAACCATGCCTTAACGATCCTGTGTTATTTTCAACTCTTTGCATATGTTTGCTGCACTCTATAGCGAGTTCTTCGATTAATTTTGAATGTAATTCTTTATCTGGTAATAAACCAAATAACTTAATTAATCCAGGGTGTCCAATGACATCAAAAAGACCTGAACGAACAGCTTTTTTGATTCTATCAAAATAATCGATATAAAGTTCATCGATGTTAAATTGCTCTTGTATTTTTTTCTTTATATCAATTCCGGCGCCTAAAGCATAATGGACTGAGCCAATGTAAAAGTCTAAATCAACAATGGAATCCATAGCTTTTTTAAGCTCTTCTTCGCACTCAGGAAAATAGCATACTTCTAGACCGAATTTAATCTTAATTGGCCATTCCAAGCCTTTAACTAGATCTACAAAATCTAAGTATTCTTTTATTGAGATGTCGCCTTTTGCACCGTTATACCAATCAAGCGTTTCTTGATCAGTAATGTACTTATATAAGAAGTCGAATTCTTTAAATTTATGAGTATGGTCGAGTAACCAAATCTCATCTATCCCCTTATCCATAGCGGTTACAACCATATCTGCGATAGTGTCAAGAGTGTATGGTTGATTATGAAAATGAATGTGTCCGTCTCTCATTTTAATTTTTTGATTCTGCTACTTTTCTAGATTTAATGTACATTCTAATTGCGTATTGAAGTGTGAAGATACCTAAAATTACGATGATACCTGTTGTTAATTCAATACTGATTGTAGAACATTGTAATCTCTCCAATGCCATTGCAGGAGAAATTGCAGAAATTACTCTAGAATCGTAATAACCTGTGACGATGTAGGCTACACTTGTTCCTACACCAACTACAAGGTTAACAATAGCGAATATTAACCCCCCTAAAGCGTTCTTTTTATAAGGTTCATAAATGTATAAGAATGATTGAATCATCATAGCCATTGGGACAAGAAGTCCAACAAAGAATGGCCAAGTAAGATAGAATGTTCTCCATTCAATATATCCAGGAGCGTATAAGAACGCACCGAACCTTTCAAATGCAAAGTATACTAGTAAACTTGTGAAAACTGTATAAATAACGTAGAAAATATTAAATTTTCTTTTTTGTTCATCTTCTTTCATGCGTTTGCTAGCTAAGATATAGAAATAAACACCAGTAGCGATAAATAATAAGTTAACAATAATCATTACTAAGCAATATGCTGGGAATGGATATGGCTTAACAAAGCTATGATAAATCATAATGCCACTCATAATTGCAGTAATAAGTCCTACAAGAGAGAAACTCATGAAGATGATTAAATACTTCTTAGTCATTGCTTTGACGTATTGTGGACGTCTTAAATATCTAGAAAGATAGATTTCTGCTAATACAAATTGGCAGAAGACCATTGCCATAGGGAAAGAAGTAATGATATTAGCGTCTTTAATGCCATATCCCATATTAGCAACGTCGCTGAATAAAAGGTTAGAACCGAAGAATGTGAATATTGAGCCAACGACAGCAACAATAATCATTAAAATAGTAGCTGTTTTCTTGCTCATATTAATAGAACTCCTTATAACTATCAAATGACTTTAAGATTTGAGTTAATTCAAAGCTTCCATCATCTTTAACTTCAATTACTTGTCCACCAAGTAAGTTTTTATCCATATAAACTCTATCAGTAGAGTTAACACCATATGAAAGAGTGATACCTTTATATTTTACAGCCCAGTTATTTTTATGGTCATGGGCAACAAAAGTACCATTAGTAGAGCCTAATTCAACCATCTTTTCAAACATATGAGTGTTGATCATAGGGCACGCAACACCTTCTCCAGTTAATGGAGATTGTGCATGTACTAATTCAACTTCACTGCTTCCTTCTAAATATAGGCTATAAGCAGTATCATATTCTGGGAATGGAATATGGAAGAACGCTAATGAAGGAACAACTGTTCCACCATTTTGTGCGGTTGTATACTTAACAATCTTTTCGTACCATTCGACTTGATCATCATGGAATGCATCATATCCAACGTAACTATCGTAATCTTTATATTTACCATAGTTATATCTATTTGAGTCCATAACGATAAGTTGTTCTTTAACGTGTCCATCTTTCATTAAGTTAATAGCAAAGTTGGCGTTACCCATAACGTCATCATCTTGGATGTCTTTAAAGATACAGTAACTATCATCAGAGTCATTTAAATCGTTTAAATAACCTGTAACCCAGTCAATAGAGAAATAACATTGTTCGTCATGATTTCCCCAAGTAACTGTCCATGGGATTTTATGTGAATCCATCCATTTGAAAACACGTTTTGCAGTAACTCTATCTGCAAAAGTAAAGACGTCTCCATCTAACACAATTAAGTCAGCGTTAGCGTCATTAATTGTTTGATCAACAAAGTCAAATTGAAGTTGTTGATCATCTTTATTTCCGATATGTAAATCGTTGAGTTGTAATATTCTAAAATTATCTTTCCAATTCATCTCCAAGATATAATCTTTAGCATCATATGTTTTTGTACCACACGAAGTAAGGATTAATGCACTTAATGGAGCGAATATCTTAATAAACTTATTCTTCATTTGATTCTCCTAACCTAAACATTATATACAAATTTCTATAAATAAAAAATGTATGGAATTCCTTAGTCACAAGACTGAAGCTATAAATAATTATATCATTATAATTATATAAAGATTGAAAATGTATCGGTATTCCGATATAATCTATGTATGACATATTTGGATTTAATTTCAGAAAGACATTTAACAAACTATAGAATTAGCAAGCAAAATAATATTCCGTTAACAACACTTCAAGATATTGCATCAGGGAAAAGTTCGTTATTATTCTGCAACGGGAAAACACTATTAGAATTATCTAAGATTTTGAAAGTTTCCATTGAAGATCTTCTAAATTTAGAAAAAGAAGAAGATAAAAAAGCATTCCCTAAATTCTTAACTAAATCAATTGACTCATTACGAAAAGGAATTAGAAATCAATCGTCTTTAATTGATTGTTACTATGATGAATTAGCAAGTTCTATTAATGTTGCTGAAATTGAGCATTATATAACTAAGGAAACAGCAGATAGATTAAGAAAGAGGTATTTTTCAAATGATTGATTTTACAGATCTTCCAAAAAAGAAAAAAGCATATGGCGGAGCAAACGGAAACAAAATTTCTGTTATTTTTAACAATGCAACATATATGTTAAAACTTCCCTCTCATGCATTAAAAAACGCTAATCTTTCTTATTCAAATAGTGCAGTTTCTGAATATTTGGGCTGTCATATTTACAATTTATTAGGCGTTGAATCTCAAGAAACAATTCTTGGTACATATATCCATAATGGCCAAAGACGCACAGTCGTAGCATGCAAAGATTTTGTAAACGGAAATGAGCAATTGTTTGATTTTGCTAGTGTAAAAAACCAAATTATCGATTCTCTTTCTAACGGATACGGAACGGATATTGAAGATATTTTAAAAACAATAGAAACTCAAAATGTAATTGACCCATACATCTTAAAAGAACGTTTTTGGATGATGTTTGTTATAGATGCATTAATAGGAAACTGGGACCGCCACAATGGTAACTGGGGATTCTTATACAAGCAGGAAGATGACACTTTAAAATTGGCGCCTGTATACGATTGTGGTTCATGTCTTTATCCTCAAATAGATGAAGCAACCATCAAAAAAGTCCTGAATTCTAAGCAGGAACAAAGAGCAAGAATATATGATATTCCAACAAGCGCAATTACACAAAATGGCTCTAGAATTAATTATTATAAGTTCCTAATGTCACATGCATACAAAGACTGTGAAAAGGCGAAAAAGCTTGTAAGTGACAGGTTTGATTTTGAAGCTATAAGTAATTTAATTGACGGCATTGAAGTTCTGTCTGAAAACCACAAAACATTCTTAAAGTTAATGATTAAGATGAGATTTGAGTGTCTAATACAAGGCTCATTATAATATTTATTATAAGAACTATATGTAAGAATAAATTTTACTTATTTCTCTCAGTACTGAGTATTTTGTCGAATTTATATAAAATCTCTTAATCTAATGTCGATAAATAAATTTCATTATTGTTCGCTTTAGTGTATTGTATTTTTTAAAAGTGCAGAAGCCTGAACCTGTCATAGTAACAGCGTCAAGATGCAGGTACATTTCGCCTTTGTCGTTAGAAAAGTACTCTTCTGGAATGGTAATATTTTGTGAGTACTCAAAATCAATAATTCCGCTCTTATCTATCGTGAAAGAATATTCTTTATTATACTGACCTAGACTAATTAATTTCGTCACTTTTTCAGAGACTAAATCATCGCATACTAAACAATCATCCTTCGTAGAAGATACACATAAATAGTAATTATACTTATAGACATCAGTTTCGATATCTGGTGATAAGCCAATATTAACTCCAAAAGTTACATCTTGTACTTGGTAAGCATATGTGTTTATTGTTAGTTCTAATATTGTTAAAGGTTTCTCCAATACTGGAGGGACAGTTTTTGAGCACCCGATTGATAAAAATACTAATATGGGAAGAAAGCATTTTTTATCTATCATAATTTGTACCTCCAAAAATATTTAAACACGAAGAAATTTTTTTCGCCATCGCAATTATTAATTCATCTCTTGTATCTCTACCGATTTTAATATCGTCATGAACATTAACTGATTCAACTACTTTGGCGTCAAATCCATAAGCATGAATTTGATCCACTACTGCTTTAATTTCTTTTTCGTACCAGATTTCACCTGGCATTTTCTTATATAAAGCCCAAACAATACTAGTAACACCAGGAATTTGTTTAATATCTTTTAAGGAACAGGATCATTTCCTTTAGCGTACCATCTCCAGCCCATTTTCATGCTCATATGTTTGCTCTCTTCATAAATGAAAACCCTTCTTGCTCGAAGCAAAAAGGGTCCTATTAAATAAATTGTGATCTAAATCTGTCTAAATAATTAATCTTCTAAGAGATTAGTTTTAAGTTTAGTGATTTCAGCATCAGTCATTTTGAGCTTACCCTTCATCCAAGCTTCAACGATTTCACTGAATGATTTTGTTGCGCCGTAGTATGAAGAAGACTTAATAGCGTTTGGTAAACCTGAGAAATTATAGTTGTAACCATTATAGTCTGTTACAGTTCCGTTTCTCTTTCTTGTATGAATAGAATCGAATGATGTAAATTCGTAATCCATCAAACATTCTGTATAACTAACACCTAGTAAACCTTCTAATAAGAAGAATGCAGTACCAGTTCTATCTGCGCCGCCCCAGCAGTGACAATAAACAGCTGCTTCTGGAGTAGCATTTGCAAATGTTGTAAAGATTCTCTTTAACATTGATGCATCGCCGTTATAGAAATTTGCTAATGAAGAACATGATTCTCTTTGGAAAGTAACATCATCACCAATATATGATTTATTTTGGTTATTTGACTCACCACCAGCATTTCTGAAGTCTAATTCTACTCTAACCTTTAATTCATCGTGGAAAATTTTCTTACCTGTTTGGTCAAGAGTAATAATGTGCTTTTGTGTAATACCAGTGTCATATTGAACAGGTGTTAATTCACCACCTCTATAGATAAGACCTTGTTTCATTCTCTTACCAGAAGAAGTCATCTTACCACCGATATCACGAACGTTATAAGCAGCACCTGCATTAATTGTTCTAAATGAGCCTTTAGTCTTGAAAGATCCGATATCTGAATGATATTTACCATTAACGTCGCTGACTCTCCAGTAATAAGTAGTACCGACAAATAAATTGCTTAATTCTACTTTTTTATTGTATACTTCAATAACTTTTGCGTCACTTAAGTCAGCTTTAGTTCCGACTTCAACATTAAATGTTGTTGCATCAGCTTTGTCAGTTGCAAATGTTAAAACAACGTTTTTAAAGTTGTCTTGGTCTGATTCACCAAAGTGGTCAATCTTTCCACCTCTATTTTGAGTAGCAACACCATTTTCATAATATTGACCTTGATAATTTTCTGGATTAACATTTCCACAAGCATTATCTCTCATTTGATACTTCTTAGTTTCACTTAAGTTTTCGTTTGCTTCAGCTGCATACATAGCATCAACATATTCTTGAACTTTGTCATTTAATGTAGATACTTCAGCACCAGTATTGTTTGAAGTTAACGTGATGGCTTTTTGGGAAGCTGATGAAATTGTTACTTTTCTATCAACAACATTACCATATGTTCCGACGCCTTCTCCACCAGGTGTAGTTCCGATATCTTTTACACCATCAACATCAACATAATTTCCGCCACCAGTATCACCACCAGTATTACCTAATGGATCAAAAACACCTGTTGGACAAGCAGGAAGAACATCTGGAACTTCTGTTCTAGTATCTGCGATAAGTCTAATGTTATCGATATATAATCCTGCATCAGCGAGATTACCATGTACTAAAGAAACATTCTTAGTAGCAGCTGATGCTGATACCTTTTTGATGAATTCTGTACTATTAAGAGTACTTGTTTCAAATCCTTCTTCTTCCCAAGTGTTATTACTTGTTGGGTATTTTTCATTGTCATCAATTGAAACCCAATATCTATAAGCATCAGCGCCTTCATCATCACTTTCGCCTTCCCAAGTTTTTGATTTTGAAGCTGCTTTATCTAATTTAGCAGTAATTTGGACTGAATAGTCACCTTCTGCTAATTGTCCTTCTATACGCCAAGTAGATTTTGAGTTAGGACCTGTTGTGTTCATTAAACCATCTGGATTTTTGAAACCTTCAGCATACTGAATAGGGAATTTATATGCTTTTGCTCCACAGTTATCACATTGTTCTAAATCAATAAGTCCTTTGTGATTCTTAAATGAAAATGATGAGTGTGAGCAGTTCCAACTTGGCGCTGGTTCTTCTTTTCCTGGTTTATTTGGAGTGTCTTCGCCACATCCTGTTAAGCATAAGGTGCTTAAAAATAAAAATGATAATACTTTCTTGTTCATATGTAATACCTTTCATTAAATAAAATAAGAAATACTTGTGTTTAAAATACTGTGATTTCTTTTAGCTTGTTTTATTTTATCATTGACTGTTTACAAAGTAAATGAATCTATTTAGTCTTTTAAAGCTGTAATAGGAACCACGTAAACTCCATCTGGTCTAGTGTATGCAGAGTTTGATAGACCACATATAACCATCAACGATTTAGCAGGCTTTCCACCTTTTTCTTTGATGGTTTCGTTAATTCTAACTAAATTATTAGCAGCTTCATCGATTCTATTTGCACCTAATTTAATTTCAACACCACACCAGTCTCCGTTTTCCAACTCTATAACAGCATCCATTTCATTACCGTTATAATCTTGGTAGTGATATAACTTGCCATTAAAAGAATCTACATATGTTAGTAAATCTCTTAAAACTAAAGACTCAAAAAGAAATCCTAGTAATTCTAAATCACCTAACAAAGAGTCTTTGGTGAGTGACAATAAGGCTGCAGGTAAAGAAGGGTCAACAAAATGTCTCTTTTCACTTTGTTTAACTCTAATTGACGATCTAATTCTTGAGGAATATGGAGGAATATTTTCCAATAAATACAATCTATTGAAAAGATTTAAATAATCAGTAATAGAATCCAAATTTATATCATCATAGTCTCTTGCAACGACATCTTTTTTTAGAGTTGTATTAGATACAGTTGTCGATTCATTTCTTGCTAACGACCTAAATAATAACTCAACTTTATGAGAATCTCTTTTAATATTATCGGTTTTGAAAATATCCTCATTGATTACAGATTTAATATATTCTCTTGCAACAAGCATTCCACTTGAAGAATCTAAATCCACTACAGATGGCCATCCTCCGACTAATATGTACTCAATCAAATCCATCAATTTAACATCCTTGCATAGAATATTTGGTGCTTTGTTAAGGCAAATATCATAAACCGAAATAGTTCCACTAGATTTGCCACTTTCATATAAGGACATTGGTCTCATCCTAATCCTAGCAATTCGGCCAGTTCCTGAATGTATATATTTACTTTTATCTACAGAAGTTGAACCTGTAATAATATACTGACCTTTTTGAGGATTACTATCTACGGCACCCCTGATAGCATCCCAAACTAAAGGTACTTCTTGCCACTCATCTATAAGTCTAGGCTTTTCTCCATCTAAGGACAATTTCACGTCAATTAGTGCCAGATTTTTATTGTTAAAATTTCCTGTTGGATCTGCCAAAAACAGACTACTTTTAGATGCGTGTAATCCTGCATATGTTTTTCCACACCATTTTGGGCCTTCAATTAAAACTGCTCCAAAAGTTTTCAAATATAAGTCTATTTTTTTATCAATGATTCTATTTTTATAGTTCGAAATATTCATAATTCTTCCTGCAATTATAATAGGGTAATCCGAAAGATTTGTCAATTTCAATCCGAAGGTTTTTGCATTTTCAATCCGAAAGATTTCCGAAAATTATATTCCATAATAAAAAGATGCGCCTTTTGGACACACCTTCTTAATAGATTAAGTTTTCTAGTAAATAATTGCGAAGCTTTTAGTTGTAATGTTATAAGAATCAACTCTTGTAAATTTAACTGTGTGAGCTCCAGCAGTTAGATTAACTGTGCCGATTTCTGCATATCCTTCTTCAGAGTTACTGCCAGATCCAGAAAACATATCACCGAAAGTTTTAGATTTCATCGCTGAGAAATCAACAGCATTGTTATCAAATTCTAATTTAAAGTTACCAACTGTATCAGCATGAGTTGATCCGATAGTTGAACTCTTGCCACTATAATAACCTAGACTTTGATTTGATGACCAAGAGTCCATATAACCTAAGAAGTATACTTTTCCATTAACAGCTTCAGGTAAGTTAATGCTATAGCTGATTGAGTTGCCGTTAGATGCTAATTTTAAGTATCCAGCTTTGTTGTTATTTGTACTTCCATTAGCTAATGTTCCATCTGCTGCTAAGAAAGAAACTTTCTTTTTGCCACATGAACAAGTTGATGTATAAAGATCCACTTTTCCTGCAGTTTGAACTTTAGTCTCAGTAGACCAAACATGAGTTTTTTCTGTGTGAGTAGAAGATGAGTTTCCGCCTGTAGTTCCACCTGTACTAGTTCCGCCTGTTGAAGATCCGCCAGTTGAGCTACCTCCAGTAGATGATCCTCCTGAAGAAGAATCACCATAACCTTCAATCATAACTGTACGAATCTTTTCAATTGTAGCTGCTGTAACACCTTTTGATTTTAAGAATGCTTCGCAGTTATCTTTGAATGATTTTGATGAACTATACCAACTTGATTTAACGAATGCGTTATAGAAGTTAGGGAATTGTGAATAGTATGGTGCTTCTGGATGATTGAAGAATCTACTTCTTGGATAGTTAGTAGCAGTAGTAACTTCGAAGTCGATAATTGCGTCTGTGTAGCTAACACCTAATAAACCTAATAAGACAAATCCAACACAACCTGTTCTATCTGCACCACCGATACAGTGATAGTAAACTGGTTTTGTATCTGCTTCTGCGAATGCTTTGTAGATATTTTGAATTTCAGTATTACCTGCATTTAAGAAGTTTGTATAAGCACTTACCTTGTAACCGTCTCTTCTATATTCAACTGGGATTTCAGTTGTTGTAATAGGAGAAGCAGTTAAGTTTTGAGCTTCGCCTCCACTTCTATGGTCGATTTCGACCCTAATCTTTAAGATATCTTTTTGAAGTTGTAATACTTCAGCGTCGATGTTCTTTGGGTGTGAACCATTGCCATCGCTATATGCTTTAGGAGTTAATTCACTACCTCTATATACGAGACCTTGTCTGACTCTTCCGCCATAGCTTGTCTTGTAATTACCCATATCACGTACGTTGTATACAAGACCCATATCAATAAATCTTGTGTAATCTGCTGTTTCGAATGTAGCGATATTAGATTTATATAATGTAGTACCTTTTGTGTAAGTTAATTGATAGTAATACCTAGTATTAGAAAGTAAATTATTAACTTTAACTGATGTTCCAGAAGTTGAAACTTCTAATGCGTTAGACATATCAGCGTTTGAAGAATATTTAACGATAGCAGTTGTGTAATCCATTGTGCCTTTTTCCCAGCTAAGAGTTACTCCATCTGGTTTATTATGGCCTTGGCCAGCACTATCTTTGAATTCATCTTTTGATAAATAGTTTTCAACGTTAACACCATTGTTGAGTTCTTGCATCTTCATTGGATCTGCAAGATTCTTTTCAGCTGCTTTCATTGCGTCAATGTAAGCTTTTGTTTTAGGGTTAACTGTTGCTGCTTGTTTACCTGTTAATTGATTAAAGCTGACTGAAATAGCTTCACTACCATCTGTGTTATCTACTAATGGAGCGATAGATTCAGTTTTTGTAGCGCTACAAACTGAACAAGTAAATGTCTTAATACCTTCAGAAGAAGTTGTTGGTTGTTTTGTAACTTCACCAGCGTTCCAAGAGTGAGTAGCTTCATCCTTCTTATCAGGGCAAGCGTACATCTCTCTACCACCGTAACCAATTGTTTTACCAAAGTTACATTGATGCCAGTGAGATTGTTCGTTAGACACCCAAGTTGTGTCGTATGTATGAGCGTGTTCTGCTAAAGGAGCTTCTTCTCTATGAGTTGCTGTTTCCTTATAAGCGCAAACACTACAATCTCTATGTTTATTACCAATAGTAACAACTACATCATCTGCACCAGCAGCATCATGTTGTATAACTGCGTAGTTATCGATGACCCATTCACCAAATTGGTGAGCTTCTTCGTGATCTTTTCTATCGCATGGTTGACCATTAATAGTTAATGTACATTTGAGCCAGTGTTTAGTCTCATCCTTTTCATAAGTTGTTGAGAAGGAACATTCATGAAGGCTTTCTTCTGTGAAATTATGTTCTTCGCTTTGGACATAATCACATGTATCACATGTTCTATGTCTTCTACCTGGAGTAGTTTGACTCCAAAAGCCATTTCCTGTAGTAGTTGCGTAACTATCGTACTCCCATTCATCAAAATCATGGAATTCGCTAACTACTTCATCACAACCTTCGTCTGTACATGTTTTGAAGTGTCTAGTTTCATTAGATTGCCATGAACCATAATGGTGAGTTGAAGGTGGGTTATCATCACCATCACCATCTACATGGTTGCCACCCTTATCATCAGAAGGGCCACAACCAGTAAGAGTTAATAAAGCAATGATTGAGTATACTAATTTGTTCTTCTTCATAGTCTATCTCTCCTGAATTAGAATATAGCGATATTACCGATGTTCATATCGTTTTGGAGACCTTTAACAACGAGAGTGTGTTGTCCTGCTCCATTAACTGTAACTTCGCCTAATTTAACGAAATAGTAGTTAACTCTGTTATTACATTTACCCATACCAGCATCTTTAAATGAGATTGATGGGATGGTTACTGCTTCACCATCTAATGTAACTGAGATTGATGTCTCAACTTTCTTAGATGTATTTGAGTCATTGTTACCTAAGTATGCATAGATAGATTTAGTTCCAGCAGTTGTTGTAAACATAGCTGTTGCTGTAGCATTTGCTTTTAATGCTGCGTATGAAGCTGGACCACTTCTTGCTACTAAACTTGTTTTATCTTCTGTTTGTAATGTAGTGCCACTTAATGTCATATCTTTAGCAGAGATAACGATTTGTCCATTGTCGTTTTCTGGAGCTGCACCTTCTACTAAGATATTCATCATATTAGCGATGATTTCTCTAGAAACACCGATTGTAATTAAAGTGTTATAGACTTTTTCTTGGAATGTTTCACCAGGCATAGCTTGGATTTCATTCATATATCTAGTTATATCATCGTCATCTCCAGCACCGATTTTTCTCTTAGAACCGATCTTACCAAAGTTAGAGAATAAGTAATCTTGATAGATTTGATTTAGTGGTACACCAAGAACACCATTAACTAAGATTGCGATTAAACCTGTTCTATCTGTACCGATACGGCAATGGAAGAATACTGGATAACTTTCTTTTCTAGAAAGAATATCGAATACATTTCTAACGTTTTCTGTATTTCTTGAGAAGTGATGTTTAGAATCGGTTCTAACTTGAGCATAGTCCATGAATGTATCGTAGACTGTTGTGCCTTCGATGTTTACGTTATATGCGTTACTATCGTTTAAGTTAATTTCTGACTTAACTTTAAGTTGATCTTTAAGGATCATCTTACCTTCATCATCGATGTAGTTTCTATCCATAGCGTAGCCACTACCACAAGTTCTGAGTAATAAGCCTTGTCTGATTTTGCCACCTGATTCAAGAGTCTTACCGCCGACATCTCTACAGTTAGTCATTCTATTACCAACATAGAGGTTTCTAGGGACAGTTGAATCTACTGTTAATTCATAAACATCAGAACCAACTTTAGAGTCTTCCATATAAGCGTTAACTCTATAGTAGTTCTTACCTAAGAATAAGTTATATAAATCGAGTGATTTAGCTTTTGTACCGATAATTTCAAATCCGTCAGATAAATCTCTTTTTTGACCGATAGTTACAGAATACTTACTAACTTCTTCATCATCGTCAAAATCCCATGTAATAGTTGTTTTTACTGGATCACTAATTGTAGCGTCTCCGTTTGGGAATAAATTTTCAGGCATTGTTAAGTATTGGCCATCGTAATTTAAATATTCTTTTTGTCTTTCTGTGTGAATTTCAATTGGATCATCGAATTCAGTAACGTTATCAAATCCATCTGAATGTTCAACATCGTTAGGATTGAAGTCCTTTGTGTAACCACAAGTAGAACAAGTTACTTTCTTTTCCCCATCTACTAATGTTGCTTCACCGAATGAGTGAGCAGCATTTCCTGATTTAGCATCTTTGTGTTCGCATGTTGCTGCATGCCAGTGATTTACTTCATCGTATTTCCATTCACTACCGTATGTATGTGAATGATTGTCTTCTCCACAAGCAGTTAAAAGAAACAACGCTGAAATCACAGTTAATAATTTAGTTCTTTTCATATAAAAACCCTCGCATATGAAAGAATAAAAAAATAACCGTTTTATAAAAACGATTATTTAATTATTTTAATAAGTCTAATATGTTGCTATTAAGCAATTGCAGTGAAAGTAACGGAATTAATCATCATTGAATATCCACTACCAGTCCAGCATAAACTAATTTGTGCAGTTCCACTTGGAACATTAACAGAAGCAGCATATGTTACATCTGTAAATGAACTAGCGTTAATGCCTAATGAACTACGGGTTGAAGTTGTGTCGCTTGGCATTATAGAAGTACTTCCAATCTTTAATGTGTAATATGGGGTTGTATTATTTTCCATGAGTGTTTTGCCTTCGTGTTCACTTCCACCAGTGCTTAATTTAAATTCTACACTAACTTTATAGTTACCAGCTGGTAATGTAGTACTGTTAACTGCCCAAATAGCGTCTGTTTTCATTTTCGCTGAAGGATCTTTATATCCAGAAGATGCACTTACCATAAATTTGATTGGCGTTGTGCTAGAAGAAGAGCTTCCTCCTGTAGAAGAACCACCTGTGCTTGATCCACCAGTTGAGCTACCTCCTGTTGATGAACCACTAGATGATCCAGCGTTAGATCCACCACCTACAATTGCAATAGAACCAATGTTGAATGTATCACTATTCTTACCTGAGATAGTGATTGTGTGGTTACCTGCAGTTAATGAATATTTACCAAGAACGCTGAACATATAACCAGTTCTTCTAGATTGACCTGTTGTGCCAAATCCTGCATCAAAATAAGTTTTATCGAAAATGGTTTTTGAAGCACCATCAATTTTTAAATCAATACCACTAGCTAATTTAGTGCTTGAAGAAGAGTTTGTACATCCTAAGTAAGCAATGACTGATACTTCTTTAGCTTCTGTTAAATTATATGTACATGAAACAGATTTAGAAGAACCGCTAATTTCGTAATATGTTTCAGGAGCAGAGAAATCACTTGATGTTTTCTTTGTTCCGCCATTATTAGTTAACTTTGTTCCATTAAATAATGAAATATCACTTGGAATTGTGACTTTATTACCATCTGTTAATAGATCGACAACATTTTGTAATGTTTGAGAAGGAACACCGATAGATAATAAAGCATATGTCATCTTTTGTTGGAAATCATTTCCAGGTAAAGCTAAGATTTCATCAATATATTTTGCAATATCATCGCCATTATTGTCTGGAGTTTTGTGAGCGTATCTTTGACCATCGATCTTACCGAAGTTAGAGAATGAATAATCTTGAATAATTTCATTGAATGGTACACCTAATAAACCGTTAATAGCCACAGCGCAAATACCAGTTCTATCTGTACCGATACGACAGTGATACATAACTGGATAATTACTTGAATCACCTAATACTGAGAAGACTTTTCTAAGTCTTTCAGCGTTTCTTGCCATATTTGATTTTGGTGTAGCACCGTAATCCATTGAAGCGTTAACAAATTTAACTGAGCTACCTAAAGGTCCTGAAGAATTGCTTCCATCTTTAACATAGATTTCAGTTTTGATCTTCATGCGTTTAGTCCATTCGCTAACATCTCCAACTCCACTAGTTGCTGGGTCAGATGTTCTATAGATTAAACCTTGTTTGATTTTGCCACCTGCAGTAGTAGTTCTACCACCCATATCTCTACAGTTAGACATTGTTCCTACTTTTAAGTTTCTAGGAGCAGTTGCATCTACTAAGAATGTTTTAATAGGAGATGCTTCAGTAGTGTTATCGCTTAAGTTAGCTATAACTTTAAAATAGTTAGTTCCTAAAAAGGCGTTATAAAAACTTAACTGAGTTGAGGTTGCTGTCATTTGATAACCGTCACTTAAATCAGGTTTCTGGCCTGTAATAACAGTATAATTTTTAACTGTTTTTCCTGTAGGAGCAGTATAATTCCAAGTTACTTTTACTTGGTTTGGGAAAGAAGCTTCAGAATTGCCAGTCGCACTATAACTATTTAATTGCGAACTTGTGATATTGTAATAATCACCTGTAAAATTAAGGAATTTTTCTTGGTTAGTTGTGTGAATCTTTTGAGCAACAGTAATATCGTTATTGAACGAGAAGTTGCCAACTTTTTCGTCAACTGGTCCTGTAGCAGGAATAGATTCTGTTTTTGTTTTGTTACAAACTGTACATTTATATGTTTTTACACCTTCACTATATGCTCCAGGAGCTGTTGTAACTTCTCCGGAGTTCCAAGTGTGAGCTGCCTTATCTTTAATAGCATCACAAGGAGTTCCACCAAATGTCATGCCATTAAATGACATGCCACCTACAGTGACTGTACACTTGTGCCAGTGATATGAATCATCACTTGTCCAATTTGTATCATAAGTATGTGTGTGTTCATTAGAGTTATTTCCGCCACCACTACCCCCTTGAGCGTTTGGATCGGTCTCATTGTGTGATTCAGTTTGTTGATATCCACAGTCATTGCAAACTCTATGCTTAGTACCTTGAGTAGTGCCGCTTGCATAGCTATCAATCACCCAATCACTACCTTCATAATCATGACTTTCCTTATCTTTAACTTCGTCACAATCATCATCTAAACATTTAAACCAGTGATAATTGCTGTCCTTTTCATAAGTATCGCTCCAATTATGAGTGTGAGAAACATTGTTCTCTCCATTATTGTTGTTACCATTATTGTTGTTTCCATTGTCTGGTTTTGTATTAGATGGCACATTACATGCAGATACTAAAAGACCAGCAACAGACAATACAAAAAGCTTATACTTGTTCTTCATATAACTTCCTCTTTTTCATAAATATAATAGTTCAAAAAATAGATTAAATAAATATTAATATTTAAACCAAAGTAAAAGGGAATGTTATAAAACACTCCCTGACTACTTTTAAAAATTAAATAAAGCAGCTGCTTAACCGATGAAGTGGATTTCGCTAATGTTTAAGTTATATGAACCAACACGAGCGTAAGTAATTGTATTTACACCAGCTTTTAAAGAAGCAGTTCCGCCAACTGGGCATAATGTGAATGTTCCGTTGCCACCTTCGCCAGCAGTCATACCCATTTCTTCGAATGATTTGTCGTTTGTTACAGCAACATCAGTGTCATTAACTTTGACACTGAATGTAGGGCTGCCATTGACGATATGTCCTTTTTGATCGTTGTTATTTGAACCATCTTTCCAATAGTCAACCCAACCATAAAGAGCAACTTCCATTCCTTCATAAGCTTTATCTACTGTAATTGTATAAGTAACAAAGTTTCCGTTTTTGCTCATTTTTAATGTAGCACCTGAAGTGTCTTTGTTAGCAAATGCATTTGATGATGTTGAACCTGATTCAACGTATGAAAGAGCATCAACTACGAAATCAACTTTTTGACAAGCAGAACATGTTCTCTTGCTTAATTTTGAAGCAGTGCCGTCAGCTTTGTCATGGACAACAGTTGCTGCACCAAATGCGTGAGGAGCAAAACCTTCTTCGACTTTCTTCCATTCATTACATTTAGAACATTTTTCCCAATGGCTTCCTTCGACTTTACAAGTTGCTGTTACAGCAGTATGTGTAGAATCTGTTGCTGTTACGTATTGGTGATCTAATTTTGCAAGTGTAGTTGTTTTAACATCATCACATACTGAACATTTTTCAACTTTTGAACCTGCAGCTTGGCATGTTGCAGCTGTTTCAGAAGTAACTGCGTAGGTGTGAGTTGTTTTCTTTGCAATATCTTTTACTTCTTCAGCAGCGCAAACTGTACAAACTCTCTTCTTTGAGCCAGCTTCTTTACATGTTGCTTCTTTAGTTACTTCGTATTCTCCCCAAGAATGCTTTTCACATGGATCAACTTTTGGAGCTTCTTTTTCACCACAACCTGCTAATCCTAAAGCAAGTAAGAGAGTGGTTAAACTTAATACTTTTGTTTTTTTCATATTTCTTTTTGATAGCGATCGCTATCCCTTTCCTGAGGATTCAATTATTATCTTTGTTACACCTCAAATAACAAAATATCAAAAAATAGATAAAAATTGCTTATATAGCTAATTCTTAAGATCTTTTGTAACTTAATTGTAAATTTAATAACTTTATTAATTTATGACTAATTTGCTAATCTATATAAATTATGTTTATAAACCTAAAAAAAGAGATGCACGAATGCATCTCTAATTTTTGTTTTAGAATTTCTTAACTATTCAGCTGAAGTGAACCAAGATTCAACGTGTGTGAATACTTCTGGAAGTTCAGAAGCACTAACTTCTTCAACTTCGAATGATAAAGCTCTGTTAGCATTGCCGACGTGTTGCCATTCGTTTCTACCTTCAGTTAAATCTAATTGAGCAGTAGGAGTTGTACCTCTAGCAACAGTGATTTTACCTTCTTCTAAAGTGATTGATTCTATAGGTAAGACAACGTTAATTTCTTCTGAACCACTATATGTCCATTCCCAGAATGCAACGATGAATTCACCATCTTCAACAACAGCAAAGTATGTATCACCAGCTTGAGCGATGTTAGAACCACTCTTGTATGTATTACATTTTGTTGATGATTTGAAGTATTGGATACCACCAACTTCTTTACCGATGAATACGATATCAACATATGAAGGAGCAAAGCTGTCTAAGCAAGCTAATTCGATTGTATTATCGCCTTCGACTAAGTCTACATCAGCAACTTTAATTAAACCAACACGTGTGTGAGTTTCGTCATTAGTGAAAGCTGATGTTGAAACTGTAGAATTTAAGTTAACTAATGCGTTGTATTTATCAGTTGTAACAGTAAGAGCATCACCATTTAAGAACCAGTTTGTATTAGTTCTGCCATCTGGTAATGTAACAGCAGATGAACCGCCATTCTTACCTGTTTGCCAACCCATTGCATAGTTACCAGCATTATCAACACCACCGTTGATGTATAAAGTACCTTTGTATGCTTTGTCTGTGCTAATGACATATTTTGCTTTTGTGTTACCAGAAGCATCTTTTGTTAACTTAGCACCTTGTGCAGTAATATTACCATTTAAGTCTTGAGCAGCATTAACAGTCATCTTTGTTAAGCCACAAACGCTACATGTATCAACACCGTAAGCATTTTTGCCTTCTGCAGCTGCTACTGGAGTACCAGCGACGAATGTGTGTGCAACTTTTTCAAGAACGACGTCTTGTGTTTTGCCACATGAACATGCCATGACTTTCTTACCTTCTTTTTTACAAGTTGGTTCAACTCTCTTAGTTGTATCTTCAGTTTCGTAAGCGTGGATGTGGTCGCCTGTTGCTTCTTCGTCTGTAGCTCTAAATGTGAACTTATAGAATACTGATCTATAACCACCAGCCATAACTAATTTGATTGAGTGTTCACCAGCTTGTGTAAAATTGAAGACATATGGTAATTGATAATCTTGTTGTACTGTATTTGATCCAGCTGGAACTACGATTTCAGGATCAAAGTCTTTAACTTGGCCATCAACGTATAAAACGTATCTGTAATCTTCAACAGGATCTCCTGCTGCGTGGTTAGCTGAATCTTCAATGTATAAAGCTTTTGTCCAGTCAACATCACCATCGTGAATTGCCCAGAAATCCATTCTGTTATTGCTCATCCATTGAGCAGCTGTAGCTGTACAATATAATTTGTAAGTACCTGTTTGTTCTGCAGTTAAATCGAATTTGTATTCGAAGAAGTCACCAGTCTTAGTAGCATCAAAGACTGCTGGAGTATCTTCTGCAGGGTCGCCGTTAGCGCCTAATTCACAGTCATTACCGATTGGGTGACCAAAGAATCTTGCACCACCTTCATCATTAATGACTAATGTTTCTTTAGAAGCTGCAGTAACTTCTTTTGCTTCGAAACCGAATGATGTATCACCACAACCTCTATCACAAGAATACATACGAACAACTGCTTTATCAGAGCCTTCTGGACGTTCAGTTGGTTCACCAACTAATTGGAAATTGTGTTCTAATTGAGCTTCATCAACATCAGCAACTTCACTACAACGTGTACATGCTTTATGACCTTTACCAGCAGCTAAACAAGTAGCGTGACCATAGCCTTCGCCCGTCCAATCAACGATATCTTTGCCATCATCATCTTTTGCATATGTGTGGCCTAAAGCACCTTCTTCATAATCATAGTCTAAATTACATGCTGTACAGTGTTTTTTACCACCGACACCTGCATCTGTACATGTTGGGGCAGTTGTCCAAGTAACTTTGTCTGAGCCATCTTCGTTCTTTTCGTATGTGTGAGCGAGCTTAGCAATTGTAGTTGTTCTTGGATCACCACATGCTGAACATTTTTCTTTCTTTGTACCTTCTGCGATACATGTTGCAGGAATTGTTGCGCCTTCACCACTTGTAACTTCAACATAAGTATGAGATTTCTTAGAAATATCTCTTACATCTTCATAGCCACAAACAGTACAAGTTCTTTTCTTAGAACCTTTTTCAGTACATGTTGCTTCTTTAACAACAACGTCTTCACCGTATGTATGTTTAGCACATGGTTCAACAGGTTCTTCTGGTTTTTCACCACATCCTGCCATACCTAATGTAAGAGCAAGAGCAGCTAAACCAACTAATTTATTCTTTTTCATAAACTAATTTTTACGTAATACCTTGTATTACCCTTTCTCGAGGATTCGAATATTATTTTTGTAGCACCTCAAATCTACAAAACAACAAAAAGTCACCAAAAATTACTCTAACGGTTAATTTAAGTGCTTTTCTACACATTTATAATAAGTAAACCCCTATTTTTGAAATATGACATTGTTGCTAAATGAATAGGAAAATTATTAGATAGGAAAAAATATAAAAAAGTGAGAGCTCGCGCTCCCACTTATATCCTTATTAAATATATATAATAGAGGACTTTGTTTTTTATAGACTATTCTGCTGAAGCTTCAGCAACAGTAATCTTAACTGATGTTTCTAATCCGCCCCAAGAAGCTTTGATTTCGAATTCACCAGCTAAAGCTAATTTTCCATCAACAATTAATCCTGATGGGATTGTCCACTTAGTTTGTGTTGTAGAAGATCCATCTGGTGTATTGAAGACTGCACCATATGATAAGTTAGCTAAGATTCTGTTAAGTGTCCAGTCAGATGTTTTGAATGAATCACCAACTGTGAAGTTAAGACCAGTCTTTGTTGTGTTGATTGCTAATGCGATTGCATCATAGTACATATAACCTGCAACAATGATAGAACGTCCATCGCCCCATCCTGGATGCATGAATACGTAAGCTTGGTAGTTATAGAAACCAGTTTCTTTTGAGCAAACGATTGAAGCGTATTTTGCAGAACCAGAAACCATGTTTAAGCAATCGACTGTGCCATCGCCATCCATATCGTTATACCAATAACCTTTGAATGTTTGGCTGTTTGATTTACCAGTCATAATACCATCATCCCATAAGTAGAGGTTTGTATAGTATTCGTTATATTGACCTTGATAACCTTCAGAGTAAGCGCCTTCAAATAAGTAAATTAATTGACGATTTTCTCTAGTAGCAGCACCAGCAGTTACACCAGCAAGTGTTTCGTCGTTAAAGTCATAAGTTTCTTCTTTAGCAAAAACATAACCTGTAGGATCAGTAGCTGGTTGTTTGCCTGCTGCTAAAGCTTTGATTTCGTCAGTGACTGGGTTCCAAACTGGTTTTGATGGTTTTTCTTCCTCTTCCTTTTCACCAGAAGAAGGAGTATTTGAGTTACCAGAACCAGCAGCGTTTTTCTTCATAGCACCGACTGATAAAGTTGAAATTAACATAGCAGCGATAACAACAACTGCACCGCCACTAACTTTAGCGATGTTTGTTGTGCCTTTGACTGCTTTGAAGTCTGCGTCTGCTTCTTCATCGTTCTTATAGAACTTCATGAAGCTAACAACAACAGCAGAGATAATAATAACTAATTGACCAACGAGATAGAAAATGTTTAATGCAGCATTACCACCGTTATATTCGATACCATTAGCTAAACCTGCGATAAAGTCAGGAACTAAGAATACTTCTTTATATAAAGATAAACCGAATAATACGATAGCGAAGATACCAACAAATCTATATTGTGGTAATACACATAAGACTGCTTGAACAGCAGCACCAGCGAGTAAATAAATACCAACTGATTCAGGAACGTTACCAGCAGCATTGTTACCAATAGCTGTTTTCATTGTAGCAACGTAGATAATACCAAGAACAAGAGCTAAGACTGCATCGCAAATAGCAATATAGTAAGCAACTGTTTTGTTAGCAAAGAATTTTTTAATTGATTCCATTGTAATTGCCTCCTAAATTATGCGACTACTTTTCTCTTAGAAAGAACTTCTAAGACAACGTAAGCAGCAGTTAATGCACTTGTAACAACTGTAGCACCGATAACAGCGCCATCAACAGCTTTCATCCAAGTTGGGTTAGCTGATTCTAAGATTTCTTCTTCAGAAACACGGACACCACCCATCCATGATCTAGTCATAGAGTACATGATGTTCTTGTTAGCTCTTTGTAAGCATCTTAATGCTGTCATATCATCTTGGCCTTCAACCCATTGTTTTAATTGACCGCCACGTCCACCATCAAGACAGAAAATATCAGTACCGCAATATAACATTGCAGGACCATTTGAGTAGTTACTTGTGTTATTTCCAGTTAAAGCATCATCGATGATTTGACCTCTATATTTCCATTCGCCTCTCATAACGTTTTGCATTAATGGCTTATGGCAAGCTGCATAAGTAGCGCCAATTCTGTTATATGAAGTCATGATACCTAAGCCACGGCCTCTTGTTAAAGCGCCTTCGAATGGTCTTAAGTAGATTTCACGAATAGCTTGTTCGTTACAGTATGTTTCAACACCTTGTCTTCCTGATTCTTGGTTATTTAAGAAACAGTGCTTAATGTTCATAACTAAGCCTTTCTTTCTTGCTTCACCAACAACGTTAGAAGCGACTAAGTAGTTCATAACGCCATCTTCAGTCATATATTCTGAAGCACGTGAACCGTAAGGTGTACGGTTGATGTTACAACCAGGAGCATTGATACATGCAACACCACAGTAGAGAGCTTCTTCACCGAAGAATCCACCGAATTTCTTTTGCATAGAGTGATCGAATGTTGCTGTGTAAGTTGGGCCAGTTGGGAAACCAGTTGCCCATCTTGAAGTATCACCATATTTGAACTTAGAAAGGATACCTTCAGGGCCTTCAGCGACTGAGTTACCTTTCTTTAAGACTTTAGCGACGTCGAGGATACCACGGTTATCTGAGACAGAGATGATTAAGTCATCTAATGTCATTTGAGCAATGAATGCATCCCAAATTTCAGCACCATCTTCACCTTCGAATCTACCTTTTTCAACAACACCTTCTAATGGTACGTCTAACATATCATTGAAAGTGATTAAGCCGTCTTCGTATGGAACATCATAGACAATACCTCTGCCTTCTGAATATTTCATATCTTCTAACTCTTCTTCTGTCTTAGCGTATTTCTTTGACATATCTCTGTCATCGCCAGCAGTTGGAGTTGTAGTTGTAGCAGTTGGCCAAGTACCTTCCCAGTTTTGTCTATCTAAGTAAGTAATTGGAGTTTTGCTATTCTTTGTTGCATAGTAGTTATAATCTGCATCATCGAATTGGTTAGTAACTTGAACATCTTTATCATAGATTGACATCTTGTATGAAAGCTTGTCTTCGTTGATAGTTACTTTGACAGCACCATCAGCGTTTGCAGTGAATGACTTACCCCATTGGTCTTTTAAGTCACCAGCGTGTGAAGGAGATTTCTTAGCGATAACGTTATTTAATGCTTCGTGAGCACCGTTACCAATTGCGAAGTAATAGTCGCCTTCTTCAAGGATGTATTGTTTATTAACTTTGTAATCGTATGTAGTTAAGAAGTATCTATCTACAGGAACTGAAACAGTCTTTGTTTCGTTTGGTTCGAGATCAACTTTTTCATAGTTCATGATTGCGATAGATGGTCTACCTAAACCGTTTTCTTTATCAAAGTCTGTATATGGTTGTTGTACATATACTTGGACAGAAGCCTTACCAGCCATTGAGCCAGTATTCTTAACTTCTACTGAAACATCATATTGATCAGTTTCTGTATTGTATTTAACTTCTTTAATCTTTTGATCGAATGTTGTGTATGATAAGCCATAACCGAATGGACAAATCATTTCATCAGCATAGTTCCAGCTGCTGTTCTTTGAGTTATAAACACCCTTAGTACCATTTGCACTACCTTGGTTTAAAATGCAGTCTTCATATCTAGTTTCATAATATTTGTAACCGACATAAACACCTTCTTTATAAACAACAACACTGCTGTTACCGAAGTTTTGGTATGCAGCTGATGAGCTTGCGCTAGCTGCGAATGTATCTGGAGCGTGACCTGAAGCGTTAACAAGTTTGCCTTCAGCATCAACACCAGCTAAGAGATGTGGGATACCACCAGCACCGTAGTAACCAGGGACACCCATGAAGATTGCAGCATCGATACCGTATTGTTCATCTTCAATCCAGTCCATAGACATAGCTAATGGAGAGTTGATTAAGACGATAATCTTATCGAATTTGCCTGAATCTTTGACCATCTTTAAGAGGTCTTTTTCTTTTTGTCTTAAGTTTAAGTTACCAGCACTTGGGTCAGTGTTTTCAGTACCGATACGAACGATAGTGATGATAGCAGCATCATTGTATTCATCAAATGTTGCTTTAACATCGTTAGTGTAGATACCTGTACCTTCTTCGACTTCAGTTGAAGGTTTTGTTAAATCTTGAGAACCCCAAGTTTTTAACTTATTGTAGACAGTTCTGTTAATTTCGAATCCATTCTTTTCAAATGCAGGTCCTAAATTAACAACTAAGTCTGGGTTTGGAGCAGCACCACCAGCACCAGAACGCATGAAGAGGTTCTTAGATCCAGTACCGAATAATGTAACTTTTCTTTCACTTGCCTTTAAAGGTAAGCAATCGTTATCGTTTTTAATTAAAACTGAACCTTGTTCAACAGCTTCTTCACAGAATTTGTAAGAATCAGTAATCATTTGATTCCAACCTTCATCTGTTAAGTTGCCGTCTTCGTCAGCATAAGCAGAACCTTCGACTAAGTCAGATTCAACTTTGTCGACTTTTTGGGTTGATAAACCAAGGAAGTCATTGATAAGACCAGCTTTGACTTCTGCGACCTCACGGCCAGCAAAGAGCATGCTAGTAACAAGGATACCTACGGCTGATAAACCCATAAATAATTTTGGTTTTACCATAAAATTTCCTTTCTTGCGACATTATATTTTTTCGCAAACAAAACGCCCAAAAAAAACTCTGTTTGAGATTTTTATGCGCGTAATTACATATTTATTATTCATAACACGCCTACGCGCAAAAACGACAAAGTTGCGAAACAATAGGGAAAAAGTTATAAAAAAGCAGGTGACAATTCACCTGCTTAATTTAGAAATTAAGGTCTTATTATTTGAATAAGATTGAGTTGAGAATTTCTTGTAATTCTTCTTCTCTACCGCTGTTTTCAGCTGAGAAGAATTTTTGTTCACAACCAATAGCTGCTAATTCTTCTAATTTGCATTCACCAGCTCTGATCTTTTTGCCAAGATCACTGCTCCATGTAGCATATCTATCAGCAACGAATTTTTCGATTCTGCCATCTTCGATGATCTTTGCAGCATTGATTAAACCTAATGCCCAAGTATCCATACCTAAGATGTAAGCTTTGAACATATCCTCATATGTATTTGAAGCTCTTCTTGTCTTAGCGTCGAAGTTTAAACCACCAGAGATTTTGCCAGCTTTTAAGATTTCTAACATAGCGAATGTTGCTGTGTAAACGTTTGCTGGGAATCTATCAACGTCCCAACCTAAGACACAGTCGCCTTCGTTAGCGTCGATTGAACCTAACATACCGTTTAATCTAGAAACTCTTAATTCGTGTTCGAATGTATGTTTTGCTAATTCAGCGTGGTTAGCTTCAATGTTCATCTTGAAGTCTTTGTCTAAGCCATATTTTCTTAAGAAGCCAATTGATGTAGCAGCATCGAAGTCATATTGATGTTTCATTGGTTCTTTTGGTTTTGGTTCGATGTAGAAGTCGCCTTTTAAGCCGATCTTTCTACCATATTCAACTGCCATTTTCATTAATGCAGCGATATTTTCTTCTTCTAAGCCCATATCTGTGTTGAGTAAAGTTTCATAACCTTCTCTACCGCCCCAGAAGACATAGTTTTGACCACCGAGTTTAACAGTGATATCTAATGCCTTTTTGATTTGAGCTGCTGCAAAGCAGTAAACATCAACTCTATTTGATGTTCCGCCACCGTGCATATATCTTGGGTTACCGAATAAGTTTGCAGTACCCCATAAACATTTAATGCCTGTTTCTTTTTGTTTTTCAACGATGTAGTCACTAACTTCGTCTAATAATTTGTTAGTGTCGTTGATGTCTTTTTGTTCTGGGACTAAGTCAACATCGTGGAAGCAGAAGTATTCAATGCCCATTTTTGTCATGAATTCAAAACCAGCATCGACTTTTGCTTTTGCGTGAGCTAATGTACCTGGAGTAACACCAAAGCTCTTGTCGATAGTTCCACGGCCAAACATATCAGTGCCATCAGCACCAAGATTGTGCCACCAAGCCATAGCGAACTTTAAGTGTTCTTTCATTGGCTTTCCTAAAACGATTTTTTCTGGGTCGTAGAATTTATAAGCTAATGGGTTCTTACTTTCTGGGCCCTCAAAAACGACTTTTTTTACAAAATCAAAATATTCCATAATTTTTTACCTCGACATTATTATTGTCCGATAAGAGAAATATTGCGCACGATTAAAGTATTTTTTTTATATGATTATCTTGCGCTTTATGACGTATATGCGTATTATACTTATATGAGCAAACAACTTGAATTAGTTCAATTCCCTAAGGTTAATCACGTTAGAATCTTAGTAAATGAGATTTCTTTTAGAAATGCTCACTTACACAAAGAATTTGAAATCTTATTAGTTATTAAAGGTCATGGTGAATTCACCATAAATGGTGAAAAATGTCCTTGTGAAGAAGGAGATCTTTTCCTTATCGGCTCACATGACATTCATAGCATTTCTGCTAAGCCATTACCAGATGGTAGTTTTGACATCAAAAACCCACCAGTTTTCCTAATTCTTCAAATCTCTAACCACTTCTTATTGAACTACTTCCCACAAATTAGAACTACCATGTTCAAATCAGGTAAATTAAACGAAATTTTACCAGGAGAAAGAACCGCAATCGGCACAAGATTATTGATTGATTCTGCTCTTTCTTACTTCAAACAAGAAAAATATTATCAAGTCACATTAATCTCTGAAATTTCACAAATTATGGCGTACCTCTACAAATATGTAGATCATCAAATTGTTAGTGAAATTGAAAAAGAAAAAATTAAGAAAAAATCTAACAGATTAGAGAGAATTGTTTCATACATTGACCTCAATTATGCTAACCATATTCGTCTTGAAGATATCGCTTCAGAAGAAGATCTCTCAGTCACCCACTTCTCTCACTTATTCTCATCATATTTCGGTGTTACTTTCCAAGAATATGTCAACCTTAGACGTATGGAAAGCGCAATCAGATTAATGGAGAACAACGAAAAGAGTTTATTAGAAATCTCATATGAGTCTGGATTCAGTGATCCAAAATATATGACAAAGATGTTTATTAAGAGATTTGGATGCACTCCAAAAGCTTATAGAAAAGAACATATGACAGTTGATGGCGCTAATGTAACCAAAGTTTACTCTACAGAAGAAAAAGAAATCATCTTAACTCCAGCAGATTCAATTAAAGTTCTTGAAGCATACAAAACTGATAAAAATATCAATCCGTAATAATAAATTAATCATATTTTAGAAATGCCTCTCATCCACTATAATAGTGATAAGAGGTATTTTTATATGAAAAAACAGGTTTATAACCCTTATTTACCATTGTACGAATATGTTCCTGATGGTGAACCACACATTTTTGGTGACCGTGTTTATGTCTACGGCTCACACGACCAATATGGCGCATTCAATTTCTGCCATAACAACTATGTAACTTGGTCTGCTCCAGTTGATGACTTATCTGATTGGAGATATGAAGGTGAAATTCTTCAAAGAACTGAAGACCCAGACAACAAAAAGAACAAACACGACTTATATGCACCAGATGTTTGCCAAGGCCCAGATGGAAAATACTATATTTATTACGCATTTGACTGGGTTGGTCATACAGGCGTAGCAGTTTCTGATAGCCCTGCAGGCCCATTCAAATTCGTCGGACACGTCCACTTCCCAGACGGCACAGTCTTAGGTAAGAGAAAACACGACGTATTCCAATTTGACCCAGGTGTTTTAGTTGATGACGACGGCAGAGTTTACTTATACTCAGGCTTCGGCGCTACAACATTCTTCCCACAAATCACATTCCAAGGTTTCAAAATCGATGGCGGTTACGTCATGGAACTCGAACCAGACATGGTCACTATTAAAGGTGAACCAAAGAAAGTCTTCTTTAAGAAAGGTGAATGCGATCCAGAATGGAACGGACACGAATTCTTCGAAGCTTCTTCAATTAGAAAAATTAACGGCAAATACTACTTTGTCTATTCAGCATATGATGGACACGAATTATGCTACGCAACATCTGATAGTCCAATGGGACCATTCAAATTCGGTGGCACAATCGTTTCTAACGGTGATGTCGGCTTAAATGGTAGAGCTAAAAAAGATGCTTGCTACCCAATTGGTAACAACCACGGTGGTATCGTTTGCTTACCTAACGGCAAATCATACATCTTCTATCACAGACACACAAACTTCACTAACACAGATAGACAAGGTTTAGCAGAAGAAATCCATTTCGAAGCAGATGGCTCAATCAAGCAAGTTGAAATGACATCATGCGGTTTAAATGGCGGACCATTAGAAGGTAAAGGATGCTACCCTGCATCAATCTGCTGCTGCTTAATGCCAAAAGAAGGAAACATCTTCTATAACTTCTTCCGTTGGCCATGGCAAAAAGGCAAAATGTGTATCACTCAATCTGGTAAAGATACAGATACAGTTGAAACACAATACATCGAAAATATCGCTGATGGCGCATTAGTCGGTTATAAATACTTCAACTTAACAGAAACCAAGACTGTTACATTAGAAGTCAAAGGTAAAGCAAGCGGTAAAGCTGTTCTTGAATATTCAGAAAACGGCGAAGCAGTTTCAACAGTTGACTTTGAAGTTAAAGGTGAAGGCAAAATCACTCTTCCAGTCGTCAACGGTTCTGAAAAGAACGCTGTATATATCAAGTTCACTGATATGAAAGGTAAGCTGGACGCTTATAAATTATGTCTAGAGTAGGGAGAAAGCTATTTGTTCTTTCATCATTACTTCTCTTAGCAGGTTGTAACGCTCAAGAGCCAGCACCTACACCTAAGGCTTCTTTAAAAGTTGTTTCTAATCCAACTAAAGTTAACTATAACTGTGGTAACAATTTTGATAAGACAGGTCTTACTCTTGAATACACTGATGCAGAAGGCAATAAGACTACAGTCACTGACTTCACTTTAAGTGGAGACAAAAACCTTAAAGCAAGCACTACTTCCGTTACTGCTTCTTATAGAGGTTTATCAGTTGATGTTGATATCGAAGTCTCTAGCGTTATTGAAGGTCAAATTACTTGTGTTGGTGATTCATTAACTGAAGGTCATAGCTGGCCTACTCAATCTTACCCAAATTACATCAAAGGAAATTTCGATGATTCTTCTAAGATGACAATTTCTAACTGTGGTAAGAATGGTGCTTCATTTAAGACATTTGGACAATATAACCCAGCATACAACACTACTTCTCAATACCAAACATCATTAACAGGTAACCCAATTGTATTAACAATCTTGCTTGGAACTAATGATGCTACTAACTGGGCTAATGAAGCTGATGATTATGTTGCAGACTATACTGCTTTAGTCAATTTATATAGAACTACATTCGGTGAAGATTTAAACATTATCATGTTAACTTCTCCAAGATGTATCACTAACACATTTGGAATTCCAACCGATGTTATTTGCAATAATGTAGTTCCACTTCAAAAGCAATTAGCTGAAGATCTAAATTGTCCATTAATTGATCTTAATGATGAGTTTGATAATTATACAGACGCCGAACTATTTAGACCTAATGACGGAGTTCACTTCACAGTTAAAGCGGCTGAAATTACAGCTAAATTAATCTCAGAAAAAATTAAAGATATCTACGAAATTGAGTAGAAAGCAATTACAAAAGCGAGCATCATGGATTTGGTGCTCGCTTTTTTATGCCGTATAAAAGTCTTTATGATCAAACAAGATGGGCCATAATGGACATCTATTTTATGTCTATTGTTATGCCTAAAGCGTTTACGATAAGAATTATTGTTTCTAATCTAGGAGATACTATTTCAGCTTCGATTCTTGCTATTGTGGACTGAGGCAAAGAAATCATATCTGCAAGTTTTTGTTGAGAAACACCAAGTTCTTTTCTTTTTTTAATTATTTTTTGAAGTAAATCATGTTGTGTATTCATGTTTATTCACCAAGTTCTCTTTCTAGTTCTTCAATTGAAGGTAATGAATTCTTTAGTTCCTTAGGCATTAATTTATTAAGTTCATATGATGAAATACCGAGTGGAATGTTGTAATTTTCTAAAGAATATTCCGCTACTATTTTATCTTTATCTTTGCAAATTAAAATTCCTATTGTTGGATTATCACTTTTTCCTTTTAGCAAATGGTTAACTGATGATACATAAGTACTTAGTTGACCTAAATCACCCGGCGTAAATTTTGTGATTTTAACTTCAATTACAACATAAGCATGGAGTTTAATGTTGTAGAATAACAAATCTGTAAAAAATTCTGTTTCTCCTACTAGTAATCTAGATTCTCTTCCAACAAATGCAAAGCCTTCTCCTAACTCTAATAAGAACTTCTGAATATTATCAATCAAGGCGTCTTTTAATTCTTTCTCATTATATTCTTCAGTGACAGATAAGAAATCAAAATTATATGGATCTTTTGTTATTTGTTTTGCTAGATCCTTGTTCGTATCAGGCAAAGCTAATTCAAAGTTGTTTATTGCTTTTCCCTCACGTTCATATAAATCAGTAGAAATAAAGTTTAGTAAAACATCTCTCGACCAATTGTTTTCGTGAACTTTTCTTACAAAAAATAATGCTTTGTCTACATCTTTACATTTATCAATAATATATCTGTGATGTCCCCAAGGAATAGAGAACAATTGTCCCACAAGTTGTGGGAAATTTTGAATTTGGTCATTATAGAGGTTGAAAAACTTCTCCATGTATCTAATATTCTTTTGGGTAAGACCTTTTACGTTAGGTAAGTTAGAAATCAGTTCTTTGCTCAATGAGTCATAAAATTTTGATCCATAAGTTGATTTAAAAGAATTGTTAGAAATTTCCTTTCCTAATTCAAAATAAAACTTAAGCATTTCATTATTGACACTAATTGCGGCTTTAATTTGTGCTTTTTTATACTTTTCACTTATATTGCTAACCCATATTTTAAATTCGTTATTCATCACTATATTAGACATATTTACGCCTCCTTATATTGTATAATAATTATAGCATATATGCATTTACAATTCAACAAGGATACAATATTTAAACTATAAAGTTTAGTTAGTTTCAAAGGAAAAAAACATCTATGACAGAATCACAAAATCCACAAAAAAGGCATAACCTCTAGACTTGTTGTTTAGAAGTTATACCTTGATTCTTAAGCGAATTTATAATCGCTATCGTTACTGCGTTAAAGTCCTTTGAATATATATGATTAATCTAATAATCCGTTTTCTAAAATAAGATCTGCGTATGCTTCACCTAAGATGAATGCATCTTTTGTGTTGTAGTGATATTGGTTGTAACCACCTTTAGCAGCATCGCCGATTTCTAACTTAAGACCATGATCAGTAAATGTGCCATCAACAATGAAGTTTGGTTCGTAATTATCATCGTCTTTGTCTAATTTACCTTTAGCAGCAATAGCGTTCTTTTTAGCGTTAATACCGTTATTAACGCTTTCTTGAGACCCATACTTATTTTTAGAACCATCATAGATTGTGCAATCTAAGAATGCGATATTCTTACCTTCACCATCTGTAGCATATTCAGCGTAATCAGTACGGAAACGAGAAATTAAACCTTCCATTTCTGTTTGATAATTATTATTACCTGTATCACTTTCACCTTGGTGCCAAATGAATCCTTTAATAACAGGGACTTTGCCTTGATCTTCAATAACTTTTAAACAGTTATCTGTATATCTCTTTAATAAATAATATAAAGATGATGTAGCGTTTTGTTCATCTGTCTTAGCTTCATCTGGATAGTTTCTCCAGTTAACAGTACCTTGGCTAAAGCCAGAGCCTGAGAAAGCAGCTTTAATTAAGTGGATTGGTTCATCGCCATCATAATTTTTAGATAACTTATAAGCCATACCTAATTCAGGGCCGAAGAAGTCATCGTTACCCCCATCGCTGACACCCATACCAACAGTAGTAGGTTTGAAGTTAGGAGTTAATCTTGCTTCTGGAGTGCTTGTGTCCATTGAAGATGTGTGAGCTTGAGTCCATCCATTTGGATGATAGAAACCATAGTAGCTAGTTAAAACGTTTTCAATACCATCGTTTCTTTCACCTTTTTGAGCGATTGTATTATTAGTTTCATCAGGATCAACTACTGAATAGTCTTCACCTAATTCAGTCATTGCTTCTTTAAGAAGGTTGTTATTATTTAATCTCCAGTTTGAGCTACCTTCCATGTTTGATTGTCCAGACATAACAAATACTGGAACATACTCAACTGAAGGTGTTGGTGCTGGTGGATTTGGTTTATCTGGAGTAGCTTCTAAGTTACATGCTGCTAAGCTTACAACAGCTGCAGACATGATTGTTAATAATAATTTCTTATTCATGAAAATATCTCCTAGAGAATTTTGTAAATATCCTTTACGCTTGGGTAAATCTTTTTGAATGTTTGATACTTAGTTTCGTACTTAGCGACTAATTCTGGATCTGGATGAATGACTTTTCTAACTTTGACTAAGCTGTTAACTGCATCTTCGATTGAAGCATATTCTTTGTTAGCAACCATAGCGAGCATAGCGCCACCATATGATGGGCCTTGTTCTGTTTCAAGTAAGCATATATCCATATTTAATACGTTAGCGAGGATCTTTTGCCATAATGATGATTTAGCACCGCCGCCACATAATGTTGACTTAGGAATGACAACGCCTTCTTTTCTAGCGATTTCAACACAATCTCTTAATGCGAATGAAACTCCTTCGAGAACTGCTAATGACATTTCTTTATTTGTTGAGTTGATTGCTAAACCAACAAATGCACCTCTTGCGTTGACGTCGTTATGTGGGCTTCTTTCACCTGATAAATAAGGTAAGAAGTAAATTGTGTTTTCACCTAATTTTTCTTCCATACCTTTAACACTTCCTGAATAGTCAGTTGTGTTTAAGATATCTTCTAACCACCATTTATTAGCACTTGCTGCTGAAAGAATACATCCCATTAATGAGAATTTACCTGTTGTATGAGCAAAGCTATGTAATGAGTTATTTTGGTCAACAGCGAATTTATCTGAAGAGATAAAGACTGTACCACTAGTACCTAAAGAAATGTTACATGAACCATCAAAGATAGTTCCTGTACCGATAGCTGCTGCAGCATTATCGCCTGCGCCCGCTGAAACAATTGCGTTAGGTAAATTGAATTTTTCTTTTGTTTTACCAACGACTTCTAAGCCTGAGCATAATTTTGGTAATTGTGAAGGTTTGATTCCACAGATATCGCACATTTCTTCAGACCATTTTTTATTTTTAACATCAAAGAATAATGTTCCTGATGCGTCTGAGTAATCTGAAACGAATTTACCAGTTAAGTAATAGACTAAGTAGTCTTTAGGTAACATGATTTTATTAATTCTTTTGAAGTTTTCTGGTTCGTGTTTAGCTAACCAAAGAAGTTTTGGAGCTGTGAAACCTGCGAATGCGATGTTAGCAGTTAAATCAGAAAGTTTCTTTTTACCAATTACTTCGTTTAAGTATTTTGTTTCTTCTTCTGTTCTTCCATCGTTCCAAAGGATACATGGTCTAATAACGTTATCGTTTTCATCTAAGATAACTAAGCCGTGCATTTGGCCTCCGAAAGAAATACCACCGATTGAATTTCTAACATTTTCACATAATTTGTTTAAAACAAACTTTAAACCTTTAATCCAATCTTCTGGGTTTTGCTCACTGTAATTAGGAGCAGGATATGAGACATCATAAATGTATGATGCTTCATTTAAAATTTTACCTTTTTCGTTAACGAGCAAGCCTTTAATTGAAGACGTGCCTAAATCAATTCCAATATAGTTCATTATGAAATACCTCGTAATACAAATTATCTCAAAATAAAAAGAAACCTTTAATGATTTCTTTTCTATTTATAGTGTGCTTTTGTTGTTATCTTTTGATTCCTAACTTATCTAAAAGTTTGAACGCTTCGATGATTGTATCGTCCATATCTAGGTACTTATATAAGCCTAAACGGCCACCGAGATAGAGATTTTTGTTTTTAGAAGCTAACTCAACATACTTAGCATATAGCTCATTATTCTTAGCGTTATTAACTGGATAGTATGGCTCTCCACCTCTTTGGTAAGTAGAAGAATATTCCTTAGAAATTAAAGTCTTATCTCCATATTGTTTTAAGAAGTGTGAGTGCTCGATAATTCTAGTAAATTTTGTATCTCCATCAGTGTAGTTAATGACTGCTTTATTCTGGAATTTTTCTTGATCGAGCCATTCATTCTCAAATCTAATTGAGCGGTACTCTAAATCACCTAGTTGATAGTTAAATAAAGCATCAATTTGGCCTGTATAGAGGACGTTTTCAGCGATAGAATCATAGTACTCTTTATTTGAGAGGTAATCTTCTGATAATTTAACCTCTATTCCATTCAGCAATGACTCAATAACCTTTGTATAACCATGCTCTGGCATACCTTGATATGCGTCATTAAAATAGTTGTTATCGAATGTTAGTCTAAATGGAAGTCTTGAGATAATAAATGGAGGAAGTTCAGTACATTTTCTTCCCCATTGTTTCTCTGTATAGCTCTTAACTAAAAGCTCATAAATTGTCTTACCAACTAAAGAAATAGCCTTTTCTTCAAGGTTAGCAGGATCAGTAATTCCTGCTTCATTTCTCTCTTTTTCGATGAAATGTGCCACTTCATCAGGGTTTGAAGTACCAAAAACTTTTTCGAAAGTGTACATATTAAAAGGTAAGGAATAAATTTCACCTTTATAGTTAGCATCTACTGAATGATTATAAGGAACGAAGTGATCTAATGTGTTTACAAAGTCCCAAACTTCCTTTTCGGTTGTATGGAAAATGTGTGCTCCATAAACATGCACATCGATTCCGTTTTCATTTTTTGTGTATATATTTCCGCCGATGTGGTCTCTTTTATCGATTACTAATACTTTCTTTCCAGATTTCTTTAAAAAGTAACCTACAGTAGCACCAAAAAGACCGGAACCGACGATGAGAAAATCGTACTCTTTCATCTTATAAAGTCCTATCCATCATGTCGTTAAGCTCACCATATAAGTCATCGATGAAACTCATAGCGAATCTCTTGATTGGATATTCTTTTCTTCTAAGTAAAGTTGTCATATTAATTGCCTTAGCAGTTAACTTAGCATTCTTCTTAGTTTCTACTTTATTGAAAACAGCGTTAACGTATCTTCTACCAATAGCTGCATTGACGTAATCTCTTGCTAAGTTTTGGCTCTTATGAACAGAAATTAATTGGCGTTGTAAACGCATATTCTTGCTGATGTTAAATGTAACAATCTTTTCTGGAGCAACCCATTCAAGGTTTCTTTCTGATTCACAACCATATAAAACCTTTGGTTGATCGCCTTTCTTCATAGTTCTTAAAGCATTAATAACTTTAACAGCTACAGCAACGTGAGTTGGGTGTCTATCTAATAAAGAGTGTGTGTAAATAACTCTTGGTTTAAGTTCTTTGATGATTTCGACATATTCGTTAATGATGTCTTGGTTGTCTTGGTCACGAGCTTCTTCACTAGAGTAATTCATAAAGTAAACTGAATTATATCTACCAATATTTGCAGCTTTCTTTTCTTCGTTTGCTAAAATATTGACCATTCTCTTATCAGTCATTTTTAGGTATCTTCCGCATCTTTCTGCGTCTAATCCATCTGTTGTAACTACGCATGCAAAAGTATATTTTGTTGCTCTGTAGCCTCTTTGGATACCATCGATTGCCATTAATTCGCAATCATCTGGGTGTGCGCAGATGCATACAAATTTAACTGGGCCTTTCTTACCTTTCCTAGGTGTGTAAATTGATCCTTTACTTAATTCCATAATGCGCCTCCTAGAAGAATAATGCTGCGGCACCGATTTTTCCTGAATCGTAACCGAGCTTTCCTTGTACAACTTTTACTTCAGGGCTATTTTTATAGCCATAGTCTCTATCTTTTAAATATTGTTGAATTCTTTCAAATAAGTATGTTCCTTCATTAGCGATACCGCCTGAAAGAATAATTAGGTTTGGTCTAAATATATTACAAATATTTAATAAACCTTCACCTAAGTATGTAAGGTATTGATCTACTACTTCAATTGCGTATGGATCGTTGAATTCTCTTGCTGCCTTAAATGCAACTCTGCCATTAACCTTGCCAAATTGGACTGCAATGGTCTTCATGATGCTTTCTGGATGGGCCTCAATTGCTTCTTCTGTATCACGAATTAAGGCTGATGCAGAAGCATAAGCTTCGAAACAACCTTTTCTACCGCACGAGCATTGTCTTCCGCCTACCATAAGTGTTGAATGGCCGAATTCTGCGCCTTTACCTTCGTTTCCTTCGAACAATTGTCCATTGAGGACCACACCACATCCGATACCAGTGCCTAAAGTTAACATGATTGCAGTTTCGCAATTATCTCCTGCACCAAATTTAACTTCGCCTAAGATAGCAGCGTTTGCATCATTTGTAATCTTAACTGGTAAGCCAGTAAGCTTCTCCATAATATTTTTAACTTCTAAATCACTCCAGTAAGGTAAGTTAGCTGAGTAACATACTACTCCGCGTTTAGAATCTATAACTCCAGGAACGCCCATACCGATACCAGAAACTTCGCCAATCTCGCTATGTGTGGCCATATATTCCTTAATTGCAGCTGCTAATCTGTCAAGAACATCAGATCCTTTTTCGTCTCTACTAACATCGATAGTAAAAGTATCAAACATATGTCCGTTATCAGTAACTGCAGCACCTTTAATGCTTGTTCCACCAACATCAATTCCTATTACAGTCATAGCATCTCCTTATTTATTAAATACTGTTGTTTTATAGAAAACAAAATTGTTCTCTAAATCAATATATCCAACTTCTGCATCATTAATAATGATGTATCCGTCTTCATCAACATAACCAATTACTTTTTCACCGAAAGAAATGTCACCATCTTCTGTTAAATCGGCAAACTTATGTCCATTAATAAACATACCGTTTCTACCAATGTAGCCAACTTGTCTATCTTCAATATAAATATTCTTTCCGAAACTATTTACGATATGCATTTTTTCACCTATTTTAAAACCTTTGTCTTAATGACAGTGTAATCGCCTTCTATTTCCTTAAAAGCCTTGTTAATTAACTTCTTATCAGTGCTTAGAGCAAATACTGAACTACCTGATCCAGACATTAAAATAATTTTTAAACCAAATGCTTTTAATTTTTCTTTAATTACATTAATTTCAGGAACAAATGTAACAGCTGGCTTTTCTAAAGAATTACCAATGTTTGTTGCCAACATTTCGTCATCACCATTCTTTAAAGCTTCTACAACTTTATCGACATCATATGTGTCTAATTCCATAGAATCTCCTGCGGTGTATACTTCTTTTGTTGAGCATCCTGCTTTTGGTTTAACAATTAAAACGTAATAATCGTTTTTAACTTCAACTGGTGTGCAAATCTCACCTATACCTTGGCATCTACATGGTTTGCAATCGATAAAGAAGGCTACATCCCCACCGATTTTCTTAGAAATTTCTTTTAACTCATCATCAGATGCACCTAATTTAAGAATTTTATTAATTCCTTTAGCTGTAAAAGCAGCATCAGAAGAGCCGCCACCTAAGCCAGCTTGAATTGGAATGTTCTTATGAACAAAGACTCTGAACAAATCTTTGAATTTGTATTTCTTTTGTAATCCATCAATTGCAGAAGCAACCGTATTATATTTTTCAACGTTAATAGAAAAGTCGTCGATAGTAATAAAGTGATCTTTAGCTCGATTCTTTTCTTTAGAAATTAAAATAGTGTCATGTAACTCAATTGGCAACATGATCATATCTAATTTATGATAATTATTCTCTGCTTTTCCAAGTACATTCAAACAGAGATTTATTTTTGCATAACTTTTTAAAACCGTGGTTCCCATAATGTAATTATATATTACATATAGGTCTCATAAAAGAATTTTTTACTATGTAAAACTTATTTTGTTAAATTATACATTTTTACATATGTATCAGGAGATACTTCTTCTGGTCTACATGTCTCTAATAAATTAAGCTCTTTAATGATTGCGATTGCTTTGTCTTTTCCAATGATATTTCCTAAGTTGTTTAATAATGTTTTTCTTCTATTTAGGAAAATCTTTTTAGCAAACAAATAAACATTTGTAGCTTCTTCTAAATTGCATGATTCACTTTTAGTGATTTTAAAAACAACTGAATTACATTTAGGAGCTGGATAAAAAGAACCTGGTCTAACAATAAACTCTTTTTTAATGTTTCCGATTAAATGGACAAGGATAGAAGCTGGACCATATTCTTTTCCGCTTAATTCTACAAATCTATCTAATGCTTCAGCTTGAATCATAAATACGAATTCTCGGCATGTACTGGCACTAATTAATAAATGTGTTACTAATTCAGTAGTTATGTTGTATGGGAGATTTCCAATGATTTTTGAATATTGTGAAAGTTCAACTTTTCTAATATCTTTGTTGATTAAAGTAATATTATCGTTTTTATAAATCTCTGAAAGAACTTCTATCATCTTTGGGTCAATATCAACACAAGTTAAAGAGCCTTCTTTTTCATTAATGAAGTGAGTCAAGGAACCGAGTCCTGGTCCAATTTCTAAAATGTTGTCTGAAGCATCAGTTTCTAATACATCTGCAATTCTTTTACAAACGGTTGGTTCAATAAGAAAATTTTGGCCATAATCTTTAGATGGTCTTACTCCGGTAATATTCATAAGTTCAAAAATATTGCTTTTGTTTATTTCCATAATTTTAAGATATCCTCTTTAGTAACTTTATTAAAATTTAATCTTTTAAATAGTGTTTTTGAGTTACAAACCCCCATACATAGCGAGTTTGATACAAAATTTCGTCTATTTTTGTCATCTGCTAAACCTAGCTCAGAATACTCCTTTACTGTTAAATGTTCGCGGAAAGGATTATTCTCAGTTAGCTTTTTGTTTAAAACTCTTAAAATCTCGTCTTTTTCGCATTCTGCAATTCCGTGTTTTCCGTTTTTATTACATTTAGTAATATCTACTTTTATATATTCGTAGACTAATCCTGTTTTTGAAAGGTTTTCTTCAATCTTAATTCCAGCTTCATCAGGATCTGTTAAAACAAGAATTTCTCTATCCTTAATGTTTCTTAAGTAATTTACAGTTTCTTTTGGCATGTCATAGCCATTAAGTACTACATATTCGGTATTTATAAAGGATGAGAGAAATGAAACATCGCCTTTTCCTTCTACAATTATTACTCCATCAAAATATAACATACTATTTTATTCTAAATAACCTACAAGCATTGTCATATGTGACTTCTGCAATATGCTTTTTTGATAATCCTTTAATCTCTGCAATTTGATCAAGAATTAATCTAATATTAACAGGCTCATTTAATGTACCTCTAAATGGATGAGGTGTTAAATATGGGCAATCCGTTTCTAATAGTAATCTTTCTAGTGGAACTGCATCAGCTACTTCCTTTGGAGTCTTCGCATTTTTAAAAGTAACTGGGCCATCTAAGCCAATTAATAGTCCAAGATCTAATACGTCTTTTAAATATTCAACACTTCCTGAAAAACAGTGCATTGTTCCAGAAGCTACAGGTCTATTTTCTCTTAAGATTTTAAGGCAATCTTCAAAGGCTTCTCTGTTATGAATAATCACTGGCATGTTTTTCTCGTTTGCGAACTTTAATTGTTCAATAAATAACTCTTTTTGAATCTCTCTTTTTTCTTGTTCTTTTGTCCAATAATAATCGAGACCAATTTCACCAATTGCAACAACTTTTTCATCGCTACAAAGATTTAAAATTTCATGTAATTCTTCTTTTGTAATATCGTAGACATTTTCTGGATGAAAGCCTACTGCAGCATAGATAAAGTCGTATGTGTGTGCAATTTCGACCGCTCTTAAAGAAGTCTTATAGTCCCAACCGACTACAACCATTTTAGTAACTCCGGCATTTTTTGCCCTCAAAATTACTTCATCAATTTTTGAATATAATTGATCGTCATTTAAGTGACAATGTGACTCAAAAATTTCCATTATTTACCTACACAAAATCTGGAGAAAATTTCTTTAGCAATGTCGATTTGATTTGCCTCTCCTAAAATTTCTAAAATACTTGTATATGCGCTTAAGATAGAAACTGAAATTAAGTCCATAGTAAGACCACTTTCTGCATCTTCTTTGGCTCTAATTAAATCTTCTTTTGCTTTTTGTAATAAACCGATTTGTCTTGAGTTATTTAAAGCAGGAGTTTTAAATGATTGTTCATCTAAACCAACTACTTCTTTAATCTTATTTACTAATTCTTGAATGTTGTTTTTCTCAGCAGAAATTAAGATGCCTTCCATCTTTGGATTTGCATCAATATCGCTTTTATTTAAAACAACAATTCTTCTCGAATTTTTAGTCTCTTCTAATAATTCTAAATCTTCGCTATCAATTAACCTACTATTATCTAAAACTAAGATTACTAAGTCAGCATCAGAAATAGAATTTTTAGCCTTTTGAATACCAATATTTTCTACTTTATCACCAGTAGTGTGGATTCCTGCTGTATCTAATAAATGTAATGTTAATCCATTAAGATTTACGTCGCCTTCAACGATATCTCTAGTTGTACCAGCAATATCTGTAACAATAGCTTTTTCCTCGCCTATGAGCGCGTTTAATAAAGAGGATTTACCAACATTAGGTTTTCCTACGATTGCGACCTTAATACCTTCTTTAATAATCTTTGCTTTATTACCTTCAGCAACCAATACATCAATTTGAGGTACTAATTCATCACATAAACTAATGATTGTGTCTTTATTAGCAACTTCAATATCTTCGTATTCTGGATAATCGATATTAACTTCAATCAATGAAATTACATCTGCTAATCTGGTCTTTAAAGGAACAATTTTATTAGATACCTTACCATCTAAAGACAATAAAGAAAGGTTTTTAGCTTCTGCAGTAGTAGCGTTAATAACATCATTAATAGCCTCAGCTTGAACTAAATCAATCTTATTGTGCATAAATGCACGAGAAGAATACTCGCCATTTGTAGCGAGTCTTGCGCCACATTTAATAAGTAATTGAATAATTTGATTTGCGATTAACATAGATCCGTGACAAATAATCTCTACGCTATCTTCGCCTGTGAATGATTTTGGGCCTTTATAAGCGAGTAAGATTACGTCATCAATCTTTTGGTCAGAATCCACTATAGAACCGTACATAATCTCTTTTTTAGTGAGATTTTCTATGTTCTTAGTGAAACATTTAGAAACAACATTAAAAACATCATCACCAGATAATCTAATGATGGCTAAAGCTGATTTCATTGGAGGTGTAGCTAAAGCAACTATTGTTTCAAACATAATAATTAAAATGCGCTATAAAAGCGCATTCTTTCTTAATCAACGTAGATGATTTGAACTTGACGGCGATTACCTTCGCCGAAAGATTCAGTACGTACATTAGGCATTCCACTTACAGCATTATGAATGATTCTTCTCTCATCAGCGCTCATTGGATCGAATGTGTATGTAGTTTTTGTTTTTTGAACTTCATGAGCACATCTTCTTGCCATTTTTGATAAGTGATAATATTTCTTATCTTTGTAACCATTGACATCAAGAAGAATTCTGAACTTCTTATGGAAGTGATTACTTACAGCTAATTTAACAACTTCATTTAAAGCTTGAAGTGTCTTACCGTTTTTACCAATTAAGATTGGGTTATGTGTAGAGTCGATTGTGATTCTAACGATTTCATCATCAAGTTTTGATTTGACTGTGCTTTCGATTTCTAATGCATCTAATACATTTAAAATGTATTGTTCTGCGTATTCGATGATGTCAGCTAAGTCATAGACTTCGATGATAACTTTCTTTTTTAATAAACCGACTTTTTCTGCAGTTACTAAGTAAACTAAGTCTTCAACAGCAATACCTAGATCTGCGCTAGCTTTTTCTAAAGCTTCTTCGACTGATTTTGCAATATATTCGTTCATATAGAGCTCCTATTTTGATTTCTTTTTCTTGTTACCAACTGCGTTAGTGATTAATGTTTGTGCAACTGAGAATAATGCACCAACTAACCAATAAACACCCATAGCTGAAACAAGTGTAAAGCCCATGACAATAATCATGACCATCATAACGATTGTAAATGTCTTAGTTTTGCTTTCTTGTTCTTTTTGAGTTGGGTTAACACCTAACTTAGAAACATTCTTTGTTTGTTTCTTTTGGAGAATTCTTGGTAAAAGCATTGAAACAACTTGTGCTCCAGCCATTAATAAGAATAATCCTAAAGCAGTAAATGCTGAGCCATTCTTCCAAGAAGCACCATTGAAAATAACTGATGAGATAGAAGAACTCAAGTTCAAGCCTAAGAAACTACCTGTTGATAATGAAGCACTACTTTGTAAAGCACCCCAAACACAAATAAAGACAGGGAATTGAACAATTAAAACAACTAAGCTTGAGAATGGGTTAATGCCATGTTTTTTATAAAGAGCTTGCATTTCCATAGCCATTCTTTGTTGATCGTTTCTATTTGTATTACTATTTGGATATTTTGCTTGAATCTTTGCAATTTCTGGTTGGATTAATTGCATCTTAGATGTTGCAGCTGTTGATTTAAATGTTAATAAAAGCATTAAGCCACGAACAATAATTGTTACAAGTAACAATGCTAAGATTTGAGGAACACCACCAGCGAGATTTGCTGGATTGTTTCCACTGAATAAATTAACGAAAGATTCAGTTACCCAAGCGATTGGATAAACCAATAAACCTTGGAATAAACCTTGTTTCCAAGCATTACCCCATGTTTTAGCGCTCATTTTTACAGTGTCTGGTTGTGGTCTGAAACCTGTTCCGCTTTCGTATCCGTAATAGCCATAGTCACCTTCATCAATAGTGAAGCATGATCTATAAGTTGCGATAGTGTTAGTTAATGATGCTTTATAACTTGTGATATAGTCTTGAGTTGGGCAATCATCGAATGAAACTAAAGCACTAGCTTCATTAACAACAGTATCAAAGTAAGCAAACAAAGAATTATCATCTTCAGTGCCTGCAAATTTTAAATAACCATAGTCATTAAGTGATGTGAATAATTGTGAATATGTTACTGTTGATTTGTCATATCCTGCTTTTGCTAAAGCCTTGTCTAAAACGACTGTATCGACAGCTTTCCAGAAATCTTGGCTAGGAATTGGAGCACCTGATTGTGCTGCTGCAGCATTCGCTGCACCAATTCCGCTTTTTTCTGACATTTTATCTAATGCTGTATAGCTAACATAAATGTTATCGTTACCTGCAAACAATTGAGAACCTTGTTCTGCATTGTCATAGTATTCAGTAACACCATAGTCAAACATATACATCATATGTGCTTGATCATCTACAGTACAAAATGATTTAGTACAACCACTTAATAAAAGTGAGCCTACGACTAAAGATAAACCACCAATAACGAGTTTATTGTTTTTCTTCATTTTTTATACCTACTTGGTTAATCAATAAGCCACTTAAAAGGGACTTATTTTCTTCAAAATTTTTATTTAAAAAATCTTGTCTAGCGATGACAACTACGTCAAATTTGTTCAAGTTATAATCTATTAATGAGTCGAGCATCGCTCTAATTTGTCTTTTAACCCTGTTACGAGTTACAGCGTTACCAATCTTTTTAGAGACTGATACTCCGATTCTGGAATGATCCAAATCGGAGTTTTTATAATGTAAAACGAAAGATTGGTTTTTTACTGTTTTTCCTTGTCTAATCGTAATAGCAAAGTCTTTAGAATCTTTGATTCGATTAACAACTTTCATTTAAAACCTCAATTATGCAGCTAATTGTTTTCTGCCTTTTGCTCTACGGCGAGCTAAAACTTTACGACCTGTTGCACATTTCATACGAGCTCTGAAGCCTGCTCTACGTGCATGTTGAATTTTACTTGGTTGATATGTTCTTTTCATAAAAGGAACCTCCTATACATAGCGAATAGACTATATCAAAAAATAAGAACGTGTGTCAATACACAAGTGTACATACATATATGCGAGACCAAGACAGTTGGATACGCCAAAAAGTGTGGATAATTTTGAATTGGAATATTTCTCAATAGGCAATGTGAATAACTATTTTTTAGTTTTCCACAATCTTTTATACTACATCAATTAAACCTACAAATAGATTAATAATAATTATTTATAATTATATTAGTGTATACACGGTTATATCACTTTGAGAAATCCACCATAAATATTAGGTGAATTGATTGTTAAAATTATTTATCCACAAAATGAAAAATGTGGAAAAGTGGAAAATTACTTAATTCTTTATAACGTGTATGCGCGAGAAATTGTGGATAAAAAATTTTTTATCATTTTTGGGTTGTTTTCTATGTGGATTACTCTATAATTTTGTTCACACATGGTTACGAACATTTCAGAAATTACATCCTTATGGCAAAAGGCTTTAGTTAAGATTAACGAAAGACTTGATGATCGAAATATTTTCGATACATTTTTTGCTGATACTTATATTTATGAAATTAGAAACGACACTATTGTAGTTGTTGTTAACTCAGCAGTTGCAGTCGCTCTCTTTAATAATAAGTATATAGATTTAATTACAGATGTTATTACTGATATTACTGAAAGTAATTTTAAACTTGAATTCATCCAAGCTAATGATGTCGCTAAGAAATTAGAAAGCCAATCAACAAGCACAAATAAACAACCTGTCTATTTCAAAGACTCCATCCTTAATCCTAATTTGACTTTTGATTCTTTTGTTGTTGGAAATTTCAATAGAGAAGCTAGCCAAGCATCATTAGTTATCGCATCAAATCCAGGACAAATGTTTAATCCATTATTTATTTATAGTGGATCAGGTCTTGGAAAAACCCACTTATTACACGCTATTGGAAACTACATTTCAAAAGTAAGTAGACCTGGTAGCAAAGTTTTATACATTTCTGCTAACGATTTTGTTGAAGAATACGTTAAGTTCGCCAAAGGCGAGAAAGAATCCGAGAGTATTAAAGATTATGTCTGTTCATTCGATGTTCTTCTTTTAGATGACATCCAATTTATGGCTGACAAAGTTAAAACTCAAGAAGTCTTCTTTACTATCTTTAATAAAATGCATGACGCAGGCAAGCACATAGTAATCACATCAGATAGACAACCTAATGAATTAAAAGGTATCGAAGATAGATTAGTCACTAGATTCTCACAAGGTTTATCTGTGGAAATTAAAGCACCAGATCAAGACACTTGTGTTGAGATTTTAAGAAAGAAAATCGACTCAAACGGCATGAATTTATCAATTTTCGATGAAAATGTCCTATATTTCTTCGCTGAAAAATTTTCAAGTAACGTTAGAGAACTCGAAGGTGCATTCAATAGATTAATCTTCTATTCAATTCAAATGCAAAGTTCTTCAAAAATTACAATGGACGTTGCGGTTGAAGCTGTCAGCAACCTAATTGGTGCGAAAGGCGCAATCACTCAACTTAATGAATCAAAAATTATTAACGTCGTCGCTGATTTCTATAACTTATCCCCAAGCCAAATCACTGGAAAGATAAGAACAGGTCAGATTGCATTAGCTAGACATGTTGCAATGTACCTAATTAGAATCAATCTCGATGTTCCTCTGAAGAGAATTGGCGATATGTTTGGTGGGAAAGATCACACAACTGTTATGAACGCAATTCAAAAAGTGGAAAAAGGGTTGAAAAATGATGAGGGCTTAAAAGCAGCGGTTGAAGAATTAACTAAGCGTATTAAACCACAATAGGTTTTATATAATAAAAGTTATACATAAATATAAAATGTATGGTAAAATAATTATTAGGCGATTTCGGATTATTAAGAGTTATCCACATAATCCACCGAAGTAATAATTAATAATAAGTATTTAAAATAAAAAGAAAGGAATAATTTCTATGAGATTTACAATAGTAAGAGATGAATTAGTTAAGAGTATTAATGTTGCATTCAGAGCAATTTCGAGTAAAGTATCTTATCCAGTCTTAGAAAACTTAAAGTTGGACTTAGACGATATGGGATTGTCAATCACAGGTAGTAACTTTGAAATTAGCATTAAAACTTTAATTCCGTATTCAGATGGTGAAAGAGATATTATTCGTAACTACAAGAAAGGTTCAGCTTTAATCAAAGGTAAACTTTTCGCAGATATCACTAGATCAATGGATGACGAAGAAATCACATTTGACGTTATTGATAATAACGCTACTATTACAGATAATCATTCAGAATATAGAATCAACTGTATTAGACCTGAAGAATATCCTGATTTAGATTTAGAAGCTATTGGTACAGAATTAGTCCTTTCTAAAGAAAACTTCCACGCTATTTGTGAACAAACAGCATTTGCAGCTTCTACTAAAGAACAAAGACCTGTATTAACTGCGTTAAACTTAGAAGCAGAAAATGGTGTATTAACTGCAACAGCTACTGATGCAGCTAGAATGGCTAGAAAATCAATTTCAATCGCTGATGATGTTAAGTTTGTTGCTAACGTTCCAGCTCGTATGATGGTTGAAGTTGATCACTTATTGGAAAACTTAGCAGAAGTTAGTATTTCTTTCTCAGATAAAAAAGCATTATTCAAACTTGGTAGAACAGTAGTCGCTACTAGATTAATTGCTGGTGATTATCCAAATACTAAAAACATCGTTCCTAAGATTACAAGCTATGCTTTAGAAGTTAACGGTGCTGATTTATTAAAAGCAATCGCAAGAGCTAACCTCTTATCAATGGATAGAGAAAACGTTGTTGATTTAAGCATGAGTGATGATGGCATTTCAATCTCAGCAAAGAGTTCACAAGTTGGTTCCGCTATTGAAAAGATCGATAATTTCAAATTTGAAGGTTCTCAATTAAGAGTCTCATTCAACTCAGAATTCGTTTCTGCAGCTGTTAGAGCTTTAGGTGCAGAAGATGTCACAATGGCATTCGTTGGAGAAATGAAACCATTCGTCATTAAAAACACAAAAGATGACTCAATTATTCAAGTAGTCACTCCAGTTAGAACTTACTAAAATAGCCCATTTAAGGCGTATAATATATTAGGGAATAAAATATATTCCCTTTTTTATTTATATGCCGTATAATGTCTAAAAGGAGCGAAAAATGGCTGATAAAATAATCGAGTTAAGACCTGATGAAGAATATATCACCCTTGGTATTTTGTTGAAGATAGGCAAAATTATATCAACCGGTGGTGAAGCTAAAATCTATCTTGCCTCGAATACAGTATTGGTTAACGGAGAGGAAGAAAATAGACGCGGTAGGAAATTGTATCCGGAAGACAAGGTTCAAATCGCAAATGATGTATTTCTGATAAAAGAACATGGTTATAAGTAATCTAATCCTCAAGAATTTCAGAAATCATTCTTATAGAAACTTCGATTTTGTAGAAGGACTTAATCTTATAACTGGAGAAAACGCAGTTGGAAAGACAAATATAATAGAAGCCATTTATTATTTGTCACTAGCTAGATCGTTTAGAACATCAGATGATAAAGACTTAATCCTAAATGGCGCTGATAACGCCTTAATCGAAGCGATTATTCAAGAAGGAAAAATTAAAAGAAAAATCACCATTAAATTAAGTGAAAGTAAAAAAGAAATTCTCATTAATAACAAGAAAATAACAAAGTTATCCACATTAAGTTCGGTAGCAAATGTTATTGAATTCACTCCTGAAGATGTAATGTTATTCAAGGGTTCTCCAAGGGAAAGACGTAAGTTCTTGGACATAGCATTATCTAAAAAGAATCCACTCTATTTAGATTATATTTCTCGATATGAAAAGGCTTTAAAAGAGAGAAATGAAATCTTAAAATCCGATAAATTTGACCCAAAATTATTGGAAGCTAGTACAGAAGTATTAGCAAAATTAACTGGTCCTATAATGTTATATAGGCAGAATTATGTGAGGGATATCAATGATATCCTGTTAATTATTACACGCGCGCTCACAGGCGTGTGTGAAGATAAGTTTGAAGTTAAGTACGAACCATTCATCGAGTACAACTCAAACTACATGGATAGCGCTTTAGAAGCTTTTAATAAGTCATTAGAGCGTGATATCCGAACAAAACTAACTAATGTTGGGATTCACAGAGAAGATTTCTCAATGAGCTTAAATGGACGCGATATCGCCACTTATGGCTCACAAGGAGAAAACAGAATCGCAGCGTTAGCGTTAAAACTCTCTCCTTACTTCTTGATTGAAGATGAGGATAAGCGCCCAATTGTGGTCTTAGACGACGTTATGAGTGAACTTGATAATAATCGTCGAGAGAATCTAATTAAGTTTCTAAATAAGTTCAAACAAGTGTTTATTTCCGGAACTAAGCTAAGTTCTAGCAATGCTCACTCAATCGAACTTAGGAAAAATACGAAAAATTAAGGAGGTCTTCTAAATGGAAGAAGAAAAGAAGGTTGAATCAGTTGTCGAAGAAACTAAACCTGCTGCAGATGCTCCAAAGCCTGACATCCATGAATCAGAGCTTAAAGAAGAAGAGATCGCATTAGAAAAAGCAGATAAAAAATACGACGCTGATAACATTCAAGTTTTGGAAGGACTTGAAGCCGTACGTAAGAGACCAGGTATGTACATCGGTACAACAAGTAGTGCAGGTCTCCACCACCTCGTTTGGGAAATCGTTGACAACGCAATCGACGAAGCCTTAGCAGGTTATTGTACTGAAGTTAATGTTTCTATTAACGAAGGAAACACAATCACTGTTGTTGATAATGGCCGTGGTATTCCAGTTGACGTAGTTAAAAAGAGCGGTTTAAGCGGTGTTGAGACTGTTTATACTGTTTTACACGCTGGTGGTAAATTCGGCGAAGGCGGAGGCTATAAAGTTTCCGGCGGTTTACACGGTGTTGGTGCTTCTGTTGTTAACGCTTTATCTACTTGGTGTGAAGTCACTGTTCATAAAGATGGCGGTGTCTACTACATTAAGTTTGAAAACGGCGGACATATTATCAATCACTTAAAGAGAATTGGTGATTGTGACCCTGAAAAGAATGGCACATCTGTAACATTCAAACCAGATCCAGAAATCTTCACTGATACAACAATTTATAGTTATGACATTATCAGAGACAGAATGAGACAAGTTGCTTACTTAAATAGAGGCATCAAAATCACTGTTGAAGACAATCGTAGCGACCACGAACATCAACATGAAGAATTCTGTTACAAAGGTGGTATTAAGGAATACGTCTTATTCATCAATAACAACAAAACAAAATTATTTGATGAAGTCATTTATTGTGAAGGAACTGCTCCAATCGAATTAGCTAACGGTAATACTGCTCACGTTTACGCAGAAATCGCAATGCAATACGATGATGGCTATTCACAAAACATCTTCTCATTCTGTAACAACGTTCATACTCATGAAGGTGGTATGCATGAATCAGGATTTAGAGATGCAATGACAAGAATTATCAATAACTACGCTAGAGAATATAAATATCTCAAAGCAGACGAAGATAATTTAACTTATGATGACGTTACTGAAGGTATTACAGCAGTTATCTCTGTTAAACACCCTAATCCACAATTCGAAGGTCAAACAAAGACTAAATTAGGTAACTCAGAAGTTAGAAAGATTGTTTCTGGTATTGTTGGCGAACAATTAAACAGATTCTTACTTGAAAACCCACAAATCGCAAAGATCATCGTTGAAAAGATCTTAATGGCTGCAAACGCTCGTTTAGCTGCTAGAAAGGCAAGAGAAGAAATCAGACGTAAAGGCGGTCTTGAATTAAATACTCTTCCAGGCAAATTAGCTGATTGCTCAAGTAAAGATCCAACTAAATGCGAATTATACATCGTCGAAGGTAACTCCGCTGGTGGTAGTGCTAAAAACGGTAGAAACCGTGAAACTCAAGCTATCTTACCATTACGTGGAAAAATCTTGAACGTCGAAAAAGCTCAAGCCAAGAGAATTTTCGCAAACGCTGAAATTGGTAACATGATTACAGCTATTGGCGGTGGTATCGACCCTGAATTTGATACTTCCAAGATCAGATATCATAAAGTCGTTATCATGACTGATGCCGATGTTGATGGTAGTCACATCCGTATCTTATTATTAACATTCTTCTATAGATTTATGCGTCCTCTTATTACAGAAGGTTACGTATATATCGCACAACCTCCACTATATAAAGTCGAATATCATGGTAAACAATACTATGCATATAACGACGAACAACTTGAAGTTATTAAAACTAAACTCAAATTAAAACCTGGATATCCATTCCAACGTTATAAAGGTCTTGGTGAAATGGACGCTCAACAACTTTGGGAGACAACAATGGATCCAGAAAATAGAAAAATGCTTAGAGTCACATTAGATGACGCAATTAAAGCAGAACAAGTTTTCACAGACTTAATGGGTGATAATGTTGATCCTCGTAAGGACTTTATTCACAACAATGCAAAGTTTGTTAAGAACTTAGATATCTAAAGAAAGGAGAATTGAATATGTTTTTCGAAGATGAAGAAATTAAAGCTGAAGTAGAAAATACTGAAGACGAAGAAGTATCTGAAGAAGCAGAAAAAGAACTCGAAGCTCTCGAAGACGGCATTGTTGCTGGTCTCGAAGACATCGATACAGTTCCTCTTGTTCAACAATCCTTCCTTGATTACGCAATGAGTGTTATCGTTGCTCGTGCTATCCCTGATGTTAGAGATGGTATGAAACCAGTTCATAGACGTATCGTTTATGCAATGCACGAAACAGGAAACACTCCAGATAAGCCATTTAAGAAATGTGCTCGTATCGTTGGTGACGTCATGGGTAAATATCACCCACACGGCGACTCAGCAATCTATGGTGCATTAGTTAGATTAGCTCAACCATTCGCAATGAGATATACTCTCGTTGAAGGTCATGGTAACTTCGGTTCTATCGATGGCGATGAACCTGCTGCTTACCGTTATACTGAAGCTAGAATGGCTAAGATGGCACTCGAAATGGTTCGTGATATTAACTGCAATACAGTTGATTTCATGGATAACTACGATGGTGTCGACCAAGAACCAACTGTTTTACCATCCAGATTCCCTAACTTATTAGTTAACGGTTCAAGCGGTATCGCTGTTGGTATGGCTACAAATATTCCACCTCACAATTTAGGTGAAGTTGTTGATGGTGTTATCGCTCTTTCACACAATAGAGAAATCACTGTTGATGAATTAATGGAATATATTAAAGGACCAGACTTCCCTACTGGCGCTATGATCTTAGGAAAAGGTGGCATTAGAGAAGCATATGATACAGGTTCTGGTTCTATTGCTATTAGAAGTAAATGCCACATTGAAGAACGTGGCGCTAATGGCGATTTAAAACGTATCGTTGTCGATGAAGTTCCATATGGTGTTAATAAAGCAACTATGTGTGAAAACATCGCTGAATTAGCTAGAGATAAAGTAATCGACGGAATTACTGATATTCGTGATGAATCTAACAAAGACGGCATCCGTGTTGTTATTGAAGTTAGAAGAGATTGCATTCCAGAAGTTATCTTAAATCAACTCTACAAAATGACTTCTTTACAAGTCAGCTTTGGTATTATCAATCTTTGCTTAGTTGATAACGCACCAAAGGTTTGTTCTTTAAAGCAAATGCTTGAAAGCTACTTAGACTTCCAAATCGACGTTGTTGAAAGAAGAACAAAATACTTATTAGAAAAAGATGAAGCTAGAGACCACATCGTCATCGGTTTAATCAAATGTCACGATAACATTGACGATATCGTCGATATTATTAAAGACAGCTCAACTCCAGAAGAAGCAACACATAGATTAATGGATAAATATGCGTTTAGCGAAATTCAAGTTAACGCTATTTTAGCTATGAACTTACGTAGATTAACTGGTATTGAAAACGAAAAACTCGAAGCTGAACGTGCTCAATTAGAAAAGAACATCGCTGAATATAAGAGAATTCTTTCTGATAGAGAAAACGAAACTGAAGTTGTCAGAAAAGAATTACTCGAAATCAAAGAAAAATTCGGTGATGAAAGAAAAACTGAAATCACTAACGTTGCAGCAAGCATCGATGATGAAGACTTAATCCCACAAGAAGATATCGTTGTTACATTATCTAAAGGCGGATACGTTAAGAGAGTTTCTGCTGATACATTCCGTGCACAACATAGAGGTGGACGTGGTATCAAAGGTGCTTCATTATACGAAAACGATGTCGTTCAATTAATGACATACACAAAAACACATACAGATTTATTATTCTTTACTGACTTAGGTAAAGTTTATAGAATCCGTGGTTATGAAATCCCTGAATACCAAAGAACTGGTAAGGGCGTTCCAGTAATCAACTTAATCAATATCGAAAAAGGTGAAAACGTTAAAGCAATTATTGCTTGTGATGAATACTTATCACATCGTTATTTAATGTTCTTCACAGCTGAAGGTATTGTTAAGAGAACTCCAATTTCAGAATATGAATCAATTAGACAAAACGGTAAAATTGCAATCACTTTAAGAGAAGGCGATACAATCGTTGATGTTAAGGAAGTTCAAGAAGGTATTGAAACTAAGGATACTGAAATTGTTGCAGAAAAAGACTACTACACATTCAATGCTGAGACAGATGAATTTATTCCTGTCAGTGAACCAAAAGTCGAAGAGATTGGCTCTTATTATGAAGATATGTACGTTGGTATCGCAGCTGACAACGGCAAAATGGTTAACTTCAAAGTCAATGAAGTCAGACCAATGGGCCGTACAGCAAGTGGTGTCAAGGGTATCGAATTAGGTGAAGGTGCTAAAGTAGTTGGTGTTACTGTTGCTTATGAAGGTGACAATGTCTTAGTTGTTACTGATAAGGGCTTTGGTAAGATTTCTTCAATCGAGGAATACCGTAAAACAAAACGTGGTGCTAAGGGTGTTTCAACTCTTAAATCAACAGGCAAGATTGGTAAAATCGTTGCAGTCAGAAGCGTATTCTGTGATGAAGACATCATGGCAATTACAAATGCTGGTATCATTATCAGAACTCACTTAAGTGAATTCAGAGTTACTGGTAGAAATACTCAAGGCGTTAGATTAATCAACCTTGAAGATAGACAAAAAGTCTCTTCAATCACAATCGTTCCATTCGAAGAAGATGCTCCTGAAGTAGAACAAATTGTTGAAGAAGAAGCAAATAAAGTAGAAGAATAATTATTCTCAAGTAGGTTAAAAAATGATTGATATTAATATTATTCGTGAAAATCCTCAAAAAGTTAAAGAAGCTTTAGCTAAGAAACTCTGGGATACAGATTTTACAGAGTTATTAGGTTGGGATGCTGAAAGAAAACAACTCCTTTCAGTTGTTGAAGGTAATAAGGCAGAGATGAACAAACTCTCTGCTTCTGTTCCTGCAGCTAAAAAAGCAGGTGAAGATGTTTCTAAAATCTTCGCTAAGGTAAAAGAAATTGCTGCTTCAAACAAAGAAAATGAAGAAAAGCTCAAAGCAATCGATGAAAAGATTTTTAACTTCGTCAGTGAATTACCAAATATTCCAGATGAAGACTTACTCGGTGGTGGCAAAGAAAACAATAAAGTCATCAGAGTTGTAAATGAAAAGCCAGTCTTTGATTTCAAGATGAAAGACCATGTTGAATTAGCTGAATCACTTGGTTTAGTTGACTATGATCGTGGTGCTAAAATCGCAGGTCGTGGTGCTTGGATCTATACAAATTTAGGTGCACAACTTGAATGGGCGTTATTAAACTATTTCATCACAACACACATGAAAGATGGCTATACATTCATACTTCCACCTCATTTACTCAATGAAGCAAGTGGTTTTGGTGCAGGTCAATTCCCTAAATTTAGAGAAGATGTTTTCTGGCTTGATGGTATGGAACCAAAGAGATTCTTATTACCAACAGCTGAAACAGCATTAGTCAACTTATATAGAGATGAAATCTTAAAAGAAGAAGATCTTCCTAAGAAATTCTTTGCATATACACCATGTTATCGTAGAGAAGCTGGTTCATATCGTACAGAAGAACGTGGTATGATCCGTGGCTACCAATTCGATAAAGTTGAAATGGTTCAATATACAAAACCTGAAGATTCAGATGCTGCATTTGAAGAATTAGTTGGTAAAGCAGAAGGTTTAGTTAAAGGCTTAGGCTTACATTACCAAGTTTCTAAATTAGCAGCTGGTGATATCTCTCACTCAATGGCTAGAACATATGATATCGAAGTATACTTACCAAGCATGGGTATTTATAAAGAAGTATCTTCTGCATCTAACGCTAGAGATTATCAAGCAAGAAGAACAATGTGTAGATATAGAGACTCTGCAACAGGCAAAACTCGCTATGTACACACACTTAATGCTTCAGGTTTAGCTACTTCTAGAATTTTCCCAGCTATCCTTGAACAAAATCAACAAGCTGATGGTAGTGTTAAAATCCCAGAAGTTCTCCAACCATTCATGGGTGGATTAAAAGTATTAAAGCCTATTAAGTAGGTTAGAAACTCGATTTATAAGCAGTTGAGAAATCGACTGCTTTTAATTACCCCTAGAAATATAAAAATTCATAATTAGAAAAATTTAGAAAATTAATGTATTATATAAATGCATTAAAAACAGAAATCAGGTATATATAATGAAATTACTTTCGATTGCTGTCCCAAGCTATAACTCAGGAAAGTTTTTAGCTGAGACTTTAACATCACTATTAGGATACGAAGATGTAGAAGTTATCGTCGTTAATGACGGTAGTAAAGATAACACTTTAGAGATTGCAAAAGAGTTTGAAGCAAAATATCCAGATTATTTTAAAGTCATTGATAAGGAAAATGGCGGACATGGTTCTGGATTAAACGCTGCTTATAAAATAGCAGAAGGTTTATATTTCAAATGTTGCGATTCAGATGACACTCTTGATAGAGAGGGTTTGTTACATTTATTAAATAAGATTAAGGAATTAAAAGCTGAAAATAATCTCCCAGATGTATTTATGGCAGATTATATCGCTGTATATTCTAATCACGATAAAGAAACAGTATGTGGTATTAAGAAATACTTTAAGGTTGAACAACTATCTCACTATGAAGATATGAAAATGTTACCTTTTACAACTTACTTAATGATCCATACATTCTTTGTTAAAACAGAGATCTTAAAAAATAACAACATGGCTTTAGTAGAAAAGACATTCTATGAAGATAACGAATTTGTCTATTTTGTTATCGGGCATAGCGACACTTTCTACTACTCAGATAAACCAATTTATAGATATGCTCTTGGAGATGCTGGACAATCAATTTCCATTCCAAACATGCAAAAGAATTTTATGCATGATATGAGAGCGTACAAAGCAAGCTTTAGACATTTTACTAGCGAAGACTATGCAAAATGGAGCAAGGCAAAACGTAGATATGTAATGAAAGATTTATCGCAAAAATACGTATTAGCCTATACATATGCCTTTTTGAAGAGAGGAAAAGAGAGAAGAGAAGCATTCAGAGAACTTAAAAAAGAATGCAAATCCTTCGATAAGAAATTGTTCCGTAAAATCAGATGGAAATTCCTTCCAATTTTGGCAACATTACTTCCTGTTTTCATTAGACCACCACTAGTGAGATTTGCGACAATTAAAGTTTCTAAGATGAAAGGATGGAACTATTAATATGCCTTTAAAGTACAAAAACATTATTGACCAAATGACACTCGAAGAGAAAGCTTCATTAATGAGTGGCAAAAATTTCTGGGAGACACAAGAAATTGAAAGATTAAATGTTCCTTCAATTTTCTTGGCTGATGGTCCTCATGGAATTAGAAAACAAATTGCTGCAGCAGATCACTTAGGATTAAATGAATCAAGAAAAGCAACTTGTTTCCCTACTGCTTCCGCATTAGCTTCTTCTTGGAATGTAGATTTAGTTAATAAAGTTGGTATCGCTTTAGGCAAAGAAGCAAGATATCAAGATGTTAATGTACTTTTAGGTCCTGGAATGAATACAAAAAGAAACGTTCTTTGTGGACGTAACTTTGAATATTTCTCAGAAGACCCATATTTAGCAGGTAATATCGCTGGCAATATCGTTAAAGGTATTCAAGAAAGTGGCGTTAGTGCTTGTTTAAAACATTTTGCGTGCAATTCTCAAGAATTAAGAAGAATGAATGTCGATTCGGTCATGGATGAGCGCGCATTAAGAGAATTATATTTAACAAACTTTGAAATTGCAGTTAAAGTCGGTAAACCTAACTGCATTATGTCTTCATATAACTTAGTTAATGGTGATTACACAAACCAAAACATGCATTTGAGTAATATCCTTCGTAATGAATGGGGATATAAAGGCGTTATGGTCACTGACTGGGGTGGTGAAGACGATCGTGTTAAAGGCTTATTAGCTGGGAACGAATTAGAAATGCCTACAAACGCGGGAGATACCAATAGAGATATCTTAAGAGCGATTGAAAGTGGCGAATTAGATGTCAAAGTCTTAGATACAGCAGTAGATAGACTTTTAGATTTAGTATTCAAAACACAAAAAGATCCAAATAAAGATTATTCAATTGATTTAGATGCGCATAACCAACTCGCTACCGAAGCAGCAGAAGAAAGTATCGTCTTATTAGAAAATGATGGTGTTTTACCTCTTAATAAAGAAGATAAGGTATGTGTTATAGGTAAATTTGCTGAGAACACAAGATATCAAGGCGCTGGATCATCAAACGTTAACTCATATAAAGTTGATAAGATGTTAGATATTCTTCCAACTTATGGATTAAATTATGTTGGTTACGAACCTGGATTTAAGTTAAATGGTAAACCTAATAAATCCTTATTAAAGAAAGCAGTCAAATTAGCTAATACTAGTGACACAGTTATTCTTATGTTAGGTCTTGATGAATTAAGCGAAGCTGAAGGTATTGATAGAGCTTCAATGAAGATTCCACAAAACCAAATTGATTTATTTAACGCTATTAAAGAAACAGGTAAAAAAATTGTAGTCTGTTTATGTACAGGTAGTGCAGTTGAATTGCCATTTGCAAGCGATACAAACGCATTAGTTCACTACCATTTATGTGGACAAGCCGCAGTAGATGCTTTGTTGAATGTAATCTCAGGTAAAGTTAACCCTTCAGGTAAATTAAGTGAATCATATCCTATTAAATATGAAGATAGTGCATCATCTAACTACTTCCATAAGAAAACAAATACTGCAGAGTATAGAGATTCAATCTATGTCGGATATAGATATTATGATAAAGTCGGAATGGAAGTTAGATATCCATTCGGTTATGGTAAATCTTACACAACATTTGAATATAGTGATTTAACAATCTCAGAAGATGGAATTAAGTTTAATGTTAAAAATACTGGCTCAGTTGAAGGTAAAGAAGTTGCAGAAATGTATGTTTCCCTTCCTGAAAGTAAAGTCTTTAGAGCAGTCAAAGAACTCAAAGGCTTTGTAAAGGTTAACTTAAAGCCAGGAGAAGCAAGAGAAGTTACTATTCCGTTTGATGAATTCACATTCAGATTCTTCAACGTTAAATCAAATAAATGGGAAGTTGAAGGCGGAAAATACTTAATTCAAGTTGGTTCATCTTCTAGAGATATTTCATTAGAAAGTTCTATTGAAAAAGCAGGAAATATGCAAGAAGTGCCATATGATGCTGAGAAGATTCCTTCTTATTACTCAGGAAATGTTGCTGATGTAAATGACGAAGAGTTTAAAGAAGTTCTTGGTAGAGACATCCCTAATGGCGATATTACTTTCAAGAATAAAAGAAAAACAAGAATTGTTGTTGACGCATATACAACTGTCGAACAATTAAGATATGCTCCTGGATGGACAGGAAGAGCTTTTGCTGGAGTAATTAGATTTGTTGCCTGGTTGCTTCCAAAAATTGGACAAGGAAAGAACGCAAATACAATTATCATGGGCGTTTATCATCAACCATTAAGAGGAATTTCTCGTTTCTCAAGTGGAGCGGTTCACTGGGAACAATTAAATGGTTTGATCATTATGTTTAATGGTAAATTCTTCAAAGGTTTACATACATTCTTCTCTGAAGGTAGAAGACTTAAGAAGGAAAGAAAAGCAAAAGAAAAACTTGCCGAAAGCAAATAATGAGAATAATTGAGACTACTTTGTAGTCTCTTTTCTTTTGCTAAATTTATTCGGCAAGAAAATTACGAAATATTAGTAAAAAAACAAAATATTCTTGCCGTAAAAATGTTATAATAAACTTACAAGATTATGAATATTAAAGAAGCATCATTGAAGTGGAAAATTCCAGAAAGAACAATTAGATATTATTGCGTTCAAGGTTTAATTGAAGGCGCTTTTAAGGGTATAAAGTCATGGTACATTCCAAATAACGCAGATAAACCATCAAAAGGTAAAATGAATAGTAAACCTAATTTACTTCAAGCCTTAAAAAGGGAAAAAGACTCAAAACTTAAAGGTGGTATTTTTCATAAGTTACAGGTAGAAATGACATATAACTCAAACCACATTGAAGGAAGTAAGCTTTCAAAAGATGAAACTGAATTAATTTTTGAAACTAAAACAATTGGACATGCTAAAACAAATCTAGATATCGACGATATTATTGAGACTTCAAATCATTTTAAGTGCATTAACTACGTTATAGATTCTTGTAAGAAAAAATTAACGGAAAAATATATAAAAGAACTTCATTTTTTATTGAAAAGATCTACTTCAGATGAGGATGTAAGTTGGTTTAATGTCGGCGAATATAAAAAAATACCTAACGAGGTAGGTGGAAGAGATACCACAAACCCTGAAAACGTCCACGTAGAGATTGAGAAGTTATTATTCGAATATAATTCCAAGAAGACTATTAAGATAGAGGATATAATCGAATTCCATGTAAAATTTGAAAGAATTCATCCGTTCCAAGATGGTAATGGAAGAGTAGGCAGATTAATAATGCTTAAGGAATGTCTCAAGTATAATATTGTTCCTATTTTAATCCAGGACGATTTTAAAGATTTTTATTACAGAGGATTAAGAGAGTGGGATTTTGAGAAGGGATATTTAATAGATACCTGCTTATATGGCCAAGACATCGTAAAAAAGTATCTCGAATATTTCAGAATTAAGTACTAAAAAAAGGCAACCGTTTAATTACGATTGCCTTATTTTTATTTGCTCAGGAAACTATTTGTTTCTTGGGAATTTAATTGCAGCTTGAGCTGCAGCTAATCTTGCGACAGGAACACGGAATGGTGAACATGAGACGTAATCTAATCCGACCTTGTGGTAGAATTCGATAGAGTTTGCTTCACCACCAGTTTCACCACAGACACCGATATGTAAGTCAGGTCTTGTAGCTCTGCCTTGTTCGACAGCCATCTTGACTAATTTACCAACACCGCGTTGATCTAATGTCTTGAATGGATCTTCTTCTAAGATCTTTGTGTCGAAGTAGCTTGGTAAGAATTTACCAGCATCGTCACGTGAGAAGCCGAATGTCATTTGTGTTAAGTCGTTTGTACCGAATGAGAAGAATTCAGCATGTTTTGCGATTTCGTCGGACATTAATGCTGCTCTTGGGATTTCAATCATTGTACCAACATGGTATTTCATATCTAATCCACTTTGATCGATTAATGCATCAGCTGTCTTTGCGATAATGCCTTTAACGAAAGCTAATTCTCTTTCTTCAAGTACTAATGGTACCATGATTTCTGGTTCGATCATTGTGCCTGTTTTCTTAGAAACATTGATTGCTGCTTGGACGATAGCAGTTGTTTGCATTTCACAGATTTCTGGATATGTGACTGCTAATCTACATCCACGGTGACCCATCATTGGGTTAGCTTCGTGTAATTCAGCGATTCTGTCTTTGACTTGGTCAACTGTTTTACCAATAGCTGTTGCTAATTCAGCGATTAATTCTTCTTCTTGTGGTAAGAATTCATGTAGAGGTGGGTCTAATAAACGAACGTTAACATTGAATGGTAACATTGTTTCATATAAGCTTTCGAAGTCTGCTTGTTGCATTGGTTCGATTTCAGCTAATGCAGCTCTACGTTGTTCAACTGTATCAGCAAGGATCATCTTTCTCATAGAGAAGATTCTGTCTTTAGCGAAGAACATGTGTTCTGTACGGCAAAGACCAATACCTTGAGCACCGAAGACTTTTGCTTGTTTAGCATCTCTTGGTGTATCAGCGTTTGTTCTGACTTTTAAGTCACGGAATTCGTCAACCCAACCCATTAATCTACCGAAGTAGCCAGCTGTTAAGTCTGGTTCGACAGTCTTTAATGAGCCTTCGTAGACTTTACCTGTACTTCCGTCGAGGGAAATAACGTCTTTATCTGTGTAAACTTTACCGTTGATTGTTAATGTTCTTGCTTCTTCATCGATGATTGCGGCAGCACAACCACAGACACAGCATTTACCCATACCACGAGCAACAACAGCTGCGTGGGATGTCATACCACCTCTCATAGTGAGAACACCTTGAGCGGCGACCATACCAACGATATCTTCTGGTGAAGTTTCAGCTCTAACGAGGACAACTTTTTCACCTTTTGCTTTTCTAGCTTCAGCTTCTTCAGCAGTGAATGCGATAGCACCTGTACCAGCACCTGGGCCAGCTGCTAAGCCTGTTGCGATTGGAGTAGCATGAGCTAATTCATCTTTATCAAAACCTGGTAATAAGAGTTTGTCGAATGAAACTGGGTCCATACGTAAGACAGCTTCTTTTTCGTCGATAACTTTTTCATCAACTAAATCGCAAGCGATTTTTAAAGCAGCTGCTGGAGTTCTCTTACCATTTCTTGTTTGTAAGAAGTATAATTTTCCGTCTTCAACAGTGAATTCCATGTCTTGCATATCTTTGTAATGTGCTTCCATAGTTTTGATTGTTCTGACGAATTGATCATAAACTTCTGGCATACGAGCTTGTAATTCTTCGATATGAAGAGGAGTTCTAATACCAGCAACAACGTCTTCACCTTGAGCGTTTGGTAAGTATTCAGCTGAGATTGCTTTTTCACCTGTACCTGGGTTACGTGAGAATGCAACGCCTGTACCTGATGTTTCACCTTTGTTACCGAATGCCATTGATTGGACGTTAACAGCAGTACCCCATGAATATGGAATTGAGTACATTTGTCTGTATGTATTTGCACGTGGGTTGTCCCAGCTTCTGAAGACAGCTGCAACAGCTTCCATCAATTGAACTTTTGGATCTGATGGGAATTCTTCACCAAATACATTTTTGTAATATTCTTTATATTTGCCGACTAAAACTTTTAATTCTTCAGTTGTAACTTCTGTATCAAGTTTGTAGCCTTTTGATGCTTTTAATTCTTCAAGCATCTTGTCCATGTCAGTTCTTGGATGACCTTTAGCAATGTTAGTGAACATTAAGATAAACCTACGGTATGAGTCCATAGCGAATCTTTCGTTGTTTGTTTCTCTTGCTAAAGCAGCACAAGTTGTTTCGTTTAAACCTAAGTTGAGGATTGTATCCATCATACCTGGCATAGAAACACGAGCACCTGAACGAACAGAGACTAAAAGTGGGTTTTTATCGCCACCGAATGTTTTGCCTGTTTTCTTTTCAATACCAGCAACTGCGTCGAAGATTGCGTCTTTAACGTATCCTGGAATTTCTTTGCCACTTTCATAGTAAAGTGTGCAAGCTTCTGTTGTGATTGTGAATCCTTCTGGAACTGGGACACCGATATGTGTCATTTCTGCTAAACCAGCACCTTTACCGCCTAAGATTTCTTTTCCTAAGCCGTAAGCTTCTTCAAAAGGATAAACATATTTTTTATCTGCCATAAATGCCTCCCATGTTGCTTTTAGTGTGCGAATACTCGCACTAAGCGCTTGTATATATTATCATACACACGCGATTATCAATAGATTTTTTTAAGTTTTACCCTTTTATTTGTGTTATGATTGAGTAATCCAAGGAGGGAGATTATGAAAAACCCATTAGTTTTGACCTTAGATTTTGGTACTCAATCAGTACGTGCTGGGTTATTCGATAAAGAAGGAAATATTGTTGGTTTAGAGAAGAAAATTTATGAACCAGCTTATGTATCACCTAAAAAAGGATATGGAGAACAAGAAGCAGATTTCTATTGGGATTGCTGTGTTGATGTTCTTAAAAGATTAACAAAAAATTATCCAGATAAATTAAAAGATATCGCAGGTGCAACTGTAACTACTTTTAGAGATTCTGCTGTTGCATTAGATAAAGATGGTAAACCTCTAAGACCAGTTATTCTTTGGCTTGATCAAAGATTAGCAGAAGCAAAAGAGAAAGTTCCTAAGTTATATATGCTCTTATTTACCCTTGTTGGTATGAGGGACACTGTTATCTTAAATAGACGTAGAACTATGGCTCATTGGATTAAAGAAAACCAACCTGAAATTTGGGCTAAAACAGACAAGTATGTCAGTATATCTACGTACTTAAACTATAAATTGACTGGTGTTATGGCAGATACAATTGCTGGTTATGTCGGACATTACCCATCAGATCATAGAAAAAGAAAATGGTTTGGTGAAAAGTCACTCAAAGGATGCATGTTCGGTATTCCTAAAAGAATGCTTTGTGAGTTAAAACAACCAGGTGATGTTATCGGTACAATTACTGATGAAATCGCTGATATGGTGGGACTTCCTCACGGTATCAACCTCTATGGAACAGGTCCTGACAAAGGTTGTGAAACTATTGGCGTTGGCGCTTTAGATCAGAGTATTGGTGCTGTTAGCTATGGTACTGCTTGTACTATCGAAGTAAGTAACAAGAAATATCATGAACCAGAACCATTTTTACCTGCATATGCCGCTGCAGTACCAGATTGGTACAACATGGAAGTTCAAATCTATCGTGGATATTGGATGCTCAAATGGTTCTCAAGAGAATTTGGTAGAGAATTAATTGATGAGGCTAAGATCCAAGAAATGGCAGTTGAAGAAATTCTTAATAAAGGATTAGAAGATATTCCAGCAGGTTGTGATGGATTAATGCTTCAACCATATTGGGGACCAGGTTTAGCACGCCCTCTTGCAAAAGGTGCAGTTATCGGTTTCTCAGACACAATTACCAGAAACCATTTTTATAGAGCAATCATCGAAGGTATTGCATTTGCTTTAAGAGAAGGACTTGAAAGTATTGAGCGTTCTCAAAAGCATAAAGTTAAAGAAATCCGTATTTCTGGTGGCGGAAGTAAAGCTGAAGTAATTTGTCAAATCACCGCTGATATATTTAACCTACCAGTAAAGAAAGTTCAAACAGAAGAATCTACATCTTTAGGCGCTGCAATTGCTACTTTCGTTGCTTTAAAAGAATTTGATTCTACAGAAGAAGCTATTAAGTCAATGGTTCACGTTGTTAAAACTTACGAGCCAAACCCTGAGGATGCAAAAACATATAATCACTTATTCAAAAAGGTATATCTCAACATGTATCCAAAAATGAAATACCTATATAAAAGGATTAAAGAGTTCAGCTGGGTTAAATAATTGATGAAAACCTTTATATTCGTATCTCCACACTTCCCATATCACTATTGGCATTTTGTTAAGGCTTTACACGATGCTGGTTTCACTGTGTTAGGAATTGGGGATTGTCCATATGATAATTTATCCTACGAATTAAAAGAAAATTTAAGTGAATACTACTACTGTAACGACATGGAAAACTTTGATAAAGAGTGTGATGCCGTTAATTATTTCTGTTCTAAGTATGGACAAATTGATTACCTTGATAGTCTTAATGAATATTGGCTTGAGAGGGATGCTAGACTTAGAGAAATTTTTAATGTTAAGAATGGCGTTAGACCAAACGAACTTGTTTATTGGCAAAAGAAATCTCTAATGAAAGAGAAGTATAAATTAGCAGGATTACAAGTAGCTAATTATCAAATTGTCAGCACTAAAGAAGAACTATTATCTTTTATTAATAGTGTTGGTTACCCTGTATTCATTAAACCAAATATCGGTGTTGGAGCCGCAGGCGATTATAAAATAACTAATGAAAACGATGTTGATTTCTTTTTTAACGATAAAGATCCATACGTTGAGTACATTTGTGAACAATTTTTAACAGGAAATATTATTAGTTTTGATGGAATTGCTGATTCTAACTCAGAAGTTATCTTCGCAGCATCAAATTATTTTCCTCCATCTATCGCAAATATCGTTAAAGAGAAGAAAGATTTGTTTTATTACACACTGCCTGAGGTTCCTGAAAAGCTTTTAGAGATTGGGAAGAGGACAATTAAGGCTTTTGAAGTTAAAAATAGATACTTCCATTTAGAGTTTTTCATTTTGACTCAAGATATTCCAGGTTTTGCAAAAGAAGGAGATATCATTCCTCTTGAGACAAATATGCGTCCTGCAGGCGGTTTTACTACTGATATGATTAACTTTGCAAATTCGGTTGATTCTTACAAGATGTACGCAGATATACTGAGTTTAAACGTTACAAATGAGTCTTCAAATGGAGAAAAATACCTTTGCGCATGTGCTTCAAGAAGGGATTATTCTAACTACATACATTCCGATGATGACGTTAATAACAAATACAAAAACAACATTTGCATGTATGGAAGATATGCTGATGTTTTATCTGGGGCTATGGGAAACAGATATTTCATTGCTAAATTTATAAATTTAGATGAAATGAATGAATTTAAAAATTTTGTTGGAGAGAAGTATGAATAAATATTTAAAAAAGAAGAGACGCTCTCGTTATATGACAGGTGAAGATATCGATATGTTTAGAGAACGTGAATCTGAACGTAAAGACAGAAAGAAAGAAAATATTTGTGATACGCATATTGATGGCGCTTAATATAATTAAGGTGTATCATTGTGGATATGAAGAAGATTAGTAACATTACAAACGACGTAGAAAGAGCTTTTTACAGCTCAAAAGATTGTTCATTCGACAATATTAAAATCGATGGACCAGCTGATGGTGAATCAGCATTTAAAGAATGCTCAGATATCGTAATCGATAACTCATTTTTCAATTTAAGATACCCATTTTGGCACAACACAAGAGTTGTCATTAAAAACTCAACAATGACAGATCTTTGCAGAGCTGCCTTATGGTATGACGAAGATGTCACAATTAAAAACGTAACATCTGATGGTATCAAAGCGTTAAGAGAATGTAAAAACGTAACTATGGTAGATTCTACTTTCCATACAGAAGAAATTTTCTGGAAAGTTAATAACATAAACGTTGTTAATTCTACTATCCAAGGCGCTTATGCTTTCTTAATGAGCAACAACATTAAAATTACAAAAACTCATTTTAAAGGCAAATATTCATTCCAATATTGCCACAACATCCATATCACAGATTCTGTTTTAGATACTAAGGATGCGTTCTGGCATTCTGAGGATGTTTTAGTCGAAAATTGTGATGTTATCGGCGAATATCTCGGATGGTATTCAAAGAGATTAACATTTAAGAACTGTAGAATTTCAGGAACTCAACCTCTTTGCTATGCAAGTGAGTTGAAGTTCATAGATTGTACATTTGAAAAATGCGATTTAAGTTTCGAATATAGTGAAGTTGAAGGAAATATTGTTGGTGATATTGTTTCTATCAAAAATCCATTAAAAGGCGTTATCAAAATTTCAGGTAATGCAGAGTTAATTCAAGATGAAAATGATAGGAGCAACGGAAATTTCACTTTGGTAAAGTAATATGACTGGTGCAATAATAGTCAACCAAGAAGTTGGCCATAATAGATATAAAATTGATAGGCTCTTAGAAGAGTTTGAAAAAGTAGACATTGAAGTTAAAGTTCTTGTTAACGACGGAACTTTAGCAAAGATTCAAGATAATAACGTTGAATTAAATTTCGATGCTGATTTTGTTGTGTATTTAGATAAGGATATTTACCTTGCTAGATTTATAGAAAAGTGTGGTGCCAGAATGTTTAATAAAGCAGATTTTATAAAGCTCTGTGACGATAAGATTTTGACATTTATTGCATGTTCAAATTTAGGCATCAAAATGCCAAAAACATTCGCTGGACCTCTTATGTATAGGGACTTACGCAATGATGACTACTTATTTTTATCTACAATTGACAAAGAATTAGGATACCCAATGGTCGTTAAAAAAGTTTATGGATCATTAGGAGAAGGCGTTTATTTAGTTAAAGATTATAATGAGTTATCAAACTTATATTCTCAAATCTATAGAAACCCAATTTTGTTCCAAGAATATGTAAAGTCAAGTTACGGAAGAAGTTTAAGAATCTTAGTCATTGATGGAAAAGTATTTGGCGGATTCGTTAGATATAATCACATAGACTTTAGAAGTAACTATGGAGATACAGCTGACGGTAGAACTTTAGAGAATTCTGAAAAGTATTTTGAATTCGCTCAAGATATTGCTGACAAATTAAATATTGAATACGCTGGAATCGATCTTTTATTTGATGAAAACGAAGATCCAATTCTTTGTGAGATTAATTCTAATGCCTTCTTTGAAGAATTTGAGAAAGTTACCCATTTAAATGTAGCAGAAGCTATTGTTAAAATGATTATGAAGAAAATGAGTCAATATGAATAAGAACGACAAAAAGAAAGAACAACCAAAAGCTAAGACAAAAGATTACAAGAATCTTAAGCAATATAGCGTTAAAAAGGAATGTGAATTACTTTCTTTTTTGCTTGAAACATTTTCTACACAATCAAGAAATTCAGTTAAATCATTATTAGGCTCTCATAGAGTCTCTGTTGATGGTGCTCCTGTAACTCAATTTAATTTTAAATTGTACCCAGGCGACACAGTTATTATTTCAACTAGCCCAATAAGAAAGAAAACAAGAAGCCATCTCCCTATTATCTATGAAGATGATGAAATTATTGTAATCAATAAACCTTCAGGACTCCTTTCAATTGCTAGTGATAAAGAAAAAGGTAGCACCGCATATAGAATGTTAAGTGACTATGTCCAACAAAAGGACAAACACAACAGAGTTTTCGTTGTTCATAGATTAGATGAAGATACTTCTGGTGTTTTAATGGTTGCTAAAAACGTCAAAATTCAACAAGCACTTCAAGAAAAATGGAACGACATAGTCTCAAAAAGAGGCTATTACGCTATTGTTGAAGGTGTCATGGAAAAGCCATCTGGAACTATCAAATCATACTTAAAGAAAAACGCACAAAACATGATGTATTCTTCTAAAAAACCAGGTGATGGTCAATTAGCTATTACACACTATAAAGTTATGAAAAGTACCGATACATACTCACTTCTAGACGTAAATATCGATACTGGAAGAAAAAACCAAATCCGTGTTCATTTAGGTGAAATGGGTCACCATATTATCGGCGATGATAAGTATGGAGAACCTGCAGATCCAATTAAAAGATTAGGTTTACATGCTTATGAACTTGATTTAACTCACCCAATTACTGGGAAAAAGATGAAGTTTACTGCTCCTACTCCAAAAGAGTTTGATTTATTATTTAAACAAAGTAAATAAAACAAGCCTTTTTATTTAAAAAAGGAATATAATATTAGGTATGAAAAAGAACGCAGCGAAGTTCCTTCCGTTGTTATTACCTTTAGGAATTATTGGCCTTACACCAAAGACTAATGGTGTTTTTGCTGAGCGTTCTGTTTTTAACCAAGATAACATCATCATTGATGACACATTCGAGTCAGGAAGAATTGTCATAACTGATGGACCAGATGACTATACTGAATTTTTTGCACTTATTAATAATGTCGTAGTTGAACCTACATCAGAAAATGAGAGAAGCGCAATTCATATCATAAATAATAGTAATAAACCTGTATTTGCACACCTTCAATTTAGTGGGGATGTCACTTTAATTTCGGATACCGGATGTTCTCCAATTACTGTAACAAGTAATAATGGGGGCGCTGTATTTGTGTTTCTTGAAGTAGCTGAAAGCGCAGTAAGTTCATTTATTAATTTTACTGCAAACGTGGATATGACATCAGATGCCGTTACAGCTATTGATTTTCAACAAAATTTTGCTAGCGGAAGTACTTATACATACGGAGCTTACTTCAATAATTCATACACTACCGAATATCCTGCAGATGGATATCGTTTAAATGAGGTTATGTTTGATGGAGGAAATCCTTCAATATCTTTTAATCTTTATTCTGCTTATGGGCAAGAATTATCTAATTATCAATATGATACCAATTGCTATATGCAAACTACGGTAGGTACATACATAGATTACGACCAAAGATACAGCATACTTTCAGAAGTAACATACGAAGAAAACCATTGCTGGGAAACTGAAATTATTTCTGACGAATGCGGATTACCAGGTTTGCAAAAACGTACTTGTTCAGTCTGTAATTTAAGTGAAGAAATTGAAACCCCTGCAAGAGAGCATGATTGGAGTGAGTGGAAAATTGTTAATCCAGAAACCTGTACAGAAGATGGACTGAAAGAAAGAACATGTTTAATGTGCCAAGAAAAGGAAACAGCAGTTATTCCTCATTTCGAAGATCACGATTGGTATATAACAAACGATCCTATTCCAAATTGTTTAGAAGGCGGTATTTATGATTATAGATGTTCCCGTTGTGGCGAAACATATAGTGAATATAGACCTGCTTTCGAGAGTCATGAATTTGGCGAATGGGAAATTAATGAAGAATCCACTTGTGAACATCCAGGTACACAAGTAAGGATTTGTGATAGATGTGGTGATATTGAAACCCAAGAAATTCCTCAGTTGTCACACAATATGGAATTAATTTATAGTGAGGTGACAAATTGTCTTTCTGGTGGAACAGAGGTTTATAGATGTTCTATTTGTTTACACGAAGAGACTACAAGTGTAAATCCTAAAGACCATGAGTTTGGTGATTGGGAAATTGGAGAAGAAGCTGCTTGTGATAAAGAAGGTTTCAAAGTTAGAGTTTGTACAGTTTGTGGCGAGAGAGAAACAGCAGAAATACCAACCCTTCCACATAACTGGGGTGAATGGGAAATTGTAAAAAACTCAACATGTAGTGAAACAGGTACTAGACAAAGAATTTGTTTACAATGTAACGCTATGGATACAGAAGAAATCCCTATGTCTGACCACGATTGGCAGATGTACATGGTTTCATCAAACCCAACATGTACTGAAGGTGGAACTGAAGTTTATAAATGTAGATCATGTGGCGAAGAAAAAACAGAGGCTACAAATCCTATTCCAGATGCTCATAGTTTTGGCGAATGGGAAATAACTGTTCCTGCTAGTTGCCAAGAAGTGGGAATTAAAGAAAGAATATGTCTTTATTGTGGATATTCTGAGCAAGATGAAATCCCTATGATTGACCATGAATGGATAAAAAATGATGAAATAACAGGAACTTGTGTTGAAGGCGGCGCAATCGAATATATTTGTAAGAATTGTGATGAGACTAAGGTAGAAGATTCTCCTTTAGACCCAAATAATCACGAATGGGGTGAATGGGTTATAACTCAAGAAGGCAATTGTATTACTAAATCTATTTCAGAAAGAACATGTAATCAATGTGGTGAAACTGAAACTAAAGAAGGCGAAGTTGCTGGCCACTCATACAGTTTTGAACAAATTGGTGAGGCTACATGTATAACTCCAGCAGGTGGCCATCTTGTATGTACAGTTTGTGGTGATGTTATAGAAGCACCAGGTGAATTTGAATATGACGATAGTAACCACGAAGGTGTTAGAAAATTAGTTGTTGATGTTGCTGCAACCACTGAACACGATGGTAAAGGTCATTTTGAGTGGTCTTGTTGTGGACTTATTGATGAAGAAATCGTTATTAATAAATTAACTCCTGAGGCTTCTAAGGATGTCGTTAGTGACATTATTGGTATTAATACTGAAAAAGATCCAGACGAACCAGTTACAGATCCAACTCCAATTGAAGAAGCTATCGAATCTATTAAAGAAGAAACTCTTTTAGAGGTTGCGGAAGAAGTTAACCAAACATTTGAAATCATCGCTAACTTAACAGGCATCACTGAAGAAACAAAAAAAGAGTATATTGAAACAGTTGTAGCTGCTACTGAAAGTGCTGTTATTGCTGGTGCTAAATTGGATAATGTTGTTGAAGAAGCTGAGAAGATTGTAGAAAAACTTCCAGAAAATATAACAATCGATATCGGCGATAAGTTAGCAAGATTCTATCAAATGCAGTTTGATTTAATTTTAGGAAAAATTACTGATCCAAATAAGTCGAATCCTCAATCCGCAGTTAACAAAGCTAATGAGTCTACTGGTGGTATCGACTATACAGAAGGCGCTGATGTTTATAAAAAGGTCGGCGAATTTATTGACGATACGGTTGGCAAAATGACAGATGCTGCATCATTAGTTAGACAATGTTCTATGGAAAAAGTCTCAGCTGCTGTTAACGATTATATTGATATCATCTCAGTTAAATCATTTAGAAGTTTCGACAAACAAGCAGCTGATTTAGAATTTGCTGACAACGCATACAAAGCTATCTTAATTAATATGCAAGAACAGACAATCGCAAATTTAGATGCCTCATATAGTGAGTTGTCTTCTTCATTAAGTGGAAAAGCTTTAGAAGATTTAAAAGAAGAATACGATGCTCAAAAGGCAATCTGCGAAGATCTTGAAGAGTTCGAAATTTTTGTTGTCGAAATTATGAGACAAAAATGCAACTCAATTTTAAATGAGAAATATTCCAACAACTTACTTACTTTCGAAGATTATTCATCTTTATACATCGGGGAAACTGATGCCGAATTCGAAAGTTTCAAAACAACATATAAAAACATTTTCTATTGCTGGGCATTAGGTGATGCTGCTGAGTCATATGGTTTCACTAATTCATACAACATTACTCTACAAGAATTAACTGATGCAGCAATTACTAATACATCATTACAAAAGAAAAAATTGGACTTATCAGAAGGATTAACTAGTACAGAAATCGTTGTAATCTCTGTTTTAGGTGGATCTGCTGCTGTTTCTTTTGGTGCGTTAGCATTCTTAAAGATCGCTAAGAAAAGAAAGGAGACTATTGTTAGATTATGAGTGATATAAAAAATCAAATCTCTTCTGAAGCAGTTTCCTATAATGAAACCAAGAGAATTAACGAGTACGAAAGATATTCTGAAGTAACTCCAGTAGGAGAAAACTATTTTGCTTCAGAGGATAATCGTGCCGCAGAAGAAAAGCGTCAATCTGCTCAATTAAATAGAGCTAAATTAATGAAGATTTTAACCGGCTCATTTGTCACAGCAGGTGCTGCAGCTGCATTCGGTGTTACTACATTAATTAATGTCAGCATGTCAGCAGAATTTGGTGAAGCTTCATATCAAGATGGACATATTACATACGCAATTAATGTAAAAGACATGTCCGACAAAGAATCTTTATTCTTACATTTCAAAGACGGAAATAAAGAAATCGAAGTAATTGATTTAAGCGAACAAGCACTTAACTCTGAAGACGGTGTTATCTCTGGTGAAATTGTTTTTACAACAGATATGCTTGATAGTGTTAATTCAAGAATCAATGATAAAAATACTCATGTAACTTTCAACTTAACATTAACTGGAAAAGTTGGATTAAGTGTTGAAAGAACATTTGATAATTACGCTGTTCAGTTCTACCACGCTGAGAGCGAATTTAAAGAAATTCAAGGCGAATGCCACTGTGGTATCGATGGTTATTATTACTTTAACCTTGTTTATTATGACGACTATGGAGTTTTCAGAAACTTCACTGCATATATCGAAGATGACAAAGGCAATGTGTCAAATTGCGTAGAGTTAGATGACACAAATGCACATGATCAACACAGAATTTCAGTTGTTGATATGAAATCTTCAAAATGTAAACTTGTTGTTTCTTATTCTGTAGAAGGGGAAACAGAAGCAAGAAAAGTCGTAACAGATATCAATCTATAAGGAGTTATGGTATGGAAAAGAAATCAAAATCAAAGTTGGTGAGTAACATTATATTCATCGCCATCTACGTAATCATTATTGCTTTCTTAGTTATCGTAGCAGCAAGAAAATCAATCTTCGCTGCAGATTCATTCTTCTACAACATCTACGAAGAAGAAGTTGCTACAGAAACATCAGTAAGATTCGTGAAAACTGCAGTTATCGTACTTGCATGTTGGTTAGTTAACCAAGCAGGTAAGTGGGTTGCTGTATTAGGTACAAAAATTAATAACAACACAGCAAAAACTTCATTGTTATTAATTGGTAACATCGCTAAATACTTAGCTTTAGTATTTATCCTCTTATTAACATTAGCTGCATGGGGAATTGATACAACTGCTATTGTTACTGGTGCTGGAGTCTTAACATTAGTTATTTCTCTTGGATGTCAACAAATGGTAAGTGATATCGTTGCTGGTATCTTCATGTTATTTGAAGGTGATATCAAGGTTGGTGATGTTGTTGTTGTTAATGGTTGGAGAGGTACAGTTCAACAAATCGGTTTAAGAAGAACTAGAATCGAAGATGCTGCTGGTAACATTAACGTTATTAACAACTCTTCAATTTCTAACATTATTAACAACACACAAGATTTATCAGTTGCTATCTGCGATGTCGGTATTGAATATAACGAATCAATCGAAAGAGTTGAAAAAATCTTGGCTGAAGCATTCCCACAAATTAAGAATGACTTACCTGCAATTGTTAAAGGTCCTTACTATAAAGGTGTTGCAGAATTAGGTGCATCTTCAGTTGTTATTAGAATCATCGCTCAAGTTAAAGAAGAAGATTTATATCAAACTCAAAGAGATTTAAATAGAGCTATTAAGATTTTATTCGATAAGAATAATGTCAACATTCCATTCGATCAAGTCGTTCTCAATTATCGTGAGGAAGAAAAACTCGGAAGAGTTAGCGCTTCAGATAAGAAAAAAGCACAAGAATTCGTTGATCAACAAAAGGTTGCTTCTAAAGCATTCGATGATGTTGATCTCAAATAATTTTTAGGAAAGGAGGATGGAGTATGAAAAACATTAAAGCATACATTGCTGAAGCTATCGGAACTTTCGTATTAGTTTTCTTTGCTTGTGGTGTTGCAGCTTTAACAGGTGGTAGTTTAGTACCTACATCATTAGCATTCGGTTTTGTTATCTTTGCTATGGCTTATTCTGTTGGTGAAATTTCTGGATGTCACATTAACCCAGCTGTTTCATTAGGCTGCTTAATGACAAAGAGAATGTCTGTTAAAGATTTCTGTGGTTACATCGTTGGTCAATTAGTCGGTGGTATCGTTGGTGCTATCGCTGTTTTCGGTATTATGAAAATGGCTGGTGTTACTAATGTTGTTGGTTCAGTTTTACCTGCTGAAATCAATTACGCTACTGCTGCAAGTAACTTTGTTATTGGTGGTGATTTAACTGCTGGTGCTATTATCGCATCATTATTAACAGAAATCGTTTTAACATGTGTATTCGTATACGTTATTTTAAACGTTACAGATGGCAAAAACAGTGCTGGTAAATATGCTGGTGTCATCATCGGTGTTACATTAATTCTTGTCCACTTATTAGGCATTGGCTTAACAGGTACATCAGTTAACCCTGCAAGAAGTATTGCTACTGCAGTTGGTAACGCTATCTTCGGTGGCAAAGCTGACGCATTAGCTCAAGTTTGGATGTTCATCGTTGGACCTATGGCAGGTGCTGCTTGTGCTGCAGTCCTTTACAACGTCTTACACGCTAAAAAAGTTTCAGAATAATTCCTTATTCAAAATAAATAAAGAAGCAATCGTCGTGATTGCTTCTTTTAATTTTCTATTGAACGATGTCGCCTCTTTTAACGTGTGAATCGTATTTCTTACGTTCAACAGTATTTAAGATTTTCTTTCTAATTCTGAATGTTGCCGGTGTAATTTCAACTAATTCATCAGTGTTGATGTAGTCTAAGCAAGCTTCTAATGACATTCTTCTTGGAGTTTTAAGAACGACTGTATTGTCCTTATTTGAAGAACGCATGTTAGTTAATTCTTTCTTAAGAACAGCATTGACTGCTAAGTCGATATCGTATTTATTTTCGCCGATAACCATTCCTTCATAGACTTGGTCGCCTGGAAGAATGAACATTGTTCCTCTTTCTTCAACGTGTTGAATTGCGTATGGAGTAGCTTGTCCTGATTCAGTTGCGACAAGAACACCAACTGATCTTTCGCCAATTTGACCACTCATCATTGGACGGTATTCCTTGAATGTGTGGTTAATAATGCCATAACCTTTTGTAAGAGTCATGAAGTTACTTGTGAAACCTAATAATCCTCTTGAAGGAATTACATAGCTTAAAATGGTTGTTTCACGAGTATCCATATTTATTAATTCAGCGTTTCTTGTACCAAGAGTTGTCATGATATCACCAACGTAATCATTTGGAACATCGATTAATAAATCTTCGTATGGTTCACATTTAACGCCATCGATTTCTTTAATGATGACTTGTGGTTTACTAACTTCGAGTTCGAAACCTTCACGTCTCATGTTTTCAATTAAGATACCGAGGTGTAATTCGCCTCTACCTGAGACAACCCATGCTTCTTTATTTTCTAATCTCTTAACTTTAAGAGCGACGTCTCTTTGAGTTTCTCTATAGAGTCTATCTTGGATGTGTCTTGCAGTTAAGAACTTACCATCTTGTCCGGCAAATGGAGATGAGTTAGTACCGAAAGTCATTTGAAGTGTTGGTTCATCAAGTTTAATTAATGGAAGTGGGTCTGGTTTATTAAACTCACAGATTGTTTCACCAACGTTAATGTCTGCTAAACCTGCAACTGCAACGATTTCACCTGCAGAAGCTGAGCTAACTTCAACTCTTTTGAGACCTTGGAAACCAAATAACTTCATAACTCTGAAATTAGTTGTTGTTCCATCTAATCTTGAGACTGTTACTGTATCGTTAACGTGGATTGTACCTCTTTTGATAGTACCAATACCGATTCTACCAACGAAGTCGTTATAGTCTAATAATGAAACTTGTAATTGTAATGATCCATCGACAGTTACTTTTGGTTCGTCTACTTCTTTAATAAGCATATCTAAGACGCAATCCATACCAGGAACTTGAGTATCTGGATTAGCTTGTAATGATGATGTGCCTTTTAATGCTGAAGTGAAGACTACAGGGAATTCAAGGAAGTCATCTGGAGCTCCTAATTCGATAAATAATTCGAGAACTTCATCAAGAGTTCTTTCGATATTGATGTTAGGTCTATCAACTTTATTGATACAAACGATTGGTTTAACGTGTGCTTGAAGAGCTTTCTTTAAAACGAAACGTGTTTGAGGCATAGTTCCTTCGAAAGCATCGACTAAGAGTAAGCAACCATCAACCATGTTCATGATTCTTTCGACTTCTCCACCAAAGTCAGCGTGACCTGGAGTATCTAAAATATTAATTTTTGTGTCTTTATAGAAAACTGAAGTTGTTTTAGCAAGGATTGTGATACCTCTTTCTTTTTCGATATCGTTATTATCCATTACTCTATCAGTGATTTCTTCGTTATCTCTGAATGCGCCGCCAGTTTTAAGTAATTCATTGACCAAGGTGGTCTTACCATGATCGACGTGAGCAATAATCGCAATGTTTCTTATATTCATATATAAAACCTCCTTATTAGGCCGCCAAATATATTAAAAAAAACGAAAGAAAAAAACAATAAAAAATAAGAAAAACTTAAAATTTTTCTTACTTTCATTGTCTATTTCATCGTTAAGTCTTTGATTCTGTTTTTATTAACTTTTAATTCTTGGCTAGTGATTTCAATAGATGCTTTTTTATCTACGCCTAAAGCTTTAAGTTCGTTTAAACGTTTTTTGATATCTTCGTCAGTAACTTCTACTTCGTTTGTGTTACCTTCGATGATTACAACCATTTCACCTTTTAATGTTTCAGGATTAATAATGGATAATTCTTCGAGTGTGCCTCTGATAAATTCCTCGTTTATCTTTGTTAACTCTCTTCCAATTACAGCATTTCTATTTCCGAAAACTTTAGCGAAAATTTTGATTGTTCTTTGTATACGATGGGGGCTTTCGTAAAAAATGAGTGTTTCTTTTCTATTTTTTAAAGTCTCTAATTCTATTGTCGCTTCATTATCTTTTGGAGAAATAAATCCATAGAAAGAGAATTGGCTAGTTGGAAGTCCAGATGATACTAAAGCGTTTAAGAACGCAGAGCTTCCGCAGATTGTTGAAACACTAATCCCAGCTTCAATAGCTTTTTTAGCAAGAATATTTCCTGGATCAGAGATACATGGATAGCCTGCATCACTAACATATGCTACCTTATCACCTTTTAAGAGACGTTCGATTAAATAATCGGAGCTCATGCTTTCGTTATGTTCTCTTAAACTGCATAATTCTTTTTTAATGCCATAAAAACTTAATAATTTTTGAGTGTTTCTAGTGTCTTCACATCCAATAACGTCTACTTCTTTAATAATGTTAAGAGCGCGTTCTGAAAATTCTCCTAAATTACCAATAGGAGTTGCGACTAAATAAAGAACGTTATTGCCGTCAAAGCTTTTACTTCTTTTCATTTTTCTTTTGTGGGTTGTTATCAGTTTTTCTCTTCCAATGAGTTTGTTCGATGAACTCTTTCTTTGGTAAGAATTTAACGTCTTCAGCATTTTCTACTTTAATAACATTAGAAATAATGTTGATGTTTGTAACAGTATATTCAATTTTGTCGATAAAGACTTTAGTGCCTAAATCTGGGAAACGTTGTCTAGCTTCAACATATGCATCGTCTTCATATTTTAAGCAACAGATGAGTTTGCCACAGTGTCCGCTTAACTTAGGAATGTTGATTGCTAACATTTGATTCTTTGCTCTTTGAATAGAGATACCATCAAATTCATTTAAGAATGTAGAGCAACATAATGTAAGACCACACGAACCAATACCACCTACTAATTTAGATTTATCTCTTGGACCGATTTGTCTTAATTCAATTCTAGTGTGTAATTTAACTGCTAATACTTTTAATAATTCTCTGAAATCTACTCTTGCATCAGCTACATATGAGAAGATTACTTTAGATTTATCCAAAGTATATTCACAAGAAACTAATGTCATATCGAGTTTAAGTTTTTCGACTTCTGCTCTACAAATTTCGATTGCAAAAGCAGCGTCTTTAACATTAATTTCATGACATTTTACGTCAATATCATTAGCTTTTCTTAAAATAGGTTTCAATCCTATTTCGGATGAATAATTTTCGATTTCGAAAGGTCTTGTTGCGACAAAACCAAGCTCAGTACCTCTAACAGTACTAACTACGACCTTATCATCTATAGCTAAATCTAAATCTTTGTAACCAAAGAAATAAGCACGTGAAGAATTTGTGAATTTAATTCCAATGTAGTGAGAATAGACGGAATTATCGATTTTTGGTTCTAAAAATTTATTTTCCATTTTCTACTCCTTTACTATTTCGTTAATTAAGTGATCGACAAGAAGGGCAGAATTAACATTTAAGTTAACCATGCTTCTATGCTTTAAAATTCTTAATAATTTATCATCAATGTTTGATAAATCATTAGCTAATTGCGTAAGTATTGTATCATACTTCTTTAAATATGGTGCATTACCATGTTTAATTGACAATAAATCTTGGAAGATCTCAACTAAGAAATCTACGAAAAATCTAACGTCTTCTTTGCCTTTTAAACTTGGGACAATCTTTTTATCAGTTTGATAGATGAGTGCGTTATTGTTTTTGTTTGATAATAATTCCAAGAAAATATCGACACAGTTTTTGGTTTCTTTGTATGAGGAAACAAAGTCTTCGTCGTCCATCTTATCTCTAATTAACTCGCCATCATTGAATAGATATGATAAAAATTCAGCATCAATCTCCTCAACTCCAAGGTTGATTGCGTCTTCAATAACCTTAGATCTATCGATGAGTTTTAGTCTCATCATTTGGCATCTTGAGATGATAGTTGGCAAGATTGCACTTTCATTATTTGTGGTTAGGAAGGCGTAGATTTTACTTCCTGGCTCTTCCAAGAATTTTAAAATCGCATTAACTGCTTCAATTGTCATATTCTCAATTAAATGAAGAATATAGATTCTAATTCCCTTTGCTTCAAACGCTTTCATTTCGAAGGAAGATTCAATTGTGTTTACTGCATCTTTCTTAATAGTTTCCTTTGAACCATCGAAAACAAAGAAATCGGGATAATTTTCGTCATCGATTCTTAGGCAAGTAATGCAATTATTACAAGCAAGTGGGTCAGGACAATCACACAAAATAGATTTTGCTAGAAATTTTGCTGTCTCTAAAAGAGGTGTACCTGGTTGCCCAGACAATAAATAAGCATGAGAAAGGTGATCATTTTCTAATGCGTTAGTAAATGTTCTATAAATTATTGGTTGATATGTCTTTAAATAATTCTCTACTTGCATAATCTAGAGAGAATTGTGTCTAATGTTGCTTTTGCAACTTCTTCTTGAGATTTGCTTGCGTCAATAATAACAAATCTGTCTGGATATCTCTTTGCTAATTCAAGGAAAGTGTTTCTAACTTTATTGTGGAAGTCTAACTTTTCTAAGTCTAATCTATTAACTTCTCTATTTGCATTAGCGGCAATTCTTGCTAATCCTACTTCTGGTTCGATATCAAAAAGTAATGTTAAGTCAGGGAAAGTACCTTCTGTAGCGAACATATTGATATTTAAAATATTGTCGATTCCAAGGCCTCTTGCGCCGCCTTGATAAGCTAGCGAAGAGTCTAAATACCTATCACATATAACGATTTTACCTTCTTTTACAGCAGGCCAAACCTTCTCTACTAAGTGTTGTCTTCTGCTCGCAGCATAAAGCAATGCTTCGGTTCTAGAATCCATAGCAGTGTTGTTTTTATCTAAGATGACATTTCTGATTTGTTCAGCAATATCAGTTCCACCTGGTTCTCTAGTTCTAACGATACTATAACCAAGTTTTTCTAATTCTTTTACAGCAGTATTAACGGCAGTTGTTTTGCCTGATCCTTCTGGACCTTCTAATGTGATAAACATATTTTTCTCCTATAATTTGCGTCTGCCCTCAATAGCTTTGGCTAAAGTTAATGAGTCAGTATAATCGAGTGTTGCGCCCATTTGTAATCCGTATGCGAGACGAGTAATGTTGGCAACATAATCTTTAAGAACCTTTGATAAATAAATTGCAGTTGTTTCGCCTTCAATAGTTGGGTTTGTAGCGATAATAACTTCATTAATTGTTCCAGTTTTTAAGCGTTCAATTAATCCGCCAATATTTAAATCGTCAATTGATTTACCATTTTGAACAGAGATAATTCCTCCTAAAACATGGTATAAACCGTTATATGATTCCATGTTTTCAAAAGAAATTACGTCTTTTGGATAAGAGACAACTAAAAGTGTGTGTTGATCTCTAGATGGGTTTGAACATATGTCACATACGTCGCTTTCTGTGTATGCTCCACAGATTGGGCAACGATGAATTTGAGTCTTTATAGATTTTAATGAATCACAAAATTCTTCGACATCTTCTTCGGACATGTCTAAAACAGAATAAGCTAATCTTTCAGCTGTTCGTTTGCCTATGGATGGTAGCTTATTGAATGATTCTTCTAATCTTGTTAAAGACTTGAGTTCTTTCATTTTTAGAATCCGAGGCCACCTTTTGTGCCTGTGATACGTTCGTTGATTGCTTCTTCTTTAGCAGCGATGTCTTTTGCTAAGTCATTGATTCCGAGAACGATTAATTCTTGGACCATTTCTCTATTCTCTTTGTCGAATGCATCTTCATCAACTTCAATAGAAGTTACTGTTCTATCGCCTAACATTTTGATAGTAACAGCACCGTTTTTAGTAATTGAGAATTCTTGGCCATGTAATTCTTTGAGTGCTTTGTCTAATTCTCTCTTAACTCTTTGTGCTTGAATCATCATTTGTTGTAAATTCATATTTTTATTCTCCGTCGTATTCGAATGTTATTGTATTTGCCTTAGGCAATTGACTAACTTGATATTTGTGTTTATACAAAACTTGTACATCAACAGATTGGCTTCTATTTACTGCGTAGACGAACAATCTTCTATTGAAGACAGTTTGTAAAACATTTTGAATTGCTAATTGGTTTTCAACCTTATTAGCTTTTTCCACTAATGAGTTCATACCATATTCAATGATGACGAACTTGTCACTAGCTACTAATGGATGGCCATCAATCAATAAGATTGCTGCTTTGCTTAATGTAGGATGAGCGGTGAGTCTTTTAATAGATGCCCAGTTTTCCATAAGCGAGTTTTTGATTTCTTTCTTACTGATAACAATCATTTTTAACAATTCTTCGTTATCAATTGAGTAATGGTCATCAACAATCTTATTTTTAATTTGAAGAACTCTATCAGATATCATAACCTTTGGTTCTTCAGGTTTTGGTTCAGTTTTTGGAGCTTCTACAACAGGAGCTTCAACTGGTTTTGGAACTGGTATAGGAGTAGGGGCAGGAGTTGGCGCTGGTCTGACCTCTTGGACTTGAGGTTGAACAGGTTTAATAGGTTCAACAACGGGTCTTGCAACACTTGGTTGCTTAGGTGCAACTTGAATAGGTTGAGAAGAGCCTTCGCTTGTAATAGTGATTAATTTAAGTAATGTGATTTCAAAGACTGGAGCGATAGAAGTTACGCCTCTATAGTCTTTAGTAGCACCCATTAAGGCATCAATCATGCTTAATAAATCTCGTTCAGTTACAACCGATAAGAATTCAGCACATTCATCCTCTCTTAATGATTGAAGATATGTTGAGTTCTTAGAAGTTTGATAAATCAATATATCCTTTAACATTAATAAGAGATCGTCTGTTAATCTCTTAAGGTCACTGCCTTTTTCAATATATCTATTTAATCTATTTAAGACGTCATTAACGTCCTTAGTAAAAATAGATTTAATTAATGCGATTTTTTCGTCTTTAGATTCCAATGCAAATATCTCTAAAATGTCCTTTTGTTCAAGTTTGTTTCCGCTATATGCGAGGACTTGATCGAGAATTGATAAGGCATCACGCATACCGCCATCAGCTAATTTGATGATTAAATTAACTGCATCGTCGTTATATGCGATTTTTTCACTTTCAAGAATAGTTTTAATCCTCTCTTTAGTGTCAACATCACTGACTTTTGTGAAGTCATATCTTTGACATCTAGAAAGGATTGTTGGAAGAATCTTGTGAGGTTCTGTTGTAGCAAGAATGAATATTACATTTTCTGGTGGTTCTTCTAATGTTTTTAATAAAGCATTAAATGCACCTGCTGATAACATATGAACTTCGTCGATAATATAAATCTTATATTTACCTAAGATTGTTCCGTATTTAACGTTATCAATGAGTTCACGAATGTTCTCAACGCCATTATTACTAGCAGCATCTAATTCAAGAACATCTGGGTGAGTGCCATCGATAATTGATTGACAGTTTTTACAATGATTGCATTGGCAACCAATTCCTTCTTCACAGTTTAAAGCCTTGGCTAATAATTTAGCCATTGTAGTTTTACCAGTACCACGTGGACCAGCAAAAAGATATGCGTGGGCAATCTTACCTGTTGTTAATGCATTTTTTAATGTCTTAACAATATGTTGTTGTCCAGCAACTTCATCAAATGTAGAAGGACGATATGTTCTGTATAACGCTTTGTATGCCATAATTGTCGAAATCATTATACACTAATAATGTTTTGCCGAGATAGTTAAAATCTATTAATTTTAAATACTATATGTTAAAATACTTCAGGTTTAGGAGAACGTTATGGAAGACAGCATGTATCAAAGATTAGTTGTTGCTGAAAAGCGTCTTGCAGAAATTGATGCAGAATTAGCAACAGAAGACTGTGTTAAAGATATTAAACATTTCAGAGAAATGTCTAAAGAAAGAGCTAATTTAGACCCACAAGTCGAAGCTTTCGTCAAATATAAAAAGATGGTTGAAGACCTTGAAGGCGCTAAAGAAATGGCTGGAGATTCAGATCCAGAATTAGCAGAAATGGGTAAAGAAGAAATTAAATCATTAGAAGCTTCTATTGAAGAAATTACTGCTGTATTAAAAGAATTATTATTACCAAAAGACCCTAACGATGATAAAAACATTATCGTTGAAGTTAGAGGTGCTGTTGGTGGCGACGAAGCTAACATCTTTGCTGGTGATCTTTTCAGAATGTATACAAGATATGCTGAAACTCAAAATTGGAAAATCCAAATTTTAGATGAAACTCCATCAGAAGCTGGTGGTTTCTCTACAATTTCGTTCAAAGTTTCCGGTGATAAAGTTTTCTCAAAGTTAAAATTCGAAAGTGGTGCTCACAGAGTTCAAAGAGTCCCTGCTACCGAAGCAAGCGGACGTATTCATACTTCAACTGCAACAGTATTAGTTATGCCTGAAGCAGAAGAAATCGATATTGAAATCAATCCTAATGACTTACAAGTTGATACATATCACTCACAAGGTGCTGGCGGTCAAAACGTTAACAAAACTGAATCAGCTGTTAGAATTACTCACATCCCTACTGGTACAGTTGTTGCATGTCAAACTGAGAAGTCACAAATCCAAAATAGAGAAATCGCTATGCAAATGCTTCGTGCAAAAATGTACGCTAACAAATTAGCAGAACAACAAGAAGCAATTGGTAATGAGAGAAGGTTAAAAGTTGGTACTGGTGAAAGAAGTGAAAAAATCAGAACTTATAACTATCCACAAAACCGTGTTACAGACCATAGAATTGGTTTCACAATCCAAAAGCTCGATAGAATTATTGAAGGCGAATTAGACGAAGTCATCAACGCTTTAATTCACTATGATCAATCCATGAAAATGGCTGGCGAACAATAATGCCATCAATAAGAGAATATTACTTTAAAAAGATTAAGCAAATTGAGGAATCGGATAGGATATCTAAACCTCAATTTGTTCATTTAATATGCAAATATGCTGGTTTGAAAGATGAAAATGAGTTCATTTTTCATTTTGATGATGAATTTAAGTATGAAGAGGATACTGATTCAACTATCAATAGAGTATTAAACGGAGAGATGCTTGAATACATAACAAATGAAGCATACTTTTGCGGAAATTACTTGTATGTAAACGAGAATGTACTAATTCCTCGACAAGAGACAGAAGAGTTAGTTGATTACTTCTCAAAGTATTTCAAGGCAATGGGTTTTGATCCAGGGACATCTACAGTAGCAGATATATGCACTGGTTCTGGATGCATTGCTGTATCATTAGTAGAGAAATGTAGTTTAAAAATTGTATTTGCATCGGACATTTCAGAAGGCGCGTTGGAAGTAGCCAAAAAGAATACTTTTACTCTAAATGCAAACGTCACTTTCTTGAAAGGAAACATTACAGATCCTTTTATAGAACAAGGACTTAAGTTTGATTGTATAGTTTGTAACCCTCCATATATTAAGGATTCAAGTACGATTGATGGCCGCACATGGCGATTTGAACCACATTTAGCTTTGATTTCGGATCCAGACACATATTTTTATGAATATGTATTAAAAACCGCTGATAAATTATTGAACAAAAAGCATTTATTGGCTTTTGAAATAGGTGAAGATATGAAAGATTCACTTGAAGTGATAGCAAGAAAATATTTGCCAGAAGACCGATTAGATTTTATAAAAGATATGGATGGTAAATGGAGATTTATGATTATTAGTTCAGATACTGAAGTAGTTTCTAAAGCAGCTGATGCACTTAAAAATCATGGTGTTATTGCTTTCCCAACTGAAACAGTAATGGGTTTAGGCGTAGCATACGATGATAAAGAGGCTTTTGAAAGACTTAATAAGATTAAAGGTAGACCAGAAAATAAGCCTTATTCATTAATGCTAGGAAATAGGGCAGAAATTTCAAAATATGCCCATATATCATTAGATGAACAAAAAATTATAGATAAATTCTTACCAGGTCCACTAACTATTTTGTTAAAAAAGAAAGATTTACCTGAATGGGTTACCTTAGGAAGCGAATATGTTGGTATAAGAGTCCCTGATTTAGAAACAATTACTGAAGTAATTAATGAATTTGGAAAACCAATTCTCGCTCCAAGCGCAAATAGAAGTGGGGAGAAGCCAGCTTTGACTTCTCAAGAAGTACATGAAGTCTTTGGAAACGAATTAGATGTAGTTATTGAAGGAAACGCTTCAAATGATATGGCATCAACAATTATTAAAATTGATGATGGCGTTCATGTGATTAGACAAGGTAAAATAACTAAAGAAGAGATTGAGGAGGCATTGAAATAATGAAGATTGCAATCGGTAATGACCATGCTGGATATGAAGCAAAGGTCGAAGTAGTAAAAGAATTAGAAAAACAAGGCTATGAAGTCGTGGACTGCGGATGTTATAGCAAAGATAGATGTGATTATCCTGATTTATCAGTAGCTGTTGCTGAAAAAGTGCTTAGTTATGAAGTTGACTTCGGTGTTCTTATTTGCAGCTCGGGTGAAGGCATTTCAATGGCTGCTAATAGAGTAAAAGGCATTAGATGTGGCCTTGCATACAACGATGAAGTTGCTGCATTAATCAAGCAACACAACAACGCTAACATCATCTCTTTCGGTGCTAAGTTCATGTCTGTTGAAGATATTGTAAAGAGAATTAATATCTTTAAAGATTCGTCTTTTGAAGGTGGCAGACACGAACAACGTGTAGCTAAAATTGAAAAAATTTAAGAAATTTTGTAAAAAATTCAAAAAAGTCGCCCTTAAATAAGTATGGGTGATTTTTTTATTTGTCCGTTATGCGGAAACAGAGATCCTAGATATATTGGTTACAAAAATGGTAAGCCATATTGCCGTAAATGTATCCAATTTCGTGGTGAAGATGCAGACGATAGATATAAAACACCTGAGAAAGCGAAAATATTTATAGAGTATGGACTTTCTAAGGAACAAGAAGGTCTTTCTAATTCCTTAGTTATGAATTATAAGAGAGGTTTAAACTCGTTTATCCATGCAGTTTGTGGTTCTGGAAAGACTGAAATCGTATTAAGTGCCATATCATACGCGATTCAATGTGGTGATAAAGTGGGTTTTGCGGTTCCAAGACGCGATGTAGTGATAGAATTATGGGAACGATTCAAAAAACTCTTTAAATGGAACAAAATAACGCTTGTTTGCGGAGGATATCACGATAAATTGGATGGTGATTTGGTTTGTCTAACTACTCACCAATTATTTAGGTATGAGAAATACTTTGATTTGCTAATAATGGACGAAGTGGATGCATTTCCATATCAAGGAAATCCTATTCTCCATAAATTTTTCGATCGGTGCTTAAAGGGTAAGTACATTTTGATGTCGGCTACAATCACACCTGAATTATTTAGGCAGATTAAAAGAGACGGGACACAAGTTTTAGAACTATATAAGCGTTTTCATACTCATCCTTTACCTGTTCCTGAAGTCATTCTCGACAATAGTGTAAAATTACCCTACATATTAACAAATATTTTAAAAGAAATAGTAAGTAAAAATAAGCAAGCTTTCATATTCTGCCCGACAATATCTTCTTGTGAGATGATGTTCAGATTTTTAAGTCCTTTGATAAAGGGTGGTAACTTTGTCCATTCAAAACGCGATAAACGACAAATCATTATTAATGACTTCAAAGACAAAAAATACTCATATCTTGTAACAACTGCAGTTTTGGAAAGAGGGGTAACGGTAAAAGATCTGCAAGTTATTGTTTATATGGCGGATAACTCAATTTATGATCGTTATTCTTTGATCCAGATTGCTGGTAGAGCAGGCAGAAAGAAAGATGCACCAGAAGGGAGGGTGATTTTCCTTGCGAAAAATTCGACTAAAGAGATTGAAGAATGCATTGACGATATTAGAAACTCCAATGGAAACTTGTAAGCTATGTTTTAGGAAATTTAGACCTAAATCTTTATATACATATACACATAAAGCCTTAATTTGTGAAAAATGTATGAAGAGATTTAAACCAAAATTTATCAGATTTAAAACAGAAGGGATAAAGGGACTTTCAATTTTTAACTATGATGAGTTTATGAGAGATCTCATTTATAAATTTAAAGGATGTTTCGATTATGAACTAGGAAAGGTCTTTATAGACATGTATAAAAACGAATTGTCCTTTGAGTATATGGGTTACACTATGATTCCCGCTCCAAGTTATCAAGAAGATAATGAAACCAGGGGATTTAATCATGTGGTAGAGATATTTAAACCACTGAGATTAAAAATGGCCGAAGCATTTGAGAAAACTTACAAGTTCAAACAAGCAGAACACAATTCAAAGTCCCGAAAGAACATCTCAAAGTATATCAAATTGAACGAAAATGTTTCTTTGCCCAAGAGAGTATTGCTTGTTGATGATATTTACACTACAGGAGCAACAATACAAACAATGATTTCGTTGTTAAAAAGTAGAGGAATTAAGGATATAAAGGTGCTTGTGTTATGCAAAACGACTCTAGAGGAAAATTAAAGGATTGTTCTAATGCAATTAAATTGTATTAGACATAAAAGTGTATGAATGTTAAGATATTAAAGCGAATGATTGGCATTCTTTTATAAAAGAAAGGCATTAAATAGGTGATTTATTATGGGATTTTTTGACAAAAGAGCTTTAAAGAAGTATCAAAAAGAAGCAGACATTGTTATTTCTTATGAAGAACAAATGAGAGCTTTATCTGATGAAGAATTAAAAGCTAAAACTCCTTACTTTAGAGAATTATTAGCAAACGGCAAGTCATTAGATGACATTAAGTATGAAGCTTTCGCTGTTGCTAGAGAAGCTGCAAAAAGAACAATCGGCCAATTCCCTTATAAGGTTCAAATTATTGGTTCATTAGTTATGCATGCTGGCGACGTTGCTGAAATGAGAACTGGTGAAGGTAAAACTTTAACATGTACTATGGCAGTTTACTTAAACGCATTATCAGGAAAAGGCGTTCACGTTATTACTGTTAACGAATACTTAAGCCAACGTGATGCTGAGTGGATGGGTCAAATTTATACATGGTTAGGTTTAACAGTTGGTGTTAACGCTAGAGCTAAATCTAATGAAGAAAAACGTTTAGCATACTTATGTGATATCACATATACAACTAACTCAGAATTAGGTTTCGATTACTTAAGAGATAATATGGCTACTGAAATGAGCCGTAGAGTTTTACGTGGTCTTAACTTCTGTATCGTCGATGAAGCTGACTCAATTTTAATTGATGAATCAAGAACCCCATTAATTATTTCTGGCGGTGCTAAAACTAGTGCTTCTCAATACACAGTTGCAGATAGATTCTGTAAAGCACTCAAGAAAGAAGTCGATTACGTTATCGACGTCAAGGAAAAGACAGTTAACCTTACTGATGATGGAAACAAAAAAGCAGAAAGAATGTTCGGTATCAGAAACTTATACGATCCAGAATATGCTGATTTAGTCCACAGAATTCAAAACGCATTAAAAGCTAACTACATCATGATTCGTGATGTTGACTACTTAGTAGACGCTGAAGGCCAAGTCCAAATCATCGACCAATTCACAGGTCGTGTTCTTCCAGGTAGAGAATGGAGTGATGGTTTACATCAAGCTGTTCAAGCTAAGGAAAACGTTGAAATCAAACAAGAAACAGTCACTATGGCAACTATTACATACCAAAACTTCTTCCGTATTTACAAGAAGTTAGCTGGTATGACTGGTACTGCAAAGACCGAAGAAGAAGAATTCAGAAAAATCTATAACATGAGAGTTATGCCTATTCCAACAAATAGACCAATTCAAAGAATTGACGCTCTCGATTATGTATACGCAAAGAAAGGTCCAAAACTTGCTGCATTAGTCAAGGAAGTTAAGGAACGTCATGAAAAAGGACAACCAATCTTGATTGGTACTGTTTCAGTTGAATCTTCAGAAGAAGTTAGTGCTTTATTAACTGCTGCTGGATTACCACATGAAATGTTAAACGCTAAGAACCACGCACGCGAAGCTGAAATTATTTCTCATGCTGGTGAAAAAGGTCACATTACTTTAGCTACCAACATGGCTGGTCGTGGTACTGATATTAAGATTACAGAAGAAGTCAAAGCCCTCGGCGGTTTGTGTGTTTTCGGTACTGAAAGACACGAATCAAGACGTATTGATAACCAATTACGTGGCCGTGCTGGACGTCAAGGTGACCCAGGTTTCACAAGATTCTATGTATCTTTTGAAGATACACTCTTAGTCAGATTCGCTGCAGATAATATCAGAGATTATATTGAAAAGAACTTCGGTGATGAAGCTCTTGAAGCAAAGATGGTTACTAATGTTATTACTAGTGCTCAAAAGAGAATTGAAGGTCAAAACTTCGATACTCGTAAGTCATTACTTGAATACGATGACGTCTTAGCTAAACAAAGACAAATTGTCTATGACAAGAGAGACAGAATCATCGAAGGTAGAGCTATTGATGACTTAATTGATGAAATGTTTGAAACAACAGGTAACTTCTTAGCTAATAAAGCAGTTCCAAGTGACTCAAGAGAGAAACTTGTTTCTGGTAACGAATTAGTTAAGGTTGTTGAACCAAGATTCTTACCTGAAGGTAGCATTAAAGCTAACTTATACGAAGAATCACCAGTCGAAGAATGTGCTCCTGACTTAGGTGTTGTTATTAAAGATAGATATCTTTCTTTAAAGAAGAGCTGGGAAACAACTCCAGAAGATAAAGAAGGATTTGAAAGAGCTATTATATTACACTGTATCGACTCTAACTGGACAAAGCATATCGATGCTATGGCTAGATTAAGAGAAGGTATCTTCCTAAGAAGCTATGCTAACGTTAACCCTCTCCAAGATTATGTTAACGAAGGTTATAGTATGTTCAGAGAATGTTTAGAAATCGCTTATGTCGACGCTGTTCTTAACTTAGTTAACTTAAGACCACAAAAGAGAGAAGTTCCAGTAGTTGAAGAAGCTCCATGTGAAGACTGCGATAAGAAAGAAGAATCTAAATAATGAAAGACATCGTTCTTTTAAGACAAGAATTATGTGCTGTTGGTGAAAAGATTCATCAACTCGGGTGCTCACTTTGACCTCGAATCTTTAAAAAAAGAGGTTGAAGTTCTTTCTGATGAAACAGAAAAAGCAGATTTCTGGAATAACAGAAACACTGCTCTTGAAGTAATTAATAAATTAAACAAATCAAAAAATATTTTAGAAACTTATACAAAATTAAGCTCAAATCATAACGATTTAAGTGAGCTTTTAGAATTGGGTGACGATTCTTTAATGGATCAAATAGAAAGCTCTTTAGAAGAGTTAAAGGCTTCTACTCATGAATTTGAATTAGAGATTCTTTTTACAGGCGAATTTGACGGATTAAACGCAATTGTAGATATTCACCCAGGTGCGGGCGGAACCGAAGCTCAAGATTGGGCTGATATGCTTTATAGAATGTATGTTTTGTACGCTCAGAACCACAAGATGAAAATGCAGTTAATTTCGTATGAACCTGCAGATGATGCTGGTTTGAAGAGTGTTTCTATTAAAATCTGCGGTCACAATGCCTATGGTCTTTTAAAAGGCGAAAAAGGTGTTCATAGATTAGTTAGAATTTCTCCTTTTGACGCAAATAAAAGAAGGCATACATCATTTGCCAGCGTATTAGTTACACCTGAATTTAAAGATGACAACTTAGATATTCAAATCAACGAGTCTGATTTAAAGGTTGATACATATAGAAGTGGTGGCGCAGGCGGCCAAAACGTTAATAAAGTTGAGACCGCAGTTAGAATTACTCACTTACCAACTGGTATTGTTGTTTCATGTCAAATCGAAAGAAGCCAATTACTCAATAAAGAAACAGCTATGAGCATGCTTAAGAGTAAGTTATACCTAATTGAGTTAGAAAAAAGACAATCAAAGGTAAATAACGTTAATGGCGAAAAGAAAAATATTGAATGGGGCAGTCAAATTAGAAGCTATGTCTTCTGCCCATACACATTAGTTAAAGACAACAGAACAGATTATGAAGAAGTCGATGTGGAAGCCGTTATGAATGGCAGCATAGACAATTTCTTATATTCGTATTTACAAATGGAGGCGAAGGAAAATGGCAAAAATTAATAAAATTACCAAGATTAGACCTCTTATGTATTTAGTGGTAATTATTGGATCGATTATTGTTGCTTTTGGTAACACAGTTTTCTTAACGCCATTAGATATAAACGCAGGCGGACTTAACGGTCTAGGTATTATTGTTATGAACTTTTGTAGTGAATCAACCAAGATGATTGCCTATAACGTCGTTATCTATGCTCTTAGTATCGGTTTATGGGCTCTCGGATATTTCTTAATTGGTAGAGAATTCGCGCTTAAAACGCTTATATCTACTATTGTTTTCCCATTTGCAACCTCCTTATTTACTATTATTCCTGGAACAAAAGATTTTGCAGAAGGAATTACTAAAGTTTTATTGAATTATAGTGCCGAACCAACTATAGGTACGTACTTATTGTTCTCTTTAATTGGTGGCGTTATCGTTGGATTTGGTGTTGCAATTACATTCATTGGTGGTGGATCTACTGGTGGTGTTGATGTATTAACATTCATCTTTGAAAAATACTTAAACATTAAACAATCTGTCGCTAGTTTTTTCATTGATGGAACTATCGTTATGTTAGGCTTACTTATTTTGTGCCCAATTAATGCAGAGAAATATCTATTACCTTGCTTAGTTGGTATTCTTTCAGCTGCAGTAACTGCTTTAATGATTAATATTATCTACGAAGTATTCCAAACAGTATATCAAGTAGACGTCATCTCAGAACATTGGGAAAAAGTCTCAAAATTTGCTCAAGATGAGCTAGGCAGAGGTGCTACAATCATTCCTGTAAAAGGTGGATATAAAGAACAAGAAAGAATCATGGTTCGTATTGTTTTAAACAAAGGACAATATGACGAATTAAAAGAATATATCTCAAGTATTGATGATAGAGCTTTCATTACTATCACAACTACTAAAGCGGTATTAGGCGAAGGTTTTAAGGCGAATAAGAAACATGGAAAGTAATTTATTTAAAATAGTTTCTAAATTTAAACCAACCGGTGATCAACCTACTGCAATTGAAAAATTGGTAGAAGGTGTTAACAGTGGTAAGAAGTTACAAGTACTTTTAGGTGCTACTGGTACTGGTAAAACTTTTACTATGGCTAACATCATTGAAAGAACCCAAAAACCTACATTAGTCCTTGTACATAACAAGACATTAGCTGGTCAACTATACTCAGAATTTAAAGAATTGTTTCCTAATAATAGGGTTGAATATTTCGTTTCTAACTTCGATTTCTATCAACCAGAAGCATATATTCCAAAGAGTGACACATATATAGATAAAAACGCTGTTATGAACGAAGAAATTGAAATGTTACGTACTTCTGCAATCAACTCGGTCATTGAAAGACGTGACACTATTGTTGTTGCATCGGTTGCGTCAATTTATGGCTTAACAGATCCAGATGAATATAGAAGATTAGTATTTGATATTCGTGTCGGCGAAACATTAAATGTTAATGAATTTTTAAAGAAACTTGTGGATGCTCAATATAAGAGAAATAACTTAGACCCAGCTCCTGGAACATTCAGAGTTAGAGGGGATACTATAGAACTAATTCCAACAAACGTTGAATCTAATGAAGTAGTTCGTATTGAGTTATTCGGCGATGAGATTGAAAAGATTACCCACTTAAATTTACTCACTGGAGAAGTTAAACATAGATACAACACTTATCCAATTTTCCCAGCTTATGACCACGCTTCAACAAGAGAAAGAATAAAACTCGCAACAGAGACAATTAAGGAAGAATTGAAAGAAAGACTAACCTACTTTAAGAGTGAAGAGAAGTATCTAGAAGCAGAAAGATTAGAGATGAGAACCAATCAAGACATCGAAAGTATGCTTGAATTTGGTATGTGCCCTGGTATTGAAAACTACTCAAGACATATTGATAGAAGAAAACCTGGAGAACGCCCATATTGCTTAGTTGATTACTTCCCAGACGACTTCTTATTATTTATAGATGAATCTCACGTAACACTTCCTCAATTAAGAGGCATGTATCTAGGCGATAGAAGTAGAAAAGAAACATTAGTAGAGTATGGATTTAGACTTCCATCTGCTTTGGATAACAGACCACTCAGATTTGAGGAGTTAGAGACACTTATGCACCAAGTCATATGTACTTCTGCTACACCTGGTGACTATGAATTAACAAATACAGATAATGAAATTGTTGAACAAATCATTCGTCCAACAGGCTTATTAGATCCTGTAATTGAAGTAAGACCAACAGCTGGTCAAGTTGAAGACCTTCTTCACGAGATCAAAGCTCGCAATGAACGCAACGAAAGAACAATGATCGTTACTTTAACTATTAGAATGGCAGAAGACCTTACTAATTATTTAAAGGAAAGAGGTATCAAGGTAGCTTACTTGCATCATGAAACCAAAACTTTAGAGAGAAGTGAGATCATTTATCAACTTAGAAAAGGTAAATACGACGTTTTAATTGGAATTAACCTACTCAGAGAAGGCTTAGACATTCCTGAAGTAAGCTTAATTTGTATCTTAGACGCCGATAAAGAAGGTTTCCTCAGAAGTAGTAGAAGCTTAATCCAAGTTACAGGTAGAGCGGCGCGTAATGCGAAAGGTTTAGTCGTAATGTATGCAGACAACATGACTGACTCAATGAAGTACTGTATTAACGAAACGAACCGTAGAAGAGAAATTCAAATGGCATATAACGAAGAGTATGGTATTGTGCCTAGAACGATCATTAAAGAAATTCGCGCTCCAATTAGAAATACAGATGATGAAGTCAGCGACATGATTAAGTTATCTAAGCACGGAACAAGAAAAGAAGTTGAAACCAAAGTTAAGGATCTCGAAAAACAAATGCACCAAGCTGCAAAAGACCTTGATTTTGAAAGAGCTGCAGAGCTTCGAGATATTATTCTCGAATTAAAAAGCAACATTTAATTAAATAAAAGTTGCGTAATTTAACCGGTTAAATTATTATATACAAGCGACAAAGGAGAAGTTTTATGGAATTAAGAGACTGGATTTTATTAATATTTTCAATCGTAATTATCATTTTATGTTTATTACAAGGTGGTAAATCAGAAGGTGCTTCTGGTGCTATTACTGGTGGTGGTTTAAACGTTTTCGTTAAGACTAAAGAAAGAGGTGCTGAAAAAGTTCTCTCAATTCTTACTCTTGTTTGCGCAGTAGTCTTCTTCTTATTAGCATTAGTAATTCACATTTTCTAATTATCAAAGTAAACCAAAAATTCCGCAGATTTTGCGGAATTTTTATTTTGCCTTTATAAGTTACTTAACAACAATTTCGTTCTTTGGTTCTTCGTTATCGTTGTTTTCTTCTGTAGTTAAATCGACTTCAACAACGTCTTGTTCGTCTTTAGTTTCTGTTTCTGCTTTTTTCTTTTTAGAAACTTTTTTCTTAGAAGATTTAGCTTCAGTTTTTTGTTCAATACCGGTACGGTTGCCTTCGATAGCTCTTCTGATAGTGATATAGATTTCGATGATACCAACGATTCCAAGAATAACACCAAGGACGATATAGCAAATATTTAATACCTTTTCTTCAAAAATGATGCATAAGACGCCACCTGCAACGAAAATAACTGCAAGAGCGATACATAATGGCATCCACCATACCTTTTGTTTCATACAGATGCTTAAAATTGCTCTAGCAATGAATACAACGCCAAATGTTAACAATGAAATAGAGATTGAACTAACGATGATGTTAGAGATGACTTTGTAGTTAATACTGAAAACAACGCCAGCGACAATTACAAATGCACCAACAATAATTTCATACTTAAAGAACTTATCTTTTAATTCTAAGAAACTTGAGAAAACTACTGTTAAGCCATATGCAAATAAGACAACAGCAAGAGCAATACCTAATGCAATATCAACATCTTGTCCTTCGTTTGAGAATGCAAAAATAATAGTGATAGCACCTGCTACAAATAACATGATGCCCCATACAACTTGTAACCATTTATGTTTTTGAAATAATGAATTCATAACAATTTACCTCACGAACATTATATAATATTAAAAAATTTTATAAAGCAAGGAGGCTATAAAATGGACCAAAAGTTAAAAGATTACGCTAGATTATTAGCAAGAAGAGGAGTCAACGTTCAAAAAGGCGACGAAGTATGGGTTGAAGCATCATTAGATCATCCAGAATTCGTTAGATTATGTGTTGAAGAACTCTATAATGCTGGTGCTTCTTATGTCGAAGTACATTGGAGCGATAGTTTAGTTCAAAAAATCAAATATCAAAAAGAAAAATTATCTCAATTAAGCAAAATTAGATCATATCAATTAGCTAGATTAAAATATAGAGCTAAAAAGTTACCATCAACTTTATATATTATGGGTGACGATCCAAACGTTATGAATGGTGTTAACATGAAAAAAGTCGCTAAGGCTAGAATGAAAACATATCCAAAGATCAAACCATTTAGAGATGCAATGGATGGCAAATATAAATGGTGTATCGCTGCAGTTCCTAACGCAAACTGGGCTAAAATGGTATTCCCTGGCGAATCTGAAGAAGTTGCAGTAGCAAAACTCTGGGACGCAATCCTTTCAACTTCTAGAGTTGATGGCAATGACCCTGTCAAAAACTGGGAAGACCACAACAAAAAGTTAAAAGAAAAGAGAGCAGCTTTAGAATCATTCGGTTTAGTCGAACTTAGATATAAATCAAGCAATGGTACAGACTTCAAAGTTGGCTTAGATGAATATAGAGTTTGGGGTGGCGGTAGTGAAGAAGTCGTCGGAAAAGGTGATTTCAACCCTAATATCCCATCAGAAGAAGTGTTTACTTCACCTGTAGCAGGCCAAGCAGAAGGATTATTAATCGCAAGTAAGCCATTATCATATAACGGCGCTCTTATCGAAGATTTCTCAATTAGATTTAAAGATGGTAAGGTTTGCGAAGTTAAGGCTAAGAAAGGCCAAAAAATCCTCGAACAAATGGTTTCTATGGATGAAGGCGCATCTATGTTAGGTGAATGTGCATTAATCGCTTACGATTCACCAATTAGAGAAACTGGCCTCTTATTCTATAACACATTATTTGATGAAAACGCTGCATGTCACTTTGCATTAGGTGCAGGCTTCCCAGATTGCATCAAAGGCGGTCTCGATATGAGTCACGATGAATTAGTAAGCCATAAAATGAACGATTCAATGATCCACGTCGACTTCATGGTTGGTACAGCCGATTTAGACGTAGTTGGCATCACAAAAGATGGAAAAGAAATTCAAATCTTTAAAGATGGCAACTGGGCTTTCTAATTAATAGTTTTCTAAATATAACAAATCAATAAAATAAATCGTCATGTCATCAGATGTGACGATTTTTTTATTTAAAACATCAATTTTTTTGATTTGTGAAATCGTTTCGTATACGTGTCCACGCTTAAAGAAACGTATTTTTACGTCTTGTTGGTGATAATTCACTAAGATTTCGTTAATTTCTTCCGCTACATCCTGGGAAATCTTAGGTCTTTCGATTTTTCTATGGTCTTCATATGTACCTTCTAAAGATGGCGCCTGTTCCACCAAAGCTTTATAAGGGGCCCATTTTTTCATGCCACGATCACTCATTTCCTATGTCCCCCAATCTGATTGTGTCTTTCTATAGCAGTACTGCCATCTAGTAAAGAACTAGCTCTTAATACCGAGTTATTACCGAATTTTTTGTGTAAATTATCGATGGCTTTTTGCATATCTATCAGTTTAATTTGGTCTTCCCCATCTTCGAAAAGGTTTAACTGTCTAAATGTATCATTTTCAAGCTTACCATAGGATATTCCTACACGTCTGATTGCTCTAGTTCTATCGATAAACTTGTTATATATCTCCATTAATGCCTTCATTAATTCTTCTGCGTTGTCGGTTGGAGAAAGAATAGACATTTGTCTAGCAAACCCTCCTTCGATTGAGTAACCGATATATAAGCCTACTACATTTGTTAATTTTCCTTCTTCGCGCATTCTAAAAGAAATATCATCGTTCATTTCTCTGATTATTGTGACAATTTCATCAGCATAATAGTCTCTTGGTAAGACTTGTCCAATGTTTAAGCTATGTTCTTTAGGGACGTATACTTCATGGACATCCGCTTCATCTATTCCATTGGCGTGATTGTGCATTTGTTCACCCATAATTCCGAATTTTGAAACTATGAAATCTTTCTCTGAAGTTGCTAAATCCCCCATTGTATAGATACCTAAAGCATTCAAACGACGTTCTAGATTAGGTCCGATTCCCCAAATTTTGTTCAAAGGAGTAATTGGCCACAATCTTTCTTTAATTTCGTTCTGTCTGAGAACTGCGATACCATTCTTTTCATGTTTTGCGAATACATCAAGGGCTACTTTAGCAAGGAAAAAGTTGTCTCCAATACCACCTGTGGCCATCAGACCTGTTTCGTCGTTTATTTTTTTAATGATCATCTCAACAAATTCGACAGGAGTTTTCTTGTAATAAGGTAAATAACTGGTCATATCAATGAAAGCTTCATCTATCGAATAAACGTGTATATCTTCGTATGCAACGAGACTTAATATGATAGAAACTACTTTTGTAGACATTTCTATGTATCTCGCCATACGTGGTACTGCGTATATATATTTATGTGCTTTTGGAAGTTCTTTTACGCGGCATCTTGAAGGAACGCCTCTTGCTTTTAAATAAGGAGAAACGCTTAGAACAATTGTATTTGGACTTCTACTTATGTCTGCAACCACTAATGATGTTTTAAAAGGGTCTAAACCGCGGTCTAAACACTCTACAAAGGAATAAAAAGCTTTTAAATCGATTACAGCAATATTACGTTCTAATTTTCCCATATAGTTATTATAACTTACTCAAGTTAATTGTTTTATATTCAACGCACTCAATTTTTTAAAATGAAGTATAATAATTATGGAGGGAATAAAATGAAAGCTATTATTACTGTTAAAGACTACGGTACTATCAAGGTTGAATTAAATCCAGAACAAGCACCAATTACTGTTGAAAACTTTGTAAAACTAGCAAAAAGTGGGTTTTATAAGGGCCTAACATTCCACAGAGTCATTAAAAATTTCATGATTCAAGGCGGATGTCCAAAAGGAAATGGTACTGGAGGACCAGGATATTCCATTAAAGGAGAATTCAGAGCTAACGGAGTAAATAACTCAATATCTCATAAAAGAGGTGTTATTTCTATGGCAAGAGCGTATGATCCAGATAGTGCTGGAAGTCAATTCTTTATTATGCATAAGGATGGACCATATTTAGATGGACAATATGCAGCTTTTGGGGAAACAATTGAAGGTATTGAAGTAGTCGACAAAATTGCTTCTGTTCGTACATCTCCTAGCGATAAACCATTAACTCCTGTTGTAATTGAATCAGTTATCATCGAGGACTAATTAGTTTTAAAAGAGAGTATTTAAGCGAAATTTATTTATAATGTTTTTTTAAAAAAATTTTATAAAAAATTCCGCTTTTTTTATGCATAAAATATATCTTTGATATATATGGTTAAAATTTTAATAATATTTTGGTACGAAAATTTCAAACAAAATCAGCATTATATTTGCTTAAAATCGCAATAATTTGATAAAAGTCATCTGCATTGATGTCAAAAACGGGCTATTTTTGCATAAATCTATTATGAAAATATAGGTTAACATCTGTGGAGTTAACTGCTTTTTAATTAGTTATTATTTTCCAATGAATTCCTAAAATTAGATCTATTTACGACGTAACACGGAATTTTGCGTTAAATTTAAGGCTATATTACCGATTTTTTTACAAAGGTAAACAAATATTTATTTAAATATACGTAACGCATTAAAATCGGTATGTATTGGTATATATTCTAAAAGTCATAGGTATAGTAGCTTTAAAAAGTTAACATAGAATTTAAAATAGTTTTTATCTAAAAAAGTGCATAAATTTCTAAAAAATCAATATAACCTACATAATGATATATATTCCTAATGATAACTGCTACGAAATAAGGTAACCCATCTTAAAAATTGATGTCTAAAAACGTAACCTTTGAGTATGTGTGACCGTTATCTAAAAAATATAGAGTATGACTGTTGTTTTTGGTGCAGTTTTGTATGATTTTTATAAGAAATTTTCGCACAAATATTAAATTAATATTTTAATAATTGAACTATAAAATGTTTTGGTTATATTTTTCAATATTGCCAATTTTTATATACTATGTATATATAATTTTGAAACATCAATTTTTTGTCGAAATTTTGAAGTTAAAAGTCGTTTGAAATCTTGCCAAAATCTATATGAAAAAATTCAAAATCTTTTATCGCGAATTTGGTATTAAAATTTAGAGACATTTCTATCTCTGTATAACGACTGTTTTTGCGTATTTTTTTATATTTTTAGCCAGTTTGCCTAAGACTAAAACATGCTCTGTTAATCAATGCTTGTATTAGTAGATAAAAGCCATTAGACATACTTGATTGATTTTCAAACGACGCTCAAATTACCTATTTTTTCGGCTTTAAAACGATATTTATTAAAATTTTACTCAAGACTATACTACATTACATAATTCTAAAGAGAAAAATGGCCTTTTTGATTTGGGCGTTTAATTTCATAACACCGCATGCGTAAAGAAGAGTGAAAATTTACAAAGTTTTAAGAGCGTAAGAAGAGAGCAATTTCTCTTTTGCTGTTGGAGATCAGCTGTTCGATTTAATAAGCTTAAATAGGCTAAAAAAGCTGTTAGGAGCAAGTTATTAAGAAGAATAGAATAGATATACGCCTGAAACAATGAAAAAAAGCCTCTTAGAGGCTTATATATTTTTTGGTCGAGAATTAACTAGATTTTATGGTAAGGACCTTATAAGAGCTTGAAATCGCCGTCTTTGATCCAGCCTAATTTTCTGAATAATAAATCAATAAAGAACGTTAAGACAATTGGAAGGATGATTTGCAATCCAAAGATACCAATCCATGTATTAAGAGTATTGCCCATTGATGAGAAAGTTCCAATTTGTCCAACGAATCCTGCGGTTCCCATTCCTGCAGATGAACCGAAACATTCAATTTTAAAAATGCATGTAGAAATAGGGCCTAAAATAGCGGATACGATGATTGTTGGTAACCAAATGATTGGTTTTTTGATGATGTTTGAGAATTGAAGCATTGATGTTCCTACGCCAATGCTAAATACTTGCCCGATTGTATTGTCTTTTCTAGATTGAATAGCAATACCAACCATCTGTGTAGAACATCCAATGACTGCGGCGCCACTTGCAATAGCTAATCCAGGCATATTACCAGTGAAAATCATAGCAGCAATAGCTGCGCTACTAATTGGAGCTGTTAATGCCATACCCATGAGTACTGAAACAATGATGCCCATTAAGAATGGAACAGTAGTTGTTCCTTTAGCAATTAACCATTGAACTCCGTATGTGATGTAAGATGATGGATAGCGAACGCCTAAAGAAATAATGAATCCTAAAGAAACTCCAAGTAATGGAATTAATAAGATGTCCATTGATGTCTTTTTACTAAATATGACCTTCATCAATAATGCAACTGCAATGCAGACTAAGTAAATAGTGAGTGGATCACCAACCTTTAACGCATCAGAAACAATTGGTAATTGAGTTGTTTTATCCATACCCATTGAGAAGTATGCTGTGATTTCACCAACTGCGCCAAGGACTATAGTCTTTAACGAGTCAAATTTTAATGAAATCGCTATACCTACGCCGATTCCAGCGCCTGTAAGGATTTTTAATACAGATGAAACGCCTGTATTATTTGTGTTTGTTCCGAGTGCTTTTGCAAGAAAAGCAAAGAACGAATTGCTCGACAAAAGGTCAAATAATGAACCGATTGTTGAGAAAATTGTGCCTATGATTAATGTGGCAAATAGGCCGCTTGCCATACCGCTGAGGGTAACGACTATAAAGTCTAAAATCTTATTTTTCTTCATAAATATCAATTATAGATATTTAATCTCGAATTTCAATATGCAAGATTTATAAATTTTATATAAATTATTTCAGTCAATTATGTTGTTTTATTTATACTATTTTCCTATTTTATTTTTAATAAGAACTCCAAAGCGTATTATTAGTTCATACGAACTTTTATAGTAAATATCAGTTTTACGAGGTTATATGCAACAGATTCAAATCCCTTACAAGAATAGCCCTGATTTTATCAACAAACTGCTCCAATTAAGAAATTATTTTGAAGATAATGACTTAAAGCAGGCTCTTTTTTATGTGAACTGGGTAGGAGAAGTTAAAAATAAGCTTTTTACTGTATGCGATAAAATTGAAGAAATTTTCCCTGAATCAATTTATTACGGAAATGAAACGTCTGGAAATATTGCATCAGGAGAACTTGGATTTGGAATTAATATTACTGTCTATCTATTTGAAAGTGACAAAACAAAACTCGATTTAGTTTGGGTTGAAAAAGGAAGTAAAGTTCCTACACTCCAAGCTCTATGGAACGTTTGTAGAAACAAAAAGAATCTTAAAGGTGTTGAGTTATTACCTACTATTTCCTATGCAGAATTTTTAAAAATTGATAAATGTGCACCAGATTTAGACGATAACATTGTCATATTTGGTGGCACTGCGGCTCAGTACGATATTCCTTTTCCTAAATCTGATGTAATTGCTAAAAATCATGGAAGAAGTAGTGATGCAATGGTAGTTTTACTATATTCTGGTGAAGATTTGCATTTTGATTCTGATTATGTTTTAGGATGGCAAGGTTTAGGCAAACTTTTTACAGTTACAAAGGCTTCAGGAAATACAATCGAGGAACTGGATGGTATCGTTCCATATAAAATTTATCAGGAGTATTTAGGTCCTGATGTTACAGATAAAGAAGCTATTATATTCCCTCTTATCGTTTATGAAGATGGTTATGAGTTTATCAGAAATGCTAGAGACTATATTTCTGGTGGAACTATGGATATGTTCGTTGAAATACCAGTAGGAACGAAAGTAAGACTCTCATATGGTGATAAGAACACTGTTTTAAGCGATATTCACGAAACTGTTATGAAGATCGCAAAAACTCGTGCAGAAGGTATTAGAACATACTCTTGTGCTGCAAGAAGATTATTCTGGGGCGATGATGAAATAAGTAGAGAAACTACTTCTTTAAATAAGGTTGCTCCTGTATGTGGTTTCTATTCAAGTGGTGAAATTATTAAATTTGGCAAGAAGTTAAGAATTTGTAATGAAACACTATCTATTATTTCCCTATGGGAATTTGAGGGACGCGATAATAACGAAGATGAATTCTCTACAGTTGAGTCAGATAAATCTATGACATCTCGTCTTGCATATTTTACAAGAAAAGTTACACAAGAACTTGAAGAGAATATCACAGATGCAGAAGCGGCTAATAAAGCTAAATCAACCTTCTTATTTAATATGTCTCACGATATTAGAACTCCATTAAATGCAATTATTGGTTTTACCAATATTGCTGAAAGAGACATTAAGAATACTAAAAAAGCTTTTGACGCAATTCGAAAGGTTCATAACTCTACTGAAATTCTTTTATCTATCATTAACGATGTTTTGGATATGAGTAGAATTGAGAGCGGCAAAGCGACTTTAAAGGTAGAAGATCTTGAAATCGGAGATATTTACAAACACACCAACTTAGTTTTAAAGACTTTAGCTTCATCTAAAAACGTTAACTTGTTGTACAAGGAAGAAAACGTTAAAACTCGCTATGTAAAGGTGGATGAGAACGTTTTACAAAGGGTTTTAATGAATATTATTTCAAACGCAATCAAGTATACAAATGAAGGTGGACATGTTGAAGTTACTATTAGAGAAATTGATTCGTCTTCTCCTAATAAAGCGCATTTTACTATTAGTGTTAAAGATGATGGAATCGGTATGAGCGAAGAATTTCAACAACACATGTTTGAAGAATTTGCTCGTGAAAAGACTTCAACAGTCAGTGGTATTCAAGGAACTGGTTTAGGATTGCCTTTGGCTAATAGGTTGACTAAATTAATGGGTGGATCAATATATGTCGAAAGCAAGCAAGGAGTAGGGTCTACTTTTACAGTTGATGTCGAGTTTGAAAAAGCAAATGATGGCGAATTAACAATCGGAAAACCTGAAGCAGAAACCACATTTGATTTCACAGGAAAACGCGCATTAATCGTTGAAGATAACGAGTTGAATAGAGAAATTGGCATCGATATTATGACTGAGTCTGGTATTGTCGCTGACGCTGCACGTAATGGTTTAGAGGCAGTTAATATTCTTAAAGAAAAAGGCCCAGATTATTACGATTTCATCTTAATGGATATTCAAATGCCTGTGATGAACGGCTTTGATGCTACCAAAGCAATTAGAAGCATGTATCCAAATGATAAAATCATCATTATTGCAGTTTCTGCAAACGCATTTAATGAGGATAAAATTGCTTCAACTAACGCTGGTATGAATGACCACGTTGCAAAACCAATTGATATTGCGACATTGAAAAAGACAATGGCGAAATATTTATAAAGATTTTTACTGGAAGGAGGTTTCTATATGACAATCAAAGAATTTTATGATCAAGTAAATGGTTCTTATAACTCTTTATTAGAACGTATTGGATCTGAAGAACGCGCTGCTAAATATTTAAAGATGCTCAAATTAGACCCATCATATAACGAGTTGAAAGCTGCAATTGAAAGAAAAGATTTTGAAACTGCATTTAGAAGCATTCATACGCTTAAGGGCGTCAGTTTAAATTTAGCATTAGACAGCTTATATGAAGCTAGTGTTACTTTAACTGAGATCTTTAGGCACTATAGCGGTGAAGATTATCAAGTTGCTTATGATAAGGTAAGTGAAGTTTACGAAAAGATCATGAGCGCAATCGATCTTCTCGACTAACGTTCAAGTAAAAGAAATTGAAAAAATTTCGAAAAATGACTTGTCTTTATATTTTATATACTCTATACTAAATCAACGTTTAGTAAATCAATGTTTACTGAATGAAATATTATGACTAGAAGAGAAGAACAAAAATTATTAACATCTAAGGCAATATTAAGCGCAAGTTTAATAGTTTTTGGTGATTTAGATTTCAATACAGCTACCTTTAGTGATATTTCTAAAATCGCAAAAGTTACAAACGGCCTCATAGTCCAACGTTTTGGATCTAAAGAGGCTTTATTTTTGCAATTAGTTAACGAAAATATCACTTCAAAAGCTCCATCTTTTGATAATTGCGAAACTTTAAACGATGCAATTTTACTCATTATATCTTTTGTTAAAAACATCGCTATTAGTTCTTTTGAAGCAATTAAATTCGGATATAAGGTTACTCAATCTTATGCAAGCATTCCTCAAAAAGCAAAAGATGCCTTCCTTTCTTTATATATAAATACTAAGTTAGAAAGAATTTTTAGCGCTGCTATTTCTGAAGGAAAGATTAATGCTGCAAACGGATTTGAAGCTTTTATAAACTTCTTCTCTGGATGTTGCGAATTAACTTACGGTTATTACAAAGCTGATAATGGATTGCCATCAAACGATGCATATTTATCTTTATTTAAAAAGATGAGTGCTTTAGATGGAGCAAAATCTGCAAGCAATAGTCATTCTCATGTTTTTGATAACATTTCAGATAATTCGTTACAACTTTATAACGTATTTACTTGGTATTGTGAAATCGGAGAAGAAACTGAACCACGCTTATTCTTCCCAGCTGAAGTTTTGGCTAGAGCAGGAATTTCAAAAAATATAACGCCAGAAAAAACTTATAGATTCATCCTTGATCGAGTTGATAATGATGATGTTGCAGTTATTAGAGACGCTATTCATAAAATGTATTTAGGTCAATATGTTGAATTTGAATATCATTGGCGCTCTCCAACAATGAAGACTTTATTATATCGTTGTAGTGGAAAGAGAACTTCTCAAAAGAATGGTGTAAGTAGATTTGAAGGCTTATTACAAAACATTACTCCATTTAAGATGCTTAGAAACACAAATAAAACTCGTAACTTCTATTTGAATTTATTAGCACCTGATTATGAATACGTAAGCTATATCCGTCTTGGAAAAACTGCTGATGATGACTATGTCGAAGATTTTAAAGCCTCAGAATTTTTAAACAAATTAACTGATAACTGGGGACACACAAATAACTTTATGGATAGATTATCAATCGTGGTAGATAAAGTTATGACAGGTGAAGACCATCTTAGATTTGCTCACGAAGATAACCGTGAAATACTTTTAAGTTCTTTAAGAATCAATGATAGATTCAAAACCAACTTCAAATTAAGACATTATGGGGTTATATACAATTACGAGATTATTTTCTTTGCAGATAGAGAAGAAGATAAAACTATCACAGGTCTTATTTGCGGTATTAGATTAGTCAATAGTGCAAGTAAACTTCGTGAAAGAATTGCTTCGCATTTTGAAACATTCGAACAAACTAAAGATAGAAAGATTGCTGAATTACTTTTAAGTAATCAAGAAGCGGCTTTCTTAATTAATACTAAGAATCATACTTTCGAAGTTATTAAATCTACTGGTCATTTCGATAGAAGAAACGATTACATTCCTGATTTCGAAGCATTTATAAAAACATATATTAAAAGAGATGTTTATTTTGAAGATGTAGAAAGCATGTTGGAAGTTACATCCCTTAGCGCTTTATCTAAGAAATTAGAAACAGTGGGCGCATACACTTTCACTTATCGTGATATTTCACGTGGTGAACCATATTACTACATCATGCGTGCATCTAAAGGTGACGACGATAATATCGGTATTGTTATTACTAACATTAATGAGGAATATCATCGCGCTAACCAAGAAAAAGAAGCGTTAGAAGACTCTCTTAGATTTACTCAAGAAGAGTTACATGAAAAAACTCTCGCTATTGAAAGAACTAATTCAGTTATCGTCGACTTATTAGGAGACGTTATTGAATCATTTAGAGAAGACGGAATTAAAAATTCTCATAAATTTAAAGGTTTGACATATATTTTAGGCTGCCAAATCATGGAAGATCATCCAGAACTCAAGCTCGATAGAAAATATATCAGCCAAATTAGTGAAGCGTCAGTTTTACACGACATCGGAAAGATTACAATTCCAGATGCAATTCTTTTTAAGAATGAAAAACTTTCAAAAGAAGAATATGAGACTGTAAAATCTCACATCACTAATAACGAAAAATTATTAAGAAAATTAAAATCCATTTATAACAGAGAATCTTATAGATTAATCATGGATGTTTGTAAGTATCATCATGAAAGATATGATGGTAGTGGATATCCAGATGGTCTAAAGGGAGATGAGATTCCTTTATCAGCTCAAATCGTAGGTCTTGTTGATGCATATGTTGCGCTTGTTTCAAAACGCGTATATAGGGATGCATACGAAGCTGAAACCGCTGTTGATATGATTTTATCTGGTGAATGTGGTAGCTTTAACCCTATCATTTTAGATAGCTTTAAACGCTGCGCAAGACGTTTGTTAAACTATTTAATCGATCCAGAAAAAGAAGAAAAAGATTTCAACTTACCTTCTTCTTTAGATTCACATAAGGAAAAAGCTATTTTAAATAGCCAAACAGTCCCAGTAGTCGCGTATATGGCAGAACAAATGCCTGGTGGATTCTTTATTTATAAGAACGACGCATCTGGAACATTGTTATATTTCAATAACTTCATGGTTAAGTACTTTAACTGCTCATCAAGAGATGAATTTGTCAAATACGTTAATAACTCATTTAGAGGTATTGTCCACGCAGATGACTATGAAAAGACAATCAATACAATCAAGAATCAAGTTAATGAATCCGCAGATGATTTAGAACATATTCAATATCGTATTGTTTGTAAGAATGGCGAAACAAAAATCTTTGATCACTATGGACACGTTACTCACTCTGATAATTTAGGTGAAGTTTCATACGCATTCGTACAAGATATTACAGAACAAGAAAGAATCATTAAAGCTACTCAAGCTACAGTTGAAAAAGTTGTTGAAAAGCCAGTTGCAGTCAAAGAACCTATTAGAGAAAGAGTAAAAACTCTTGATGGAACTAGAATTTTAGTAGTCGATGATAACGATTTATCTCGTTTCATCACCAAAGATAGCCTTGTCGAAGAAGGTGCTAATGTAAGCGACTTCTCTACTGGTAAAGACGCCCTTGAAATCATTCAAAGTGTTAAGCCATTCGACATTATTTTAATCGACTTAATCATGCCTGAAATGGATGGTCTTGAATTAACTCGTGCAATTAGAGAATGGGAAGAAGATAAAGATATCCGTGTCCCAATCGTCATTGTTACTGGCGAAGCAGGAGATGTTGTTACTAAGAGATGTATCGATGCAGGCGCAAACGGTTGTATGTCTAAGCCATTAGTCATTTCTGAGTTAGCGCGTTTATTAATCATGTCAATGAAAGAACACGCTACAAGAATGAACAGAAAGCTTTCTTCTACAATCCAAAAAGCAAATACTGACGCTCTTACTCATGTTAAGAATAGAACTGCTTATGCTGAAAAGATTGATCTCCTCGAACAAGCAATTAGAAATAACCCATATCAACAATTTGGTATCTTAGGCGCCGATATTAACAACTTAAAGGTTGCTAACGACCAATACGGCCACGATATTGGCGATATGTACATTAAGAACTGTTGTAAGATGCTTTGTGACACCTTCATTCATTCTCCGGTTTATCGTACCGGTGGTGACGAATTCGCAGTTATTTTAGAAGGTACCGACTTAGTTGAATGTAAACAATTATTAGCAACACTTACAGAAGTTAACCACTTCCGCTCTGGAATTGAAGATTACGAAAAAGGAAAAGCACATATCGCATTTGGTTGTGCTATCTATAATCCTGAAATTGACGATAACGTTGATGATGTCATCAAACGTGCCGATGAAGAGATGTATAAGAATAAACAAATCGAAAAGCAAAGAGTTGCAGGATCATTCCTCAAGGATTAATTATTTTTGTGGGAGTTCTACTCACACTAATTTATAATTAAGAATATATGGCAGATTTAGTTTCTATAACAATTATTCAAGAACCAAATAAGACCCGCTATAAGGTTGGTGACTTTTTTGAACGTTATGGAATGATTTTAAGAGCTAATTTTTCTGATGGGACAAGTTCAAATATTGACCCTTATTTTTATTCACCATCCGGCCCCTTAACAATAAATGATACCGAGATCACTATTTATTTTATGGACAAAAGCGTGACTCAACGAATTTATGTTAGTTCCACAGATATTAACGGATATTTTGAAAGCAAATACTTAGGAAACGCAACTACTGGTCAGAATCCTTATATAAATGTTGCGGACGGTTCTTATAGATTTAATTGTGATGCAATTTCTGTAGGGAAAGAATCTTATAAAATAGATTTAAGCATATTGTACTTTTCAAGAATGACTGATAAAGAATCAGATTTAGTGAAACAATTTTACAAAAGATTTAAAACTAACTTCCACCAATTTCTTATAAAAGACGGTAAAGACAACGATAATCTAGATATTTATAAATACATTGATGGAAATAGCTATGTCCACACTTTTAAATACGATGAAAATTTTGAATGTTATTATGATACTAGTGAGTGTGGCTTATCTATTGACTTCTTGAATAGAAAAATCTCCGACCAAAATGGGATGACATTGACTTTCGATTCTAGTGGAAGACTTATCTCTATTGCTGATTCTAATGTTCTGAATAAAGTAACAAGAATTGAGTATAACGAAAATGGTATTAGGAAAATTTATGACGAAAGAAACCCTAACGATTATATAAAATTTTCTTATGAGTTTGGGATTGTTAGATATATAAGAATTTTTTATAACGACACAGAGTATAAAAAGCTAACCATTAATGGGATATTTGGAAATATATTCTCAATCGAAGAAAATTTCAACGATAATACTAGAACCATTTATAAATTTAGTGTCAACGATCGAGACAGAATTAATCGTATTGTTAATTGCTTAACCAACGAGTCATATAGGCTTACATACTCATTCGATGAATATAATTTAAATGATTATATATTTAACTCGTTGCATTTTGGATATATGCAAAATGATAGTTTTTATGAAAATAGCAAAATTTTAAAGGGTGATGTGAATTACAATAGTATTGTTAACGGTATTTTTCAAAAAATGCCTATAATTCAAAATAACGGTCAAGTAATTTGCTACGAAAATGATATAAACGGAAGCATCTCTTCTATTTTTGAAACAAAGAATTCTGGAAATGATTTGTATTCTTTAAAAGAATATGGCGGAACAAGATTGAATTATCAAGGGGCATATCAAAATTCGATTAATGGTAAAAGAAGTGGCAGTATATACGGCAATTTGACAATTAATGAAGGATTATCTAGTAGTGCCTTTTATGAAAGAAGATTCCTGAAATTTTGCGGATTTATCAAATTAAATTCAAACAATAAAAGAGTAAGAATTTCTTTTATATCTTCTCAAACTAACTCAAGATTTGTTGAATTAAACCCATTTGCTATTAATGTTTGGCAATATTTTGAAATACCATTTGATAGAGGGGATTCTTCTGGGGCAATTCACAGCTTTAACTCTTTTTCTGTTTCTCTAAAGAATGAAAACAATAACAGCGTAGTTGCTTATATCGCGGATTTACACTTTGAAAAGGGGGAGGATAGACCATATTTGTATTTCGAAAATAATGGTCATCCATTCTATTTTTATGACATTAATAGAGTATCTGTTCAATTGCAAGATGGAAGTAGTTATGCATGCAATATCCTAAATACTTCCTTTAATTTTACCGAAAATGATTTGATAGCTACTTTAAAGTACAAATATAAATTCAGTAGCAATATTACAAAAGTCTTCTTCAACAATTGTAAATCGTCATTTCTAACTTATGGCGATGTTAGAATATATTTTTCTGCAAATAACTCAATTAGTATTTTCGATAGGAATATACTCGACAACTCATCATATACTAATAATAAAAATTGGTACTTTGATAGTTCTTTGCCGTTTGATGACAGAACTTATTTTCTTTTTAATGACAATAATTATGTCTTAAAAACTAGATTTGCGATAAGTGAACTAGATGGATCTTTAAGATATATAACAAGTTCTAAAGCCTTTGATTATGCTGATAGAATTTTAGAAGAAATTAATCAAGATGGAGGTAAATTCTTTTATGAATATTTTGAAGATGGTTCTCTAAAGAAAAAATATGCTCAATTAGCGAATTCATCGACGAATTTAAATATTTATGAAGAAAATAGAAGCGAAAACATTAAGACAATTTCAGAAAATGGCGAAACTAAGTCTTTTGTATTTAACAATGATTTGATATCGGAGATTCGGATCTCTCCCTCTTTTAGTTCCGCTAAAATCCAATTCGCATACGATGACTTTTCTGATGAAATTAATCAAATTGACTTTTTAAATGGAAATAGTCTTTTAGGCAGAAATACTGTCACAAATGTTTCGAATTTGATTACCACTTTAGATGATTGCTCTACATATATAAAAATTGAAAAATCAATTAATAATAAAGAGATAAAGCAATATGTGAAAAACGGGCAACAGTATGTAAAGACCCTAGAGACTATTTTCGAAAATGAATACAATGAGAGAATCTATTTTAATAACGCTTCTCAGACTGGTTCATCACAAATTCGCAAAACATATAATAGATACGGAAAAAATTCCTTTGTTTACGAAAACGATTCTATTAAGGCAACTTATTCTTATAGAGTCAATCCTTTCAGTAATTACACATATCCAGTGATTGAAATTCAAGATGATTTTGCAAATCAAACGAAAATATTTTGGTATAACTCAGATAATGAAATTAGTCAGATTTCTATTGGTGATTTTTGCATTAATTATTATGATGATCCGCGTATCATCAGAAAAGATATCTATTTTTCTCAATCTGAAGATTACAGCATTAAACAAAATGATAAAGTCTTAAAAGTATTCAATGATTATGATGATTTATATCTTGTTTCGAAAATTAACGATAGTCTTGGAAGGCTGGAAAAAAAGAGAATTCAGACAGGGAGTACTGTATCTGAGCAATCGTATTATTTTGTAACTGAATCGTTTTATAAATTATATAAATATGAATTCAATAACACTTATAAAGAAACCTATTCCTATAGCTACATAGACGGGAAGTTAACATCAAGACTTTTTAGAATTAACAATGCAAATTATGTTGCTTCCTATTTTTATGATTCTCAAGGAAGGCTTTTAATTGAATCAAATACCTTTATTTCTTTTAATCGTACATATGAATACTGTAATGATCAAACAAGCAATGCTTTTGGAAAAATGATAAAGTTTGGAAACAATGATATTACATATGATCAATATGGACGTATGTCTTCTTTTGGAAGCACAATTTATGAATACGATAATTATGGAAATCGTTCTTCAAAAACTATAAACGGAACTGCCACAACATATACTTACGAACGTGGAGGTCTGCTTTCTGCTACCGGAAATGGTGTTTCTTTTACTTATGATTTGGATGGTAAAAGAGTGAAAAAATCATTGTCTAATGGTTTGGTTCATAAATATTATTATGAAGGGTTACGAATTGCTGGGGAAGACATTGGATTAAACAACAGCTCTATTTTCTCAAGACTTAGATATTTCTATGATGATACAGGTATTTTTGGTTTTAGATTGATAGATAGTTCTGGTGTTTCAAAAAACTATACCTATCTAAAAAATCCATACAATGTTATTGTAGGTATTGCCGAAGGCAATTCAATAGTCGCAATTTACGTTTATGACGCTTGGGGGAATCATAGAGTTTGCAATCCGGATGGAACTGAAAACACTAATTCTAATTTTGTTGGGAACTTAAACCCTATCAGATACAAATCTTACTATTATGATGATGAGACATCTCTTTATTATATAACCTCCAGGTATTATGATCCTGAAATTGGAAGGTTTATCTCAACTGATTCGGCAGACTGCTTAGAACCAACAACTATTAATGGATTAAATTTATATGCTTATTGCGGAAATGATCCTATAAATTATATAGATTGTTTTGGAGGATTTAGAGTACCAATATCATGGATTATTAGATATGGCTTAAAAAGAGCGATATATTATTTTTTACTGAGGAAAGATAATCACAAAATGCCGAATCGTGGAGTCCCTGGAAGTGTTGGTCGCATTTTTTATCCTGATGGTAGTCCAAAGCAGGAACGTGAATATGGACCAGATGGTCGACCATTGGTCGATCATGATCATCATCCTGGTGAAGATGTAGGCTATGATCATGACCATGATTGGGATTGGAGCAAAAATCCACCTAGACAACCTGCTAGAGAGCCTTCAAAAATAGTTGCTGCACTTGGATTAATAGGTGCTGGAGCAGCATTAATTTGGTTATTGGGCAATGATTTTACAGGAGTAGGAACTGCTGATGACGCTTTAGTACCTGCAGCTGTTGCATCATTTTTGTTGTTTTGGACATCATTATTTGGAGGAAGTGAAAAAGACATATGGTAGGACTTATAATTAAGTATTACGGATGGGTTGACAACATTTTTAAATGTCTTTTCAAAGACATTAATACTAGTAATTTAAAATTCAAAATTAATTATTGGGAATCTTATGGTGATGAATTTGAAAATTATGATGAAATTGATTCTAATACTTTTAAGAGTAAGATTTTAATATCAGGGAAATGTTTTCCTGAATTTTGCGAAATTTTCACTTCTTTTAATGGCACTAACGATTGTGATATTGACACATATAGCAATTTTCTAGATTCTCAATATTTTCTTTCGATATCAATTATTGACCATAGAAATATAGAGATTTGCTTAAAAGATAATGAGGTAACAAAACTAATAATTAAAAACGCCCATTCATTATTTGCGGATAAAATAAAAATTGTTGAACTAGAAACTATTTCAAGTGATGCAAGATTGTCTATATGGAGGCAAAATAATAAAGGTATTTCAGATTAAGAATAAAAAACAAAGCGTACTATACTTGACACATAGCAGGGATTCATTGATTGGAGTTCCTACTTTTTATATATAATCTGGACATCCCAGTTACCGAAACTTGCGATGGCAAAGCTGCTGCCACAAAGCTGTGGCTAGTTTTATCTTGTTCACAAAAAATTATTCAACCAAATAACATATAAATAAAAGTGATGGAATTAACTTGTAATCAGGGTGGTCGTGTAAGAAAGGTATTATGTCGAGACAGGCCTTTTTATGATAGGGCATAGATTCTATGATCCAGAGATGCTGGTTCTCAATTCTGCAGAAGAACTACATAGGAAAACAAAGGGTTGCTAGATCATTCCTTAAAAGATTGACCTTAGAAATATGAAAAAGACGTCCGTTAGTGAACTAACAATAGCGAGGGTAAATTTGCTTAAAAATAAGGCATAACTTTTAAACTTTGAGTCTAGTGGCTATGCCTTTTCTTTTTGAATGATAGTTAATTCTTTAATGCTGTAATAGGAACTACAAATACGCCATCTTCTCTTTGATATATAGCGTTTGCAAGTCCACAAATAACACATTTAATTTTTGGGGCTTTTCCTCCATTGCTTACGATATCATTGGAAACTTTTATCAAATTTTTTGCTCCTTCATCAATTTTGCTAGCACCAAGTTTAATTTCGAATGCACACCATTCTCCATCTTCAAGTTCAATAACAGCATCTATTTCATTATTTTTATAATCTTGATAGTGATATAATTTACCTCCAAAGCTCTGCGCATATATTCCAAGATCTCTTTCAACTAATGATTCGAACATAAAACCAAATGTAGGTAAATCGTTAATCAGTTTTTTGGAATTCAGATTCAATAACGCACATGCCATTGCTGGATCAGAAAAATGTCTTTTCTCCTGCTGTTTAACTCTAAGTGATGAACGAACATTTGGAGAATATGGGAGCTGATTATTAAATAAAAACAATCTTTCTAGAGATTCTAAATATTTAGATAA
>JAKSHZ010000020.1 GCA_024399115.1 Bacilli bacterium
GACATGGGGTATTAGGATTTTTATAGACTGTCTACTTTTTGTTGATTAGTCCATCGAACCTGTGAGTTTTTTGTTTATTTTGTTAATTAGTTATCTTCTCTATTGTATCTAGTTTTCATTGAGTTAGATGCAACAGCCATAACAGCTTCGAGAGTTCTTTCACTTTCTTTTTTAACCATAGCGGCGATCTTTTCGTTTGCTTCTTCTAAGACTTTTTCGCTTGGGTTAGCTAAGTATTTTGCGTCATATTCTTTTAAGATTTCGTATGACTTATTGAAGACTGCTAATTGATACCTTTCAGTCCAGATGACTGCTTTTGCAAAGTGTGCGTCTGTTAGAGCAGCGATCATTCTAGACATCCAATACATTGAGTCAGTGGAAATTGTTTCACCATAATCACCGATGAACTTAGGCATCTTGCTAACGTTTGTGTAAGTTGGGAAACAACAAGTGAATGCGCCTCCACCAAAGCTTGCCCATTCAACTGCAGGTAAACCTTTTCTTACTTCTTCAATACCACAGACATCTGTGTTAGGAACACCGATCGAACGATATTTTCCGTGCTCTGCTTCTTTTCCATAAGGATTATATTTAGTGCCTTGATAGTAAGAACCTAATACATATTTAATTTCTTGAATTGTGACTTTATGTTCTGGGACAAATGACCATGGGATATCGTCACTAATTGGAGTGAAGTCTGCGTTGCATCCTTCATATTTATAACTCTTAGGTGCGAAATACTTTAATAAGAACCACGCTCTTGGAGTGTTATAAATATGGTCTTGGTCACTATGTGAACCAAATGCAAGTCTAGGATTGAACTTATCACCCATATTTAAGTCGAGATTATTTTCTTTCATGAACTCTCTTAAATCTTTAGAGCACATATGTTCTTTTTGTTCACCAAATGCATCTTCAAAATCGAAATTATCTAATCCGAATTGGTTTGGCATGATGACGACTCTATCATCTGGGACTCTACGAGCGATGTAATGGTGTCCGCCAATACTTTCAAACCACCAGATTTCATTTTCATCATTGAAAGCTAATCCGTTTCTTTCGTATGTACCATATTTTTCAATGAGTTCAGCAAGACGAATTACGCCTTCTCTTGCAGTCTTGATGTAGGGTAAAACTAATGTGACTAAATCTTCTTCACCAATGCCGCCTGCTTTTTCTTTTTTACCTTTGCTTGCTTTTTCATAAACAACAAGTGGGTCACCGCCATTTACTAATGGGTTAGAAGTAATTGTTTCAGTAGCGTTCATACCAACGTTATATTCGTTAATACCACATGCTGACCACAAACCTCTGCCTTTAGGTTCTACGTTTGGGTGAGCGGTATATCTATATGAGAAGTCAGGAAGATCAACTTCTACTTTTGAAAGCACACTTTTATACTTTCTTGGCGCTTTATTTCTTTCTACTACGATTGTCTTTTTGACTTCAAATCTACCATCGTCATTTCTTGAGATAATAGTTGAGCCATTATAGCTGGCTTTCTTACCAACAAGGATTGTTGTACAAGGCATAATTTACCCTCCTACTTAATAATTTTTATTAATAATATAATATAATTTGTGAAAAATATATCTTTTCGTTCTTGTTTTATAACGCGCTTTATCATAGAATAATCAAGCACAAGATGCGCGAATGGCGGAATTGGTAGACGCGTACGTTTGAGGGGCGTATAGGTATTCCTGTGTGAGTTCAAGTCTCATTTCGCGCACCAAAATTACATATTAATCGCCAAGTAAGGCGATTTTTATTTTATATATGAAAGACATTTTAATTGGTGAAAACATTATCCTTAGAAAAGCAAAAGAATCAGATTATAAATCAATGCTCGAAAACGTTTGGAGCGATGAAGAAATTTATAAATGGATGCTTTTTAAACCCACTCTTACTGAATCAGACGCAATTGCAAGAACTAAAAGAAGCATAGAATTTCAGAAAGATCACTATGCCTATTTTATTGCGTTAAAAGCAACCGATGAAGCAATAGGACTATGCGCAATAAACGAATACGAACCATCAAAATTTGAAGAATGTGGTATTTGTATTGGGACTAAATATCAAGGCCAAGGCTATGGTAAAGAAGTAGTTACATTATTATTAGGCCTTGTGTATAACGAGTTAAATGGAAAATTTTTTAAATACGGATACTTTATAGAAAATAAAAAGTCTCAAAAATTAGCTGCTTACTTTGGTTTTGAATTCCTAAACAGAGAAGAAATAATACGTCCCTGGGATGGAACAAAAAAGATTGTTGAACAATGCATTTTATCAAAAGAAAAATACCAAAATAAAAAGTAGGCTAATGCCTACTGTTTAATTAGAATTTTGAAGTATCGAATGTTTTAAGAACTTTTTCAAGAGGCTTAATTGCCTTTTTAACAGTTCCATCGACGAATGGATTTCTAATATGATTCTTCTCTAAGAGAGTTAAGAATGGATACTTACCACCACACTTACAAAGTTTTACATATTTCTTCCAAGCTTTATCGTGATTCTTTAAGTTTTCATTAGCGAATTGGAATGCACAAACTTGAGCTAATGTGTAATCGATGTAATAGAATGGACTGCCGAAGACATGAGCTTGTCTTAACCAGTATGTACCTTTTGCTAAAGTTGGAGTGAAATCGTATTTCTTATGTGGAGTGTATCTAGACTCGATTTCATGGAATTTAGCACATCTTTCATCATGTGTTGCGTTTGGATTTTCATATACCCAGTGTTGGAATTCATCAATTGTGATTCCGTAAGGTAAGAATTCAATAGCGTCACATAAATGCGAATATTTGTATTTTTCTGCATCTTTGCCGAAGAAACCTTCCATGTATGGCCATGCGAAGAATTCCATAGACATTGAGTGGATTTCACAAGATTCAAGAGTTGGGTTGATGTATTCTGGAACCTTGATATCTCTACTTAAATAATATTGGAATGCGTGACCGCCTTCGTGTGTTAAGACGTTAACATCACCACTTGTTCCATTAAAGTTAGAGAAGATGAATGGAGCTTTGTAATCTTGGAAAGATGTACAATAGCCACCAGTTGTTTTACCTTTTCTAGCAGTTAAGTCGAGTAATTCGTGATCCATCATGAATTGGAAGAATTCTTTACTTTCTTGACCAAGAGCTGAATACATTTCGAATGCTTTTCCGACTAAATATTTTTCTTCTCCTGCTGGAGTTGGGTTACCTGATTTGAACATTAAGTTGTAATCATAGTATTGTGGGTTTTTGATGCCTAAGTTCTTCATTTGTACTTTGTACAATTTGTTACAAACTGGAACTACATCTCTTGCGATTTGAGCACGGTATCCTGCGACCATCTTTGCGTTATAGTCTGTTCTACCTAAACGTAAGTATCCTAATTCTGTGAAGTTTTCATAGCCAAGTTTCTTAGCCATACTATCACGTAAGTGGACTAACTTATCGTAGATTGAACCAATTGCTTCTTCGTGTTCACCTAACCATGTATCCATAGCAATTGCTGCTGCTTTTCTAACAGATTGATCTTTATCTTGCATGTATTTGCCTAATTGAGAGAGGTTTAATACTTTGCCGTCAAAATCAATTTGAGCACCACCAAGGATTTCTTCATATTCACTTGTGAGCTTATTTTCTTCGATTAATTCAGGGATGATTTTTTCATCAAATGCTTTTAATGAAGCATCATACATTTGTAATAAATATGCACCGAATTTCTTTTCGAGTTCTGGTCTAAAAGAAGAAGATGTGATGAACTTAGCAATTTTATTGCTGTAGTTAGAAAGTAAAGGAGAAATTTCGTTTACTTTGTCTTGTGCTTTTTTGTATTTCTTATTTGATGTTTCACATGAATATAAAACATAAATAATTGAGCATTGTGTGTTGAGTGTGTTGCTGTACTTATTCCATTTTTTGATTCCAGCGATGCAAGCTTTTGCGTCTTTGCTTTCAACGATGTCCTTAACTAATTTTTCACACTTTGCAGTGATGACTTTTTCGTTAGGAACTTTAAATGGATATTCGCTAAATTTTAAATCTTTTGCCATTTCTTCTCCTATTTACGAACGATTAATGATTCTTCGTTCATTTCCTTTGGTTTTTCTTTTCCTAATAAATCAATGATAGTTGGAGCGATATTTGCTAATTTGCCGCCTTCTTTCATTAATTCGATATCTGTTCTGTTAATACAGAATGGTACTAAGTTAGTTGTGTGAGCAGTCATTGGTCTACCGTTGTCATCTAAGATTTCTTCAGCGTTACCATGGTCTGCTGTGATTAATAATGTTGCACCATTCTTGTCTGCCCAATCACAAATTGTGCCGACACATGCGTCAACAGTTTCGACAGCTTTGACGCATGCTTCTTTAATTGCTGTGTGGCCAACCATGTCACAGTTAGCAAAGTTAAGAATAACGACGTCTAAGTAGTCTTTTTCTAATTCTTTCATGAGAGCTTCAAGAACTAATGGAGCACTCATTTCTGGTTGCATATCATATGTTGCAACTTTTGGTGAATTAATAAGAACTCTTGTGCAGCCTTTTAATTCTGGTCTTTCGACACCATCGAAGTTCATTGTTGCATCGAAGAAGAAAGTTACGTGAGCGTATTTTTCTGTTTCAGCAATTCTTAATTGTGTATAACCGTTATCAGCAAGCCATACACCTAAGATGTTATCCATTTTTGGTAATGCGAATGCGATATCACCTTTAACTGAATCAGCATATTTCATTGTACAAACATATTTAATTCCGCTTAATGCATGAGCTGGATCATATGATTTCCACATATCAGTTCCGTCTGCTTTTTTAGCTGAAGTTTTATAGAAATGTGGGTTAGTAAATAATGTTGAAATTTGGATAGCTCTATCTGGTCTATAGTTCATGAAAATGATTGCGTCATTATCAGAAATTCTACCATCGCAGTTTGCGTTGAAGTGTGGGATTAAGAATTCATCACTTGCTTCTTTGCCAATTGTTGGTAAGTATGCATATTGATCTTTGAAGAATTCTTTATAGTCAGTGAATGAAGGACCATCGTGATCAACCATGCAGCGGTAAGCGACATCAACACGATCCATGTTTTTATCTCTATCCATTGCCCAGTAACGTCCACCGATGTCAGCGATATGACCGAATTGTAATTCGTCCATTTTTGCTTGAATCTTATCAACATAAGTTACACCAGCTTGAGGATCGACGTCTCTACCATCCATGAAACAGTGAACAAAAACATCTTTTAAACCTTGTGCCTTAGCCATTTCGATCATAGCTAAGATGTGGTTGATATGTGAGTGAACACCACCATCACTTGTTAAACCGAAGATATGTAACTTACTATTGTTCTCTTTAACATAGTTAATAGCATCGATATACTTTTCGTTAATGAAGAATGAGCGTTCTTTGATTGCTTTGTTGATGAGAGTTAAAGATTGATAAACAATTCTTCCTGCTCCGATATTCATATGGCCAACTTCTGAGTTACCCATTTGACCATCAGGTAAACCTACATATTCTCCTGATGCGTTGATTGTTGTATATGCGTATTTAGAGAAAATACGATCTAAGTTTGGCTTTTTTGCTTCTTTAATTGCGTTGCCAACAGGATGGAAATCTTTAATTCCGTAACCATCCATAATGCATAATATAATTGGTTTTTTGTTCATATTTTTTAATCTCCGATTGTTATTTTAGATAATTCAAAATACATCTACAAGCAAAACTGACTATAATTTTATAAATTATCCTACGTAAAAAAATTGCAAATATTATCTTTAAGTGATAATATTCAAAATGAGGTCAGTAAAATGAGTAAACCAATATTAGCAATTATGTATGATTTTGATAAAACATTATCTACTACAGATATGCAAAATTATACTTTCATTCCAAACCTTGGTTTAACACCTGAAACATTCTGGGGTGCTACTGGAAAATTCTCTGCAAAGACTAAAGTCGAGAGAATTCTTTCCTATATGTATGTCATGCTTGAAGCCGCTAGAGAAAAAGGCATTAAAGTTACAAGAAAATATCTCCAAGATTGTGGTAAAGATATCGAATTTTATCCTGGTGTAGAATCATGGTTCGAAAGAATTAACAAATTCGGAGAAGAACACGGTGTTGAAGTTCAGCATTTCTTAGTTTCTTCTGGTACAAAAGAAATCGTCGAAGGTTGTAAGATTTATCACTTCTTCAATAACGCTTGGGGATGTGAATACTACTACAACGATGAAGGCGAACCTGTTTGGCCAAAAATCGCAATCAACTACACACAAAAAACTCAATTCTTCTTTAGAATTACTAAGGGCGTTGATGATATTACAGATGACGCTAGCGTCAACGAGAAGACACCAACTCACAAAATCCCTTATGAAAACGTCATTTACTGCGGTGACGGAATGACTGATATCGCTTGTATGACTTTAGTTAAGAAAAATGGCGGTACTTCTATTGCTATCTATCCTGAAGAATCAAAGAAAGCGCAAGTCGAAAAAATTTACACAGATCATCGTGTTAATTTAATTGCACTTGCTGATTATTCTGAAGACAGCGTTATCGATAGAGCTGTTAAAATCTGTATTGAAAAAGTTGCTGCAGGTACAAAATTAATCGATTTAGAGAACGAAATCGCATCAAATATTAGGCAGAAATAACTCTGCCTTTTTTATTTTATTTAATAGGTAATATAATAAGATTATGGAATACAAAATTGGCGAGCTTGTAATTGGAACTGTAAAGAACGTAAAACCATACGCTCTCTTTTTAGAGTTCGAAAATAAAATTAACGGCTTACTCCATATTTCTGAAATTTCAGATTCTTTTATTAGAGATATTGAAAAGTTTGGTTCTGTTGGCGATGAAATTAAAGTTAAAATCATCGATATCGACACAACAAATGGCTTCTTAAGAGTTTCTCTTAAACAAGTACCTCAAGAAGAAGCTTTCTCAACTCACCATGATAAGAAAGTTGTTCCAGTAGCTACTGAAGAAGAATTTGCACAATTAATAGAAAAAATGCCAATTTGGATTGAAGAAACATTAAAGAAAATCGGAGACGATAATGATTAAACTAGCACTTAACAAAACCGTTACTGAATCTGACATTTTGTCATACCAAGAAAAAGTCTCAAAAATCAATAAAATGATTGATGAGAAAACAGGAGCTGGCAACGATTATTTAGGTTGGGCTGATTGGCCTGTTAACTATGACAAAGAAGAATTAGAAAGAATTATTTCTGATGCTAAATATGTTAGAGATAATTTTGATATTTTAGTTGTCTGCGGAATTGGCGGATCTTACTTAGGCGCTAAAGCTGCAATCGACTCATTAAAAGGTCTCAAGTCTGATGACAAAATTGAAATCATTTTCATGGGACAAACTTTCTCTCCAAACTATGTTTCTCAAGTAATTAATTATTTAAAAGGTAAAAAATTCGCAATCAATGTTATTTCTAAGTCAGGCACAACGACTGAAACTAGTATTTCGTTTAGATTGCTTAAGCAATTATTAGAATCTCAAGTTGGAAAAGAAGGCGCTAAAAAAGCAATTTTTGCAACAACTGATAAAGAAAAAGGCGCTCTTAAGACGCTTTCTAATAATGAAGGCTATGCTACATATGTTCTTCCAGGAGATATCGGTGGAAGATATAGCGTCTTCACTGCTGTAGGAACATTCCCACTCGCAGTTGCTGGAGTTGATGTAAAAGCATTAATTTCAGGTGCAGCAAAAGCTCGTGAAGATTTTGATAACGATGACATTAAAAACAATATTTGTTATAGATACGCAGTAAGTAGAGACATCTTATATCGCAACAATTTCCCAGTTGAAATGTTCGTTACATATGAACCACAAATGACTCAGATCTCTGAATGGTTAAAGCAATTATTTGGTGAGTCTGAAGGTAAAGAAAAGAAAGGTTTATTCCCAGCTAGCGCAACTTTCTCAACAGATTTACATAGCTTAGGACAATTTATACAAGATGGTTCTCCAATTTTATTTGAAACAATTCTTAATGTTGTTAATCCAAGTTCAGACATCGATATTCCTGAAACAGAAGACGATCTTGATGGATTAAATTACTTAAAAGGCAAGAATCTTTCTTATGTTAACCAAAAAGCATTTGAAGGAACTTTAAAGGCTCACGAAGAAGAAGGCAAGGTTCCTTGTAATGTAATTACAATTAATAAGTTAGATGCTGAAACTTTAGGTTATATTTTCTATTTCTTTATGAGAGCGTGTGCAATGAGCGCATACTTACTCGAAATAAATCCTTTTAATCAGCCTGGTGTGGAAATTTATAAGAAAAATATGTTCCACTTATTAGGTAAAAAAGGGTATTAAACTTAGTTTAAAATAATATAAAAAATCGTTGGTTTTTTTCATTGACTTGTTTATATATCAAGTGATATATTATTTAAGCGCATATTCGGAAGCGGATGCTTAGCTCAGTTGGGAGAGCATCACCCTTACAAGGTGGGGGTCGGGAGTTCGAGCCTCTCAGCATCCACCAGATTCGAAATGCGAAAGAAACTCCTTCTGGGAGGGTAGCGAAGAGGCTAAACGCGGCAGACTGTAAATCTGTTACCATCGGTTTCGGCAGTTCGAATCTGCCCCCTCCCACCACAGTTTTCTGTAAGAAGATTGGGGTGTAGCCAAGCGGTAAGGCAACAGACTTTGACTCTGTCATCTCACTGGTTCGATCCCAGTCACCCCAGCCAATCACTCTCTAGCTCAGTCGGTAGAGCACTTGACTTTTAATCAAGGGGTCTGGAGTTCGAATCTCCAGAGAGTGACCAAACTTTTGCCCAGGTGGCGGAACAGGTAGACGCACAAGACTTAAAATCTTGCGATAGTAATATCGTACCGGTTCAATTCCGGTCCCGGGCACCAAGTCTAAAAAATACAGCACATTGTGCTGTTTTTTTATTCTTGTACCCGTTCCCGGAATTGACATAGAAAAATAATTGAGTTATAAATACATATTGAAAGAGGTTCATATTATGAAACATTTAATTATTGTTAATGGTGCTGCAGGTAAAGCAACATTAAAAGAAACACTTCTTGCTACAGTCAAAGAAGAATTTAAAGATTTAGATTACGAAGTATATGAAACAACTGCTCCAAAGAGCGTTATTCCATTTTTAAAAGATTATTTCTCAAAAAACACAAAAGACACTGTTAGAGTTTATGCTTGCGGTGGCGACGGAACTATCAACGAAGTTGTTAATGGTATCGTAGGATTCGCAAATGCTGAATTAGCTATCTTACCTTGTGGTACAGGTAACGATTTCGTTAAGATTTACGGCATCGGTAATGATGATGTTGCAAAATGCACAAGCTTCTTACCTTTAATCAATGGTAACCCAATTGAAGTTGACCTTTCTAAGATTGAAACAAAAGATAACCCTGAAGCTTTCTACTCAATTAACGTTGTTAACGTTGGCTTCGATGCAATGGTTGGTGCTATCGGTAGCATTAATGCTAGAAAAGGCAAAAAAGATCCATACGGTGCTTCAGCAATCGTTCCAGCAATTTTCAAAGGTAGATTTAATAAAATCGTCTTAATCGCTGACGGCGAACAATTAAATAAAAAGAGATTACTCCTTAGCTCAATTGCTCAAGGTCAATTCATCGGTGGTAAATATCACGCTGCTCCAAAGAGTGATAACACAGATGGTTACATGGATGTTGGTATGATTAAACCTATGTCTTTAGCTAGATTAATGATTAAATATTTCACTCCATACGAAAAGGGTACTTACTTCGACAATCCAAAATTAGCTAAAAAGCTCGTTTATAGAAGAGCTAAAGAAGTCGAAGTTATCGCTCAAAAAGATATCGACATCTGTATCGATGGCGAAATGTTAAAAGGAAAATATTTCAAACTTACTTGTATGCCAAAAGCAATCAAGTTAGTTCCACCATCAATTAAATAATGATTTTAGAATTCTTTATTGTCGCTTTAGGAACCATATTAGCAGTCGTTGGCCTTTACACATTCTGGCCAGTAACAGTCTTTTATGAAATTTATAGACCACTACTTTTATTCATTGGTGGCTATGTTTTAGGCATAGTTTGTTTATGGATTTTCTGCGATATCGCTGGAAGAATCGTTGACAATAAGAAAAGAGATTATACAGAACCAAGCAAATTTGCAAGAAACCTTCTCCGCTATGGTATAACCTTTATTAATTATCACGCACGTGTAAAAGTCGGCGTTGTTGGTAAAGAAAAGATGCCGATGTCAGGAAGATTCCTTATTGTTGCTAATCATAAGTCAAAATTTGACCCAATGATTATCACTTCAATCTATGGTAAAAAAGATATCGCTTTCTTAACTAAGCAAAGCAATATGAAAATTCCTCTTGGTGGAAGATTGATGCATAGATGTTGCTTCTTACCTTTAGATAGAGAAGATAAACTTCAATCATTATCACAAATGAAGAAAGCTCAATCTTTGATTGAAAGAGATGTTTCTTCAGTTGGTGTATTCCCAGAAGGAACTAGAATGCCAGCAGATGTTGTATTAGGAGATTTCCATGAAGGAGTATTCAACATTGCAATTAAAGCAAAAGTTCCTGTAATCGTTGTAACATTCAAAAATACGGAAATGATTCACAAAAATTTCCCTCTTCACTCAACTAAAATTAAAATGCACATTGTCGCAAAAATCCCATATGAGGATTTCCAAGACAAAACAGCAAAACAACTTAGTGATGAAGTTCACGAAATCATGTTAAAAGATTTATCAAAATAGGCCTTTAGGCCTTTTTGTTTTGTGCTATAATATCCTCATGCAAATTATCGAATCTATTTTAAAAGAAATATTTAAAGACAAAGAAACTGCTGTTAAGACTAGATTACTTGGGGGAACGATGAATGAAACTTACATTATCACTTCCGAAGGTAAAGACTATGTTTTATATCTGCCTCAAGGAAACGCTAAAGAAGCAAAAGGAAATTTATAATGGAAGCAACTGAATTACTTGAACCATCCAAATTGTTCAAGGGAACTGTTAAACCAGCTCATAGACAAAACGTAGAAGAATATTACGATAATTTAGTTAAAGAATCTGGTCTAGATATCGAACTAAATAGAACTACTAACAAAAATATTAGAATCAAGAACGGTAAAATTGCTGATTCTCAAAAAACTCTTGGTAAGAAAAAGGCTTTAAAAGGGTTCTTAACTTTTTTAATTGTTGTTCTTTTTATTGCTGCGGTTATTTCTATTGCTCTTTTATTCAATCCTGATAATAGAGATAGAATTTACATCAACATTCTTGTAGCGGTTGGATGTGTCGGACTTGCAATTTTATTTATCGTATTAATTAAAAAGAAGATTAAACCAGCTATAAAAAACATCGATGAGTTAATTAAAAAATTAACCGATGAAAGAGACCAATTGGTTCGTGAAGCAATCGCTCAAATGGCTCCATTAAATTCGATGTTCGATTGGAACATCCCTGCTACTTTATTTTCAAAAACTATTCCTTTAATTAAATTAGATAAGAATTTTGATGAAGTTAAGTATCAAATGCTCCATGAAAAATACAATTTTAATGGTAATCCTGAAAAGAATATCTCAACTGTCTTTGTACAATCAGGTTCTATTTTAGGAAACCCATTCTTAGTAGAGAAGAACTATGTTCAAGAAATGCACGATGTAACTTACACTGGTCACTTAACAATTTCTTGGACCACTACATACACAGATGGTTCAGGACATAGACACACACAAACTCATACTCAAACTCTTACTGCAACAGTGCATAAACCAGCACCATACTATTACTACGACACTTGGCTAGTTTATGGTAATGATGCAGCTGAACATCTTTCTTTCTCAAGAAGCCCTAGTAAGGCAAATTCTATGTCAGAGAAACAACTTCAAAAGTTTGTTTCTTCATATGATTCAAAATTAGATAAACTTACTCAAAAATCTATTAAAAATGGAACTAATTTCCAAAGATTAGGAAACAACGAGTTCGAAGCATTATTTAATGCTCTTGATAGAGACAATAATATTGAATTTAGATTATTGTTTACTCCACTTGCTCAAAAGAACATGATCAATTTGATTACAAGCAAAGAGCCATATGGTGATGATTTCTACTTCGTGAAGAAGAAAAATTTAAATTATATCAAGAGTGCTCACTCACAAAACACTAACTTTGAAGGAAGCCCAGATATATTCGCAACTTTCTATGATCACGATCAATCTAGAGAATTCTTTATCGACTTTAACGAGACATATATGCAATCTCTTTATTATGATTTAGCACCAATTATGTCAATTCCTCTTTATCAACAACACGCTGCTCAAGAGTACATTTATAAAGGCGTACTTTCAAGAAACATCTCTCAAATGGAAACTGAAGTTATGGCAAATAGCTACAACTCATCAGAGTTTGCTCCTGATGAAGCAGTTACTGATGTAATTTTAAAATCAGAATTAGTCCAAAAACAAGGTAAGGCAGACTTGAATAAAATCCATGCTTATTCTTTCACTAGTGTTAAACATGTTGATTTCGTACCTACATTAGGTGGAGACGGCCATATGCATAACGTTCCTGTTGAATGGTATGAGTACATACCTGTAAGTAAAACTTCACAAATTATTGTTCAAAAGTGCGAAACCAGCAATAAAAACTATAGAAGCAATTATACTAACGCAAGTTTTACCAATTTCGTTTCACAATTCACTAAGAAAGGTGCTATAGTATTTAAGCGCGGAGTTATTTCTTTCGAACCTAATGATACTTCATTAGGATATGACGGAAATGAACTCGACAATATATTTAAAGGGGTTAAATAGACCATGGCAAATTTATTAGACGAATCAGGACCAATCATGGAAGAAGGAAGAGATGTTAATGTAATTAACAAAAAGATTCCTGTTACTGTTGGTGTTGGAAGTAAAATTTTCGAAGTTCTTCTTTGGGTTTTATTAATCATTCCAGGCGTTGTATTCTTAGTTAAAAAGATTCAAGCAAAGAATTATTTCCAAAAGTTAGAACAACAATTACAACACGACGCTTCTACTATCGATAATTACTTAGAACAAAGAGTTATCATCTTAGAAAACGCTGCAAGCTTAGTTAAGAAAGCTGTCGATTTAGACAAATCAACATTCAGTGAAATTGCAAAAGCAAGATCAGGCAATGTTGGTGACTTAAATGAAAAAGGTCAAGCAGTTGAAAATGCTACAAAGCAATTAAACGTCGCTATTGAAGCTTATCCAGAATTAAGAGCTCATGAATCAATTGCTAACGCAATGCAACAAAACTCTTACTTACAAAGAGAAATCACAGCTGCTAGAGAAGTTTACAATGATAGAATTTCTCAATGGAATAGAGATGTATTCTCTTGGCCTACTAAACAAATCGTTGCTGCAAAAGAAGGTTACACAACAAGAATTCCTTATGCTGTTAGCTCAGAAATGAAAGCTAAAGCAAGATCTAATTTCTTTAATTAGGATTCAATCGAGGGGATTGAAATAGCATCCTTAGGAATTAATTTTCCAAAAGGAGAGGAAGCGGTAGTTCGTAAGAACTCCGCTTTTCTTTTATAATGGAAAATAAAACACTGTGAAGTTATTTAATTTAGCAAATCCTAATTCATTAACAACGCATAAATGATAGATTCTGTTTGCAATAATATCTGCAGCTCTAACTAATAATGTGTTTCTAGAATTACAAAAATATACATTTAAATCTTTTAAAGAAGGCAATAATGGCTCATAGAACTTATTCCAATTATAGTTAAATGTGCCAATTTTAAATTCGTTATATAAGTTTTCTTTCAATTCATAGATACCATCTGTCGCGGTATTATGTTCATCGCAATAAAAATTCATTTCATCAATTTCATCGACTCCTAAAAGTTTGCTATCAATTAATTGTTTAATACAGCATTTAACTACTAATTTATAAGCAAAATCTAAGAACCTCTGTTTATGTCTTTTGTCCGAAAAAATGTCTTTAGATATTTGTCTTTGTTTTATAATGATCGAAAATTTGTGCACTCCATTTAACGATCTAAATAATTTACTTTTCTGGCTTTTAGTTGTGTTACAACCTTTTATTTCTTTACTTTTATTACTTTTTCTAACTACTTTCTCAACATGTGAATACATATGAGAGTATTTTTCTTTTTCTTCTTCGCCAATGCAAACTAAGCCACCGAAAACGAAATATTCGTTGTGTTTAGCGTCAAAGGTTCCTGATTCATCTGAATAAATGTATAAGTTCATAATGTCGTCCTCCAAGATTAAGAAAAGACCACTACCACGTGGCCTTCCTTGTGACTGACGATAGAATATATCGCTTAAACGTTAATTCAGTTACACAAGTATACAGCCTGGGGCGATCTCTTCCCCATCTGCAGGAATATGATATGAAATCCTTATAAAATAGTTAACAACGAATTTAAAAATTTTCGAAATATTTTTTTATCATACTTAAGTATGATACTTTTCAAAAATCACTCTTTAAGATTTTCCATGATGGAAAATGCATTCTTAAAAAAAGGGGGTCCAGGGTAAAGAAAAACACACACATTGTCTGTGGGTGTTATGAGTAAATGGTACACTCTCAGGGACTCGAACCCTGGACCCCGAGATTAAGAGTCACGTGCTCTACCAACTGAGCTAAGAATGCATTTTGCTCAATTATGATATAAGAAATTGCTCCTTATATCAAGATTAAACACAATAATTTTATTATTGAGCAACTATTTAGCGTTTTCGATGTAATCCATAACGTCTTTTACAGTATGGAAATTCATTGGTCCATCGAAAGAAATGTTGTAAGCATCTTCAATATTCATAGCTAACATCATAACTGCTAAGCTATCGAAATGAAGATCTTCAACTAATCTAGATTCTGCTGTAACATCTGCAGTATCTAAATCAGGCATAACTTCTTTGATTAATTTCTTTAATTCTTCTAACATCTTTCTTCCTCCTAGATTGCTTTTCTAAAGCATCTTCTTCTTTTATGTTGTCTTGCGTTGAAATATTTCCAACAGTTAATAATATCTCTGTTTGTCTCTAAATTAAGGTTAGTCTCAAATGACTCAACTCCATTATCAAACATATCATATATTAATTTCAAGAAGCAAGCTGGAATAGCTTTGCTCAGATATTGTGGATCAACACCGATTAACATGAAGTCCACCATTTTTGGTTTTCTAATTGTCTTAAGTACTCTAAATAAGAATGGGATTGTAATTCTACCCTTACTCTTAATGAGTGCATCGCTCAAATTAGGCATTAAAAGCGCGAATGCGACGAGTTTTCCCTCTGGGTCTACAATTAATCTAAAGTCTTCTTTTGGAATGAAGAAACCGAGTGTTTGGACAAGAGAGTCTTCAAGTTTCTTTGTACTAGGAACAACTCCATATAATTTTCTATATGCTTCGTCTAATAAAGCAAAGAATTGTTTATAGTACTTCTTAAAATATTTACCTTTACTAATATTATCAATTGGGACAAGAGAGAGTTTGTTTCTCTTCATAATCATATCGCCAACTGTGAACGCTCTTGGATCTAAATCTTCTTTCTTTGTAAGATTGAATTCAAGCCAGTCGATATCTTTTTCAAAGCCATAATTTTCAATTAAGTCTTTGTAATATGAGTAATTGTATTGTTCAGCGTAAGTTTGTTTTTCTTCGAATCCTTCGATTAATAAGCCTTCTCTTTCTAAATCTGAGAAACCTAATGGACCTACAATAGTGTCCATGCCCTTACTTCTACCCCAGTTAATAACTGCATCGAATAATGCATTAGCTACTGCTTGGTCATTAATTGAGTCAAAACGAGTGAATCTAATTTGTTTAGTTTTATAGATTTCATTATATTGAAGTTGTTCAATACCATGGATTCTTCCAACTAATTCTCCATCTTTATACGCCAAGAAGAATACGTTATTAGTTACTTCGGCATAATCACAACGAGAATCAAAGATTCTAACTTCATCCATTCTTAATGAAGGGACATAATATTCGTTGTTTTTATATAGCTTAAAAGGAAATGTAACGAACGCTTTTCTATCCTTTTTAGTTTTTACTTCTCTTATTTCAATCATAATCTTTAATAAACAGTAGAAGCACCATCAGCAAAGTTGATTAACATTTGAACTGTGCTGACGATAGCTGCAGAATCGCTGTTTCCTCTACATTTTAAGATTGGTTTTTTAACGCCAAGAACGATTCCACCACCTAATGATCCGAAATCATATTTACTCATTAAGTAACCAACTACTTCCATGAGTTCTGGTTTGTTGTTCATCTTTGAGAATTTAACAATTTCTGTAATTAATAATTTTGCCATACCTTCAGAGTTTTTAAGAACTTGGTTGCCAGCAAAACCATCACAAACTAAGACATCACATTCTCCAGCAAGAGACATATTGCCTTCAATGTTACCAACGAAGTTAATTGATGTATCACTTTCTAAAAGTGGGTAAGTTTCTTTTACTAAGTGGTTTCCTTTGCCTTTTTCTGCGCCATTAGAAAGGATGCCGACTCTTGGAGATTCCATCCTGAAGAGTTTCTTCATGAAGTCACTTCCTAAATGTGCAAATGAGACTAATTCCGATGGTCCAACATCAATAGAAGCACCAGTATCTACAAGGATTGTGAAACCCCCTTTAGCATTAGGTAAGACCGCAGACATACAAGGTCTAGTTCTTTCTGGAGTAGATAAAAATCTAAGTCCTCCCATCAAAATAGCACCACTATTTCCTGCAGTAATTATTCCTATATTTTCATCTTTATTAGCTTCTTTTAAAGCTTGAACTAAGCTAGCTTTTGGTTTTGACATAATACCGACTGTAGGATTTTCATAGTTAGTAATTGTGTCATCAGCTTCTAAAATAGCGTATCTATCACTTGCAATATTTGCTTCGTTCATTTTAGAAGTAATCAAATCTTTAGGACCTGCTAAAGTTACAAATAAATCATCGAATTTATTTAAAGATTTAATAGCCCCCTCGATAATAGCTTCTGGACCTTTATCAGATCCTAAGCAATCTATTACGACGTTATATTTCATATTAATTTGTTCCTTTTTAACTTTAATATAATAATATTATTCTTTACTAAAGTAAAACGATAAATACTTACCGACATTTTGCATAAAAAGAAAAGCCCCTCTTGCGAAGGGCTAAATGAAGTTTTAATTACTTGCTATTGAGAGCATCAATTTTATCATTGATTGCGCTCTTTTTAGCATCATGAGCTTCAACGTATCTATCTGAGACTTCTTTCATAGTCTTTTCAACTGTGAATTCTTCTTGGATAGCATCGTTTTCTTCTTCGCTCATAAGTCCACGACCTGCAGGGATTAAGTGACCCGTAATGACGTTTTCTTTTAAGCCATGTAAGTAATCAGTCTTTCCTTTAATTGCAGCATCTGTAAGAACGCGAGTTGTTTCTTGGAATGATGCAGCTGAGAGGAATGAATCAGTTTCGAGAGCTGATTTTGTGATACCTAAGATTAATGGAGAGAAGACAGCTGGGTGTTTTCCGTTCATTAATGCTTCAACGTTCTTAGCTGTGAAGTTATTAACGCTGACTCTAGTACCACTTAACATATCTGTGTCACCAGCATCGACAATGAAGACCTTACGGAGCATTTGTCTAACGATGACTTCGATGTGTTTATCTGAAATTGAGATTGATTGAGCACTGTAAACTTTTTGAACTTCTTTTAAGATGTAGTTTTCTACTGCAGTGACATCACTGACTTCGAGGAGTTTCTTAGGTGAGATAGCACCTTCAGTGATCTTGCCACCGTTTTTGACTTCATCACCAACTTTAACTCTAAGTTTAACACCGAAGTTAGTTGTGTATGTCTTTTCTTCTAATTCGTTCTTAATAGTTACGTTGTAGCAACCATTCTTTTCTTCAATTTTCTTAACTTTACCACAAATTTCAGAAATGAGAGCTTCGCCCTTTGGAGTACGAGCTTCGAACAATTCTTGAACACGAGGTAAACCTTGAGTAATATCGCTACCAGCAACACCACCAGTGTGGAATGTTCTCATAGTTAATTGAGTACCAGGTTCACCGATTGATTGAGCAGCCATAATACCAACTGCTTCACCAACTTCAACCTTACGGCCTGTAGCTAAGTTACGTCCATAACAGTGGACACAGACACCATCTTTAGTTTCACAACCAAAGAGTGATCTAATTACAACGCTCTTAATGCCAGCGTTGACAACAGCTTTTGCTTGAGCTTCATCGATCATTGTGTTGCCTTTAACGATGACTTCACCAGTTGTTGGGTTAACAACATCGTTTAATGCATAACGACCGACTAATCTATCTTCGAGTTTGCAGATGACTGTATTTTGAGCTGAGTCTCTAATTTCGAATACTTCGAAACCATGATCAGTTCCACAGTCTTCTTCTCTAACGATAACGTCTTGAGAAACGTCGACTAATCTACGTGTTAAGTAACCTGAGTCAGCAGTCTTTAATGCAGTATCAGCACCACCCTTACGAGCACCGTGAGTAGCAATGAAGAATTCTGACACAGCCATACCTTCACGGAAACAGTTCTTGACAGGAAGTTCGATAGTGTCACCACTAGTAGAACCCATCAAGCCTCTCATACCTGAAAGTTGGAGAATGTTAGAGATGTTACCACGAGCACCTGAATCTTTCATCATGTAGATTGGGTTTCTCTTATCTTCTTCGAATTGATCGACAAGTTTCTTTTGAACTTGTTCCTTAACGTTTTCCCAAACAGCGACGACTTGTTTATGTCTTTCTTCGTTAGTTAACATACCCATTTCGTACATGTCTGTTAATGTTCTTACTTTGTCATCACCAGCTTTAAGAATATCTTCTTTACCTCTGACGACACGGATATCAGCAAGTGAAACTGTTAAACCAGCGACTGTTGAATAACGGAAGCCTTGGTCTTTGATTTTATCAAGAACAGCACTTGTTTTTGGATTACCGTTTCTATCGTAACGTTGGAAGATTTCGTTAATGATCTTACCTAATTCTTTCTTAGTGAAAGGAGGTAAGACATCTCGTTTTGCGATTTCTTCTGGAATATTTGTTCCCTTAGGAACGATGAATTTGTTGATTGCGCTTGGATCTCCACTTAATGATGCAGCAGTTACTTCGTTTAAGTATGGGAAGTCAGCTGGGAAGATTAAGTTGAAGATAACTTTACCTACAGAAGTAATAATGTATGACTTATTTTGTTCTTCTGTGAAGCCTTCTTTTAATAATGCACTACCGATTAAAGCGATACGGTTGTGTAAGTGAATTTGTTTTGTTTGGTAAGCTTTTAAAACATCGTCGATTGACTTAAAGACTTTACCTTCACTGACTGAGTAAATTTCGAATTTTTCAGCTTCTTCAAAGTCGCCATTTTCTTCGAATTGTTTTGCTTTAGTAGCGAAATATTCTTTAGTTTCTTCACGAGTTAAGTAGTAGTTACCAATAACCATGTCTTGTGATGGAGTAACGATTGGTTTTCCATCTTTAGGACCTAAGATGTTGTTGCTTGCGAGCATTAAGTGTAAAGCTTCTTCTTGAGCAGCTTTGCTTAATGGTACGTGAACAGCCATTTGGTCACCATCGAAGTCAGCGTTGAATCCAGTACAGACTAATGGGTGTAAACGGATTGCACGGCCATCGACTAAGACTGGTTGGAATGCTTGGATACCTAAACGGTGAAGTGTAGGTGCACGGTTTAATAAGACAGGGTGTTTAGAGATGATTTCTTCGACGATTTCGAAAACGACGTCTTCGTATCTATCGATAATCTTATCTGCTTGTTTATGAGCATTAGCTACACCACGTTTTAATAACTCACATGCGATGAATGGTCTTAATAATTGGATAGCCATTTCTCTTGGTAAACCACATTGATACATTTTTAATGTTGGACCAACTGCGATAACTGAACGACCAGAATAGTCGACACGTTTACCAAGTAAGTTTTGTCTAAATCTACCTTGTTTACCTTTTAATGCAGAAGATAAGCTCTTAAGAGGTCTTCCGCCAGGGCCAGAAACTGGTTTATTTCTACGGCCGTTATCAATTAATGCGTCAACAGCTTCTTGAAGCATACGTTTTTCGTTCATCAAGATAACTTCTGGTGAGTTCATATCGATTAACTTCTTTAAACGGTTGTTACGTGAAATAACTCTACGATATAAATCGTTTAAGTCAGAAGTAGCGAATCTACCACCATCGAGTTGAAGCATTGGTCTTAAATCTGGTGGAATGACTGGAACTACGTCTAAGATCATCCATTCAGGTTTATTATTTGAAGATTTGAAAGCTTCAAAAACTTCTAAACGCTTAGTAAGTTTTTGTCTGTTTTGAGCACTAGCTTCCTTCATTTTGCCTCTGATTTTTGCTGCTTCTTCGTCTAAGTCTACTTCTGAAAGTAAACGTTTGATTGCTGAAGCACCTTCAGAGAATTCAGCACCCATCCATCTCTTGATGTAGTGTGCGTTTGTTGCGAAGTCGAAAACGACATCGTGACGTTCAAGATTAGCTAATAATTCGCTTGCACGATTGTAATCGTCGCCGTCACGAACCATTCCTAATTCTTCACATCTATCTTGGATTTCTTTTAAAACTGGAATAAAGACTTCTCTACCGTTACGTTCATTGATGAAATCACGGTATTTGATTTTGTCTGATTTACCAGGATTTAAACAAATGTGTCCTGCATAGTAAACAACTTCTTCTAAGTGTTTTGGAGTGATATCTAAAATGAGACCGATTCTTGAAGGAACGCCCTTTAAATACCAGATGTGTGAACATGGAGAAGCGAGTTCAATATGACCCATTCTTTCTCTACGTACTTCTTTAGAAGTAACTTCGACGCCACACTTTTCACAAACAACACCAGAATATCTGATCTTTTTGTATTTACCACAGTGACATTCGTAATCTTTGTTAGGACCAAAGATACGTTCGCAGTATAAACCATCCATTTCAGGTTTTTGACTACGATAGTTAATAGTTTCAGGGCGTTTTACTTCGCCATGAGACCAGCTTCTGATTTTATCAGGAGAAGCTAAGCCAACTTTAATAGCTGCAAGTCTTTTTACATCAAACATACTTTAACTTCCTCCTAATTAATCATCAAATCTTTCATCAGCGCTATGTGCTGTCATACCCATAGCTTCGCTATCGACAACACTTTCTGCTGCGCCTTCACCAGTGAGGTTACGAATATTAGAATTGATCTTTCTTTCTTCTTTCTCAGCCTCTTTAGCAAGAGCGACCATATCAATTTCTTCATTATCTTGATTTAAGAGAGTGACATCCATTGATAATGCTTGTAATTCTTTAACCAATACTTTGAAGGCTTCTGGAATACCTGGTTTTGGTAATGTTTGGCCTTTAATGATTGATTCATAAGTTTTTCTACGTCCAACTCTATCGTCAGATTTGATTGTGATAATTTCTTGTAAGACGTGAGCAGCACCGTAAGCTTCAAGTGCCCAGACTTCCATTTCACCAAACCTTTGACCACCGTTTTGAGCTTTACCACCTAAAGGTTGTTGAGTGACTAAGCTGTAAGGGCCAGTTGCACGAGCGTGTAATTTATCGTCGACCATGTGGACAAGTTTAATCATGTACATACAGCCAACTGTAATTCTTTCGTCAAATCTTTCACCAGTTGTACCATCGTAAAGAACTGTCTTTCCATCTGGATCCATTTGAGCTTGCTTCATCATATCGAGGATTTCTTCGTTTGTAATACCATCGAAAACTGGTGTTGCAATCTTATATCCTAATTTACGTAAAGCGTAACCTAAGTGGACTTCAAGAATTTGACCAATGTTCATACGTGAAGGAACACCTAATGGGTTTAACATGATGTCGACAGGAGTTCCGTCTGGTAAGAATGGCATATCGCATTCTGGAAGAATTCTAGAAATGACACCTTTGTTACCGTGACGACCTGACATCTTATCACCTTCGGAAATCTTACGCTTTTGAACGATAAAGACACGGACAACTTCGTTGACTCCTGGTGGGAGTTCGACTTCTTTGCTCTTTGGTTCACGTTTTAAGATCTTAACATCTAAAACGATACCAGCACCACCGTGAGGAACTCTTAATGATGCATCTTTACCTTCGTTTGTCTTTTCACCGAAGATAGCCATTAATAACTTCTCTTCTGGAGAAGGTTCTGTTTGGCCTTTTGGAGTGACTTTACCAACAAGGATATCGCCTTCTTTAACTTCAGTACCAGGAATGACAATACCTCTTTCATCGAGGTGAGCCTTCATAGCTTCGCTAACGTTAGGAATATCACGTGTGATTTCTTCGTCACCTAATTTAGGAATACTTCTACATTCAAGGTCATATTTTTCAATATGGATTGTTGTGTAGACATCATCTTTAACTAATCTTTCTGACATGATGACAGCATCTTCGTAGTTATAACCATTCCAAGTCATGAATGCGATTGTAACGTTTTGACCTAATGCTAAATCACCATTTTCCATAGCAGGACCATCAGCGATAACTTGTCCACGGACAACTTTGTCGCCAACTTTAACGATGCTATGTTGGTTAATACAAGTTCCTTGGTTTGATCTTTGGAACTTTTCTAATTTGTAAACTCTAGTTTCTTTTGTTTCTTTTTCTAAGACTTCAATAGTTCTAGAGTCAGAGTATGTAACAGTACCATCTGCGACAGCAATAACAGCAAGTCCACTATCCTTAGCGACTTGGTGTTCAAGACCTGTACCAACGACTGGTGCATGTGGTCTTAAAAGTGGTAATGCTTGACGTTGCATGTTTGAACCCATGAGGGCACGCATTGTATCATCGTTTTCAAGGAATGGAATAGAACCAGCAGCGATAGAAACGATTTGTTTTGGAGAGACGTCGACAAAGTCGATATCTTCTCTTGCTGCCATAATGTTTTCACCTTGGTGACGAGCAACAACGTGTTCGTCTAAGATTGTTCCATCTTCAGCTAAGTTGATGTTAGCTTCAGCAATGATGTAATCCCATTCTTCATCAGCTGATAAGTAAACTGAGTCTTTTTCATCAGATAAAACTCTCATTGTTTTCTTGTCAACTTTTCTGTATGGAGTTTCTATAAATCCATATTTATTAATTTTCGCGTATGTAGCGAGGTTGTTAATAAGACCGATGTTTTGACCTTCAGGTGTTTCAATAGGACAGATTCTGCCGTAGTGAGAAACGTGAACGTCACGAACTTCTGTAGAAGCTCTATCACGAGTTAAACCACCAGGACCTAAAGCAGATAATCTACGTTTATTAGTTAATTCTGCTAATGGGTTTGTTTGATCCATGAATTGTGATAATTGAGAAGATGCAAAGAATTCTCTAATACTTGCATTCAATGGACGTGGGTTGATTAATGCTTTTGGTTTAATTGTGCCGATATCAGAAATTGACATTTTTTGGACGACAGTTTTGACCATCTTTGCTAAGCCAATTCTGAATTGGTTTTGAATTAATTCGCCAACACATTTAATACGTCTGTTACCTAAGTGGTCGATATCATCTGTTCCACCGAAGCCATCCATAACGTTAAGGAAGTAAGAGAAACATGCAAAGATATCACTGATTGTAACGTATGAAACTGTTAAGTTGAGGTCAGTACCAACGATTGGGCAAACCTTTTGGTCTTTGTCGTTGTTATAGACTTTAACTACGTTGACAATACTGTGGTTGTCTAACTTTGTGTTAACTTTAATTTTCTTTGTGTGAGCACCTTTTTCGAAGAATTCTTCATCTCTTAAAGCGTCAACATCAGCAGCTGTTAAGACAGTGCCTTTTTTGAAACGGAGTTCGCCGTCGACATCAATTAAGTTTTCAGCTAATCTACGACCGATTAAACGATTGTAAACGCTTAATTTCTTATTGTATTTATATCTACCAGCTCTACCTAAGTCGTAACGCTTTTCATCAAAGAACTTCTGAATAAGGAATTGGTAAATACCATCTTCAGTAACTGGTTCGCCTGGTTTCATCTTTTTGAAGATATCAATCAAAGCTTTAACTGAAGAATCGATTTTAGCATCTTCATCTTTTGCAAGAGTGATGTCTAAAGCTTCATTCTTACCGAATAAATCTTTTATATCTTTACTGCTTTCAAGACCTAATGCTCTTAAAAGTACAGTTGCGTTCAATTTTCTTTGTCTATCGATACGTACACTTAAAATATCTTTAGTGCCGCTTTCGAATTGTAACCAAGTACCTCTACCTGGGATAAGGTCTGCACCATAAGTAACTTTACCTGTCTTAATGTCTTTTTCAGCAGACATATAAGCGCCTGGTGAACGTACTAATTGTGAAACGATAACTCTTTCTGCACCGTTAACAATGAATGTACCGCCCTTTGTCATTAATGGGAATTCACCCATATAGACTTCAGATTCTTGGATTTCTCCATTATCTTTTCTAATTAAACGGACAGTAACATAGATTGGAGCAGAATAAGTTAAGTCTTGGTCTTTACATGCAGCGATGTCATGTTTGATTTCCCCAAATTTGCAAGAAACATAATCAATAGATAATGTTTTTGTGTAGTTTTCAATTGGGAAAGATTCTCTAAAGACTTCGTCCAAACCTTTACTCTTAAACTCTTCGTATGATTTAGTTTGGATTTCAACTAAGTTAGGCAATGGTAACTTACCAGAAATCTTACTATAGTCGACACGATCGTTGTTTAATCTTTTTAAATCTTTAATATTTCTTGTCATAAATGGCTCCTTTATTCGTGTAGTTGTTTCACTGCTTGATAAATGTAATAACCTTTTGCACGATCTATGAGGTTACAGTTTCCGAATATTGACTTGATATATTCGCAAGCTGTAAGGGCTCCTTGTGCTTTACGGATTACGATAAACAGTGATCCGCCATCAATTAAGAATTGCTTACTACCTTCATACATTGCATAGGTAACTTTCTTACCAGCACGTATTGGAGGGTTAACAACAATTGAATCATAACGTCCTTCAATCTTTTCAAATATGTCACTTTGAAGGCAGGTGACTCGTTGGCTTAATCCTAATTCTTTCGCATTACGCTCACATAGCGAGAGCGCGCGTGAATTTATATCGGCAAGGGTTACCCTTACCGCACTATTCGACATGGCTAATGTTAAGCCTATTGTGCCATATCCACACCCTAAATCTAGAATGTGCCCCGTTAGATTCAGGGGAATTAATGCCTTCAAGAAGGCTAAACTCCCCTCATCTACTCGGTTTTTTGAGAATACTCCGTTATCTGTTTTAAGGCGCATTTTTACCCCTTTAACTTCAAACTCAATTTCGCGAATTTTAGATTCGACAGTTGGTTGAAAATCGTAATAATGAGCCATATACCCCCCTATAACAGAGATAAACTTGTTCTAGTTAAATTACTTAACTTCGACTTCAGCACCAGCAGCTTCAAGAGCTTTCTTGTGTTCTTCAGCTTCAACTGGAGAGATGTGTTCTTTAACTGCGACTGGAGCGCCGTCGACTAATTTCTTAGCATCCATTAAGCCTAAGCCTGTGATAGCTTGGACTGCTTTGATGACTTGAACTTTTGATGCACCAGCACTCTTTAAAGTTAATGTAACTTCTGTTGGTCCTTTTGGAGCATCATCTTCTGCTGGAGCAGCAGCAACTGCGACTGGAGCAGCAGCTGTGACGCCGAATTCTTCTTCGACTGCTTTAACTAATTCGTTTAATTCAACGATTGTCATTTCTTTTAATGAAGCAATGATTTCTTCTTTTGTTAATTTTGCCATGATTTGTTTCCTCCTATTGGCATTAGTTTTTGTCCGCTACAGCCTTGACTGCGCAAGCGAAGGAACGAACAGGTGCTTGTAAGCACGATAAGAACATGGAAATAAGTCCATCTCTTCCAGGTAATTTAGCAACTACCTTCATTTCATCAGCGTTGTTGAATTTGCCTTCAACGATACCGCCTTTGATTGAGAGAAGACCATCTGTCTTTTTAGAATACTTTGCAGCGATCTTAGCGCCAGCAACTGTGTCTTCAGAGAAGATGATTGCGTTAGGGCCACTTAAGATTTCATTTGCATCAGCATATCCGATTTCATTGAATGCTCTTTCGACGAGAGAGTTTTTGTAAACACATAATTCTGCGTTTTCTTTTCTAAGAGCACGTCTGATTTCTTCAAGTTGAGCAACTGTTAAGCCACGATATTCACAAACAACGATTGTTGAAGCAGCTTTTGCTTTTTCAGCGACTTCTTTAACAACTAATTGTTTAGATTCTAATACAGCTTGATTCATATTCTTGACCTCCTTTTCCTTTTTTGAAAGTCTCCAATATACGGGTATATAAATACGCCTCGGTAACCTTATTAAGACTAACTTCGTCCGTTACTGTCTATGGTATATTGTGATCTTTAATTAGATTCTACCATTAAATGTGAATGGAATAGCTGGACCCATGGTAGTGTGGACAACAGCATTCTTGATGTAAACGCCTTTTACAGCAGCTGGTTTTGCTTTAACGATAGCTGCACATAATGCATCTAAGTTTTCAGCAATTTTGTTTGCATCGAAGCTGACACGAGCGATAGAGACATGCATATTTGCTTCTTTATCAACACGGTATTCAACTTTACCAGCTTTGATTTCCTTAATAGCTTGAGCAATATTTGGGCTGACTGTTCCTGTCTTTGGGTTTGGCATTAAACCTTTAGGACCTAAGATACGAGCAGCTTTACCGATAATACCCATCATATTAGGTGTTGCAACGATGACGTCGAATTCGTACCAGTTTTGAGAAAGGATTTTATCAATCATTTCTGCTCCACCAACGAAGTCAGCACCAGCGTTTTTAGCATCTTCAGTTTTGTCAGTAATAGCTAAGACTTTTTTAGTTTTGCCATTTCCGTGTGGAAGGATGAGAGTTCCTCTGACTAATTGATCAGCTTGTTTTGGATCGACATTGAGTTTGAATGATGCATCGATTGTTGCATCGAATTTGACAGTTGATGTTTCTTTGACTAATGCAGCAACTTCTTCAACTGTATAAACTTTGTTAGCTTCGATTTTGCTAGCAGCTGCAGTATATTTCTTACCTCTAACCATAGCAATTCTCCTTAGTCAACAATAGCAATGCCCATGTTTCTTGCACTGCCTTCAACGACTTTCATAGCTGCCTCAACGTCATTGCAGTTTAAGTCTGGTAACTTGTACTCAGCGATTTCTCTTAATTGAGCACGAGTGATTGTTCCGACCTTACCTTTTGAAGCGAGGTTAGAACCTTTTGAGATGCCAGCAGCTTTCTTTAATAAGTTTGCAACTGGGCTTGTTTTGATGACATAGTCGAATGACTTGTCTTCATATGCTGTAATTAATACTGGGACTGTTTCACCTTTTCTGTCTGCTGTTTTTGCGTTGTAGTCAGTACAGAATTTTGCCATGTTGATACCAGCACCAGCAAGTTTTGGACCTGGTTTAGCTTCGCCGCCAGGAAGTTCCATTTTTACAACTTTAGCGATTTTTTTCACTTGACTTTCCTCCTATTAGATTTGTCAGTGTCATGGTTTGTGAGTCATCGCGGCTCTCCCATGAAACTCTTCATATACGTGCGTACGCTCTCTCATAGCGTGAGGACGATATGCTTGTATATGTTATCAAATATACGTGAGCGAATGCAAATACTTTTTTACATTATTATATAAAAGCGGGAAACCTAACACTCCGGAAATAGACAAAAATTTCAAACGAAAACTAGGTAGAAAAATACGACATTGAATTCGAGAAATTTTTGCAAAATAAAAGAGAGTCAAAGACTCTCATTTAGTTTTGTGATTTTTGATTAAACTTTCTCTCCACTTGAAGTCAAGAAATGAGTGTGCATTGCCTTCCATTTTTTGAGGTTACTTGAGAGAGTTGGGAAATATAAGAAAACTGTTAAAATTGTGAGGACAAACCACAAAAGGAAACGTCCAAATAATTGACTTCCTTTGCCATCGAAACATAATCTTCTACCGTTGATAACTGTGTGTTTTGCTTCATAACGATACTTCATACACATGATCCAAGGATAAGCTAAAAACGCTGTTCCGAGAGTTAAAATTAACTGCATTAAACCATAGCCAAATTTAGAGGCTGCTTTGCCATCATAGAAGCTTTTTCCTTCCTCCATAACCATCTTTTCGAAATGTTCTGGAGCCTTCATGATTTCTTCTTTTTTGTTTTCTTCAGCACCAGCGCCGACGTTTTCGTATTGTTCTTCATCAAAGATTGAATCTGGATGGAAAACAACGTCACTGCCATGGAAATTAAACTTAGGGCCGACTGACGCTACTTCCTTTTGAATTTCTTCTTCGATTGTGACTGTTTGACGATATTTCATCAATGCACCACAGTGTGGACATGTTGCTGATTCTCCTTCAAAGAATTCACCGCATTTTGGACAACGATATTTTTTCATATTTCTCCTTTTGTTATCTAATTATACCCGGAATTTATTAGATAACTATTATTTCCCCGGGCTATATCCTTTATTTATATAATTTAAGCCTTTCTAGAGCTCCAATTCCTCGAAAACGCAAGTTGCATAGTGTTCAATAATTTCAATCTCGTAGTTGTCTAATAACGAATTGCCTCTACTATCAACAATATTAAGCATTCTTAGAGTAGGAACCATTAAATAGACTCTTCCGTCTTCAAGATCACGCTCGTTAATCAAATTATAAGATTTAGTACTGCTACTATAATTAACATCATTAATTCTTAAGATGTCTCCTGAGATAAGACCAGAGACTTTAAGTCTTTCGTCAATATCAGCTTCATAAATCTCTCCATCGAAAGTTAAAACGTAGAAATGATCTTTTGCATCACCGGTTAAAGAAGTCATTCTTGATGAAATAGTTAACTTCTTAGGAGTGATTGTGAATGTGTAAGTTCTACCGATGTCATCACATTGAATTAAACTACTATCTAGCAATTCACCATTTGCTTTGTAGACAGAGATATACTCAGGTCTAATAACTACTTGATGTTGACCGACTGAGATTAAGTCTAATTCATTATTAGGATCGATGTTGACTCTAACGCTATAGTCACCAGCACCCTTAACTGAGATAAATCCACTACTCTTAACGTTAGTGTTTGGATCCATATTAATTGTGACGGATGTATTTGTGACTTTCTTACCTGCATATTCAAAGATATTAAATCCTTTACCTTCTAAGAATGTAATTTGAGGTTTAGTGACTCTTAGGATAGGGCTAGAAGCACCATATTCACTATAAACATTAATGTCATACGAACTTGAAACATCACCATTAGGGTTTGTAGCAGTAACAGCGTCGCTTGCTAATAACTTGATGTCATAGATTCTTGTTTCACTTCCGTTATAGTGATATCTGAATGCACCAACAACACCTGAGTCTAAGTAATCAATAAAGTCTTGGTTAACATAGTAATCAACAAGCTTATTATCAAATGTTGTATTTGTAATCTTGAGGTCATTAGTTGCAGTCGTAAAGTCAGTTCCCGCAATAGTAGAAACATAATTAGAAGTTAATGTAATAGATTTAGGTTTAATATTAAGTATGTAGGTTACATCTTCGAAAATATATGAATCGGTAATATTAAACTTACCAAGATATTTTTCTCCATCATAATCTTCACTATAAACTTCATAGTTGATGCCTAGATATTCACCATTATCATCAACATATTTAATTCGTGGAGCGTTGATGTTCATACTCTCAACAGTATCATTTGTTGGTTTAGATCCACGATAAATTACCTTATTAATTTGGCCAGAAGTGAAGATCTCATTAAATGTATGATTATTATCGTCAAAGACAAATGAAATTTCTACCGTGCTTGAAGCATCCGTTTTCTTAGTAAGTTCAATCACTTGTCCGTCGACAATATATTCACCTGTAGCAAGATACTCAACTTCGTATGGACGGATACATACGCTCCATGCATCCCATCTTTGTTCTGCTGTTCCGTAGTCTAAATAGTTAGCAGATAAATCATAGTTTACTAAGAATGAAACAAGCTCATAAGTTGTGTAATTTCTTTCTCCACCAACATCAGATTTTATTGGCGAATAAACAAAAGTATTTTGAGGGTCTAAGAAGATATCTACATATAATAATGCATCAGTGTTGTTATCCTTAATGACATACTTAGCTCTACCATCACCGCTCATTGTGTCAGGTAACTTATAGAAATTGTCACCATATGCTAAAGTTGAATAGCTTGTATCAATATCATAACTATTCCAATCGATCGCTACACCATCATAATCTTTATAATAAAGCTTATCTGTATAGTTAAATTCACCATCACCTTGTGGGTTAAAAGTAAACTTTAATGGTCTCTTAGTAATTTCATATGTGTAATAATATTCAACAAAGTCAAAGTTATCGGCTGCGTTGCCTCCTGCATTAGTAAAATACTTACTTGAGTAAGACGAAGTATAGTATTCAGGTGAAACAATATAGTCAGCTCCGCCAGGTAAAGCAACATCAGAAACATTCCTTACAATATCAGAATAAGAAAGCTTTTGAGCGTTAGGGTTGCTTGAATCAGCTTTATTAATAACTTTAAAACCACCATAGATGCCGAAATTATCTTTTAGGTATTGATTTAAAGCGTTTAACTTATCGCCTTCGAAAATGCTATTGAAAGAGTGAATCTTTCCATCATAAACAAACTCAAATTCGCTTTGATTGAATAATTCAATATCAACAATTGCTTTTTCAATACGTAACTTATAGTGATCAAATAAGTTGAAGAAACAATAATAGTAAGAAGCATTAACTTTTTCTCCAGTCAAATTACTTACGATGCTAATAGAATTGTAATCGATATACTCGACATTCAAACTACTATTTATGGTTTCATTAACTATTAAAGCTTGTCTATCATTTATCTTAAAACTTATTGTGAATTCACCAACAGTAAGTGTGTAATATTCTCCATTTTTAACTGGAACATAAAGACTATCCGTATCAATGCCTAATTCTGGAGTAGAACCATAGATATAGAATCTATTAGTGCCGTGATATTCTCCATCGAAGAACACACTAATTTCTTTCGCGGTTGCTTGTGAATATCCTGTTTTAAGGAATGTGTCATGACTTTCAACATAAGGAACAAATTCTCCACTAGAATTTTTTCTGATTGCTTCATAATAATCCTCTGAAATAACATTGTAGTTATAGTGAGAAACTTTCCAATTAACATTTCTATTTACAAAGTTGAAATTACTATTATCGACATTGATATAACGTCCTAGTGAATTATCAAAATATCCTAGTCTTAAGTTAGTATTTTCAATTGGTTTAGCTTCTGAATCTTCTTTAGTTTTAAAAGTGTAGGACTCACCATTTCTTGTTTCGCCTAATAATAAAACTGTTCCAGAAGGATATCCTCCAGCAAATAAGAATTCATCAGCAAATTGTTCTCTTGTCATGTACTGAGCGCCTGTAAGGCTATTTGCACCGACAACAGTAGTAATTTGTCCATCAATATATCCTTCATTCAATGAGTGGCTAGTGTTATCAAAATAGAAGTCTAAATATTCAGTAGGAATATCAACAGAAACTTCTGCAGATCTAATTCTTAATGTATATGATGTTTGATTTAAAACCATGTTTGTTGAGCTAACAACAACTCCACGATCGAGAACTTCCGTTGTCGGAGGTACGAACATGTATGGTAATGATTCAACATTTTGAAGAGTTCTAGTTCTAGAATCTGTTAATACCTCAGAATTAAATTCAATTGGACCAATTTCAAAGAAATCACGAACTTGATCAAATACAGAAACTTCCACAGTTCCATATGGATTATACATAGTAGTTAAATATTGGACTTGTCCATAAATATCCTTATATGAAATTGTGTACTCATATAATGAGTACTTTGTAGTGTCATACACCATTTCAATGATGCCATCGTTTAAATATCCTTCAGCAATTAAATCATCTAACTTGGTGTAATATTCATTGATCTCAAGTCTTAAGATTTGAATTGTATATTGTTTAAATGCACCAATATTGTAGCAATCTGTAACAACTTCACCATTTGCGTTAGTAATGATTACGTGAGATAAAGCTGTGCTATATGTTCCGACATCCTTCATTAAAGGAGAAGTTCCACT
>JAKSHZ010000021.1 GCA_024399115.1 Bacilli bacterium
TGTTTTTGTTATGCTTTGATTTTTTGACTTGACTTTGCTTATCTAATTTTTATGCTTAATCATAAAAACTGTTAAATATTGTGTGTATGCATTATTTTCTATACACATTTAATTTCACACAATCCCTTTTAATTATGTTTTTATTAAATAAGAATTTATGACTTTATAGGAGATTCTTTAGCAATAATCATTTCAATATATGAAATATTCGATTCGATAATGCCACAATCTTCAGCAATGTTTCTAAACTTGGATACGCTATTTTTAACTCTGTCGATTATTGAAATACATTTTCCTTTTTTGATTCCCATTGTTTTGCCTGCCTGTAATAAATCGTCTAAAGATATATTTGTCGATTTATTGTTGATACTCATTTGATGTTGCTTTAACCAAATATTATTTGTGTCATACGAAAATGTAATGTCGTAGGCAGGAGATAATTGCCATTTTCCATCCTTATCCATTAAGAAAGAAATGTTTTTAACATGGTCATCTTGGTTTACTGCAAAGCAGTTAAAAACCATTCTTAAATAAAATTGTTCTAAATCAGTTTGAAGTAAGCCGATTTGTCTCATATATTCAGCTGCTAACTCATAGCTACAAGCTAGTGGTTCTTTATATGAAATATGGGCCATTCCTCCTAAAGATAGCATGTGTATTTTCTTGCCATTGATTCTATCAAATCTCTTTGTCATAAAATGGTTTTTACCATCAGAGGAATAAATTCTACACTCATTCATTTTTATTCCCGCGTCTAATGCCATTTTGTAATAGGCATATTCAATAAGGGTATATTGTGGATTGTCTATAGAACCATGGTCTCCATTATTTCTGACATTATCAAATTTCATGAGCCAGTAATCAAAGTCCTTATCTAGCAATAATTGGCCTGATCTAATTTCATTTGTTTTTTGATTCCATGCTATGAGGGCTTTTGCTCTTGCTCCACCGGCAGAACTACCCACCTGAATGAGTTGGGAATATGTTAGTTCATCGTTAGCATTTAAAATAATAGATTCTCTATTTTCAAGTATTTTAGATGCGAATTCAATCATTTTGCTAACGTTTATGCTTTCATTTATGTCTTTAAAGTCAGTGGTGGATGGTTTATATTCAAGAGCGCCCATGCCTCTATTGCCCATATAACAAAGTCTATCTATTGCAGTAAAATCGGATAAAGATTTACCTTGAGAAACTAGCCATTGTTCGATCACTTTATTACCAAAGGAATCAGGCAAGGAGTCACTTACAAGTCCTGGCAAACCAAAAAAGGGTTCTTTTGTTAGCATAGGAAAAGAATATGATGCTTCGGATAAAGGCATTAATAATGGGAATACTTGTCTATCTGAATTTAAGAAATTTCTATCATATTCGAATGTTGCATAAGGTTTATTTAAGTCTTGATGGATAATTCCTATTCTAGTGCCCCAAAGAAAAACTTCTACTGTTGTATTCATTATTTATCTTCTCCCCATACAAATTCCCCGGTTTTGAAAGCTTTTTTCCTTGCCCTAGTATTAGGAGAAGGACTTTTTAATAAGTAATATGATGGACGATCTGTTTGGTCTTCTACTAATAGATTCAAATTTTCGCTTAAATTTAGTGCAATAAGTATTTTGATAAAAGCTTCAAATTGTATGGATGCTCCTTGTTCAAATCTAGAGATGGTTCTTACTGATAATCCTGTTTTACTTTCAATATCACTTTGTGATAATCCAATTTTTACTCTATATTGTTTTATTCTAGAACCTAACATTTTTAAATATTCCGATGAATTGCGTTTAATCATATTAAATAGCCAACTTTGTCCTTTTACGTAGATATTATAGTATAAATAGCCAACTTTGTCCATTTAATTTAATGCGAAATTTAAAAAAAGACGACCTAAATAGGTCGTCAATTTTATTGTGTTTAATCCGATTAGAGAGTAACTGGAGTTTTTCCGTTTGCTTCTCTTAATGCGTTGAATTCTTCAAGAGCTTTTGCTTCAGCTGCTTTGTATTTTGCTAAAGCTTCTGGAGACATTTTTGCTTCTCTTTCTTCTTGATCTTTTCTGATCTTAGCTCTTTCTTCAGATTCTTCGTAGACGCCACCTTCTGCTTCAACAGCTGCTTTTTGGTCAGCTGTGATTGCAACGTTGTCAATCTTTGAGAATTTTTCAACTGTCATGAAGAAGAACATGACGCTCATGATTAAGTAACAGAGACCTTCAACACCGAAGCCTAAGAATGTATGAACAATTCTCTTTGCGTCAGTAGTTGTACATAATGAGTTGATACCAACGATGATACCGTTACATAAACCACTCATTGCGACCATGATTGAACCGTAAACTGCCATTGTGAAGCCATCAGTTCTGACACCGTAAACAGCTTCTTGGTGATCAAGGACTAAAGCCATAACTGCGATAGCGATGTACATTGCTGGAGCAGTACCTAAAGCTTTAACGATGAATGATACAACAGCTAAGATACCTGATGTATTTAATGGAGTATCTAATAATGTGAAGAATGGGTCAGCGTTAGCTAATGCTGGAACTAAGCCAATGAATGCGATAGCAGCACCTGCTAATGCTAAGAAACCACCAAATGCGATTGTTTTTGATTTACCAATCTTAGCAGCGATAGGCCAAACAATTGCCATACCTGCAGCAGTTGGGATAGCACCGACTGTGTTAATTAATGATGATAATGTACTACCACCTGTCATAGCTTGTGAATAGAATGACATATCGTTGTTCTTCATCATTCCACCGAATTGATAGAGGAAGAAGAATACGATGATGATCCACCAGTATTTATCGTGCATACAAATTTTCATTTGTTCGCCCATAGATACTTTTTTAACTTCTTTTGCACCTGCTTCTGCTTCTAATTTAACTTGTTCTTCAGTAATTCTTTCTCTTGTGAAGTAGTATTCAAGTAAGCAACCAATGATTAATGTAGCGATCATGACGATCATTAATACGAACCATTTTTCATTAGCTTGAGCACGTGTAACTTCTGTAACGTAATCAACGCCTTCAGTTAATTCTTTAACTTCAAGGAAGTCGTTTGTGAAGTTAACTGTTAAACCTTGAGCAGTTTTGTAAGCGTCTGTGTAGTTGTAAACTGGTAATAATTTTAATAAGTCGACTAAGATACCACCAGCCATACCTGAAACACCAGCAGCACCTAATTGTGCAGCCATGATACAAGTTGATAATAAGCCACGTTTGCCACCGTCTCTAGTTGATAAGTTAACTAAAGCACTGTGTGATGTGTAGTAAAGAGGCCATGCTAATGCGTAGTATAAGTTGTAACCGATAGCAGCAACGATTGATGTACCGACGTTAACAGCTTCGACACCTTCTTTACTTGCAGATGGGAAGAGGAATAAGAATAAGAATGAAACTAAGATAACTGGCATACCGATTAAGATTAATGGTCTTGCTTTACCAGCTAATGTTGGCTTCTTTTCTAATAATCTTCCGACGAATAAGTTACCGACAACGATAAGGACGGCACTTACGATAGGAATAAGTGTTTCAAGGACAGCGCCCCATTCACCCATACCTAAGACTTTGTCCCAGTATTGGACAAGCCAAATGTTGATGATTCCATTTGAGATCAAAGCGAGAAGTGGACCAACTAAATATCCTAAGCCAGCTTCAGGAAATAAAGTGACGTTAGGATTTTTAATACGGCTTCTCATAATTGAGGATTCAAAAAAACCACCTTTTGTAGAATTCTTTGCCATAAAACTCTCCTATAAATCCTTAATATAATATCACACGCGTAAAAAATATAAAAAGTGATAAAATATAAACGATATGAAAATATTAGATGAAATAATTGTTTATCAAGACGACAACCTTTTGATTTTAAATAAGCCTTCTTTACTTTTATCACAAAGAGATGGAACTGGAGAAGTATCTTTAGAAGACTATGTAGAAGAGTATCTTGGAAATAAAAACGTTAAGTTAATTAATAGGTTAGATAAGGATACAACAGGATTAATTGTTTTTGGTAAGAACGAAAAGACTATCAAAGCAATGAACGAAATTTTTTCTGATCATGACCAAGTTGAAAAAATATATTTAGTATTAGTAAGTGGACAAGTTTTAGAAGAAGGTAGTGTAAACGCACCTATCAGAAAAAATTTCCAAAAACACAAAATGGTAGTGGCTCCTGAAAAGAGTGGCGGTAAGAAAGCTCTTACTCTTTATAAACCTATTGAAGTATTTGATGATTCGTCATTATTAGAGATAACTCTAAAAACAGGAAGAACTCATCAAATCAGAGTTCACATGTCTTACATTAGACATCACGTTATTGGAGACTACAAATACGGTGATTTTAAGATAAATAATAAATACAAAAACGAATTTGGACTCTCAACACAGTTCCTACACAGCTATTCATTGAAGTTTAACTGTCAAAACAAGCAATTTTCTTACTTAAATGGAAAAACGTTCGTTTGTGATCTACCTAAGAATTTCTATGAAATTATAAAGACAAAGAAAACCTCTTAAAAATCTATATATCTAATAGCATATATTTTACTAAAAAATATGCAATTAAGCAAAAAACGCATTTTTGAGTGATTATCTATAATATACTATGTATATTAAGGTAAGTCCCAAAAATGATTTTTTAAAAATTTACAAAAAAATGTTGCATTTACTTAAGAAAAAGTTGTTTAATATTTACAAGATTTTTTTGTAGGGCATTAAAATGCGCGTGTCATTTAATTCCCCTTACTGAGAAACCTTTTTTCTAAATTTTTATAGGAGGAGAATTAAAGCTATGAAAAACAGAAAATTATTCGTTTTAGCAGCTACAGCATTAGTTTCTCTTGCAGCTTGTGGTCCTGAAAAGGAAGACAAGCCAGAAGAAGTCAAATATGTTCGTAATGCAGATGAAGATGCAGTTTACCAATCAATCTTAGGCGATTACGCTGAAATGGTTGAAGCTGCAGGTAAAATCAAAGATGATAACCAAAGATTCGTTGCTTATGCAGAAGCAGAAGCAAAATTATTAGACTCAGCTGTTATCGTCCCTACAACAACTCAAGGTGGCAACTACGCTATGACTCGTGTTGCTCCAAGAACAATCCCATATGCTAAATGGGGTAACGATGAAGACAGATTAGCAAAAATGGTCGCTGTCAAAAAACATGCTACTAAAGAATTCATCAGTTCCGAAGAAAGAGCTGAAATGATTTCTAAATGGGAAGCTGCTCGTGCTGGTGGTGATGCTTACGATCCAAAAGCTTACTTAACAGGCAAGGGCTACGAAATCGCTGATACATATGCAACAACATATACAACAGCTCCAGCTACTTTAGATATCGTTAATACTTCAGAACAAGCTGATACAGAAGTTTTAGTTAACTGTGTTAACGGCTTACTCCAATACGATAACCTTGGTCAATTAAGAGGTGATATCGCTGTTGAAGATCCAGAAACACACTTACCATACTCTGTCAGTGCTGATGGAAAAACATACACATTCAAACTTCGTGAAGATGCAAAATGGGTTACAGCAGATAAAACTGAATATGCAAGTGTCGTCGCTGATGACTTCGTTGCAGGTTTCCAACACATGCTCGATGCAGCTGCAGGTCTTGAATTCTTAGTTCAAGGTGTTGTCAAAAACGCTGATGAATACTTAAATGGTGAAGCAACTTGGGATCAAGTTGGTGTTAAAGCAGTTGATGCTCATACATTCACAATTGAATTATGTGAACCAGAATCATTCTTCCCAACTAGATTAACTTATTCTTGCTTCATGCCAATGAATAGACAATTCTTCCTTTCTAAAGGTGGCGCATTCGGTGTTGAAGAATTCGCTGCTGAAAGCGCTAAAGATTCATATGTCTATGGTAATGTCGCTGATGCTTCTAACATGGTTTACAATGGTGCGTATGTTCCAGGTAATATCGTTGAAAAATCAGAAATCTCATTAACTCCAAACCCTTCTTACCATGATAAAGATAACGTTAACTTCACTTCTCTTAAGTGGGTTTACGATGCTGGTGATAACCCAACAGGTCTCTATGACGCTGTCGTTGCTGGTACATACGCTGGTGTCGGCTTAGGCGTTGCTTCAGGCTTATTAAAGAAAGCTCAAGAAGATGGTAGATTTGCTAAATACAACTACGTCACAGATACAACAACAACTACATACTTATGTGCATTCAACGTTAACCGTGGTACATTCGAAACTGGTTCAGTTGTTTCTACTCAAACTGAAGTTGAAAAGATTGCTACAAACAAAGCAATGAACAACATCAAATTCCGTAAAGCTCTCATTCACGCATTCAACCAAGAAAGCTACAACGCTATCTCAGTTGGTCCAGAATTAGCTAAAATGTCTTTACGTAATATGTACACTCACCCAGAATTCTTATCAGTTAGCGCAGCTACAGCTGATGCTAAGGGTCACTCATTCCCAGCTGGTACTCAATATGGTGATATGGTCCAATACTACACAGATCAATTAAATATGGGTATTGATGTTCATGACGGTGTTGATGGCTGGTTCAATGCTACTAAAGCAAAACAATTCGCTGCTGAAGCTAAAGCTGAATTAGAAGCTGCTGGCGATTGGAAAGGTAAAGTCAAACTTGACGTTACTTACTACAGCGCATCTGCTTCTCAATTAGCTAATGCTAATGGTTTCAAGAGAATTATCGAAGAAACATTAGGCGATTACGTCGAAGTTAAATTAAATGATGCTGCAACAACTGCTGACTTCTATGCATGTGGTTACAGAGCATCATCTGGTGAAGCTGGCAACTATGATATCTTCTACGGTTCAGGTTGGGGCCCAGACTTCGGTGATCCAATTACATACCTTGACACATTCGCACCTTACGGTTATATGTGTAAATTAAACGGTGTCTATTAATAATTAGTTTACTAACTATTAATCGATACTAATATGCAAACTAGGAAGGGAATTCTAAGTCCCTTCCTATTTGCAGTTTTTTCATAGAAAGGAGCTATTATGAAAAAGTATTTATTAAAACGTATTTTGTTCTCAATATTTGCTTTGTTTAGTGTAGTTGGAATCGTTATGGTTCTAGTCTATTCACTTATCGACCGCTCTTTAATTTTTGCTAATGATCCAACTATAGCAAAGAAGGCAAACAACGAATTAGAAATCTACAAAATCCAAAAATACGAAAAGTATGGCTATTTAAAATACTACAATTACGATACTTACATTGCGTCTAAGTACCAAGCTAAGTATGGCGATGAATATACTACTAATGCTGAATATGTTGCTGCTAGTAAAGCTATTAGCAATGAACAAACATATTTATCTAACCCAGATGTTCAAGAATTCATCAAAACATATGAAGCTGATCGTTTCACTATTCAATTACTTCCTCAAAAGAAAAAAAGTAATGGTGCTTTCTTGTCTAAGGCATATTTAATTGCTACAAAAGACATCAATCCTATTACTAGATTATTCAAATATTTTGGCGAAATGTTCAAATTTGAAACAATTCATGATGTTGAGGATCCAAACCTTACCGATCGTTACGTTCGTTGGGAGTGGGACAAAAGAAGTAACATGCCAGCATTAGTTGGTAGTGGTACAACCCATAAGTACTTAATCTATTTCGATAATAAGTTCCCATTTGTTCATCAAAACATTTTAAAGATTAACTTAGGTAAATCTTATGTTACATATCGTGATGTTGACTTAACTGAAGTTTTCGCTCAAGCAACTGGTGAAGCTTTATTCGAACAACAAGAATATCCAAATGATTTAGGAACCGGTGTAACTCACGAAACATCTTATGATTTCCACACAGTTACATATAACAGTGCTGAACTTTCACCAATTGAAATCTCTATGTTCCCTGATAGATATACATTACCTACTCAACAACATAGTGGTTTATCAAGAATGGCTAACTCATTCTCAATCGGCATTATCTCAACTATCTTAGTTTACTTATTTGGTTTACCTCTTGGTGTCTTGATGGCATTAAGAAAAGATAAACTCGCTGATAAACTTGGTAATTTCTATATTATCTTTATTATTGCGGTTCCTTCATTAGCTTATATCTTCATGTTTGCTAGTATTGGTATGAACATATTTGGATTACCATATAAGTTTGCAACTGCTGAAGTGAAGTTTATGGCTTATATCTTGCCGACGATATCCCTTGCGTTACCAGCTATTGGTGGCTTAATGAAGTGGATGAGACGTTACATGATCGACCAAATGAACTCAGATTATGTTAAATTCGCAAGAAGCCAAGGCTTGAGTGAAGGTGAAATCTTTTCTAAACACGTTTCACCAAACGCATTTATTTACTTAGTCCATGGTATTCCAGCTGATATCTTAGGTGCATTAACTGGTGCTATCATTACTGAAAGAGTTTATGGTGTTCCAGGTGTTGGTGCTTTATTAACTGATGCTATTACAAAATCAGATAACTCATTAATTGTTGCTATGACATTGTTCTACACAACATTAACAATTATTTCACTCATCGCTGGCGACTTACTCTTAGCTAAGTACGACCCACGTATTTCATTCACACAAGGAGGTAACTAGTTATGGCAGAAGCAATCGTAAAACAAGCTTTTGACTTAGAAAAAGTTTCTTCTCAAAGTGAAAACGACTTATTCTACTTTGTCGAAAGTGATTCTGTTTCTTCAGAAAAAATCACTGCTCTTAGATATTCTTATTGGAAATCAGTATTTAGAATCTTCTTCAAAAAGAAAATTAACTGGTTCCTATTAGGATTATTCGCATTCATCTTATTAATGAGTATTTTCTTCCCATTAATATTCCCTTATGACGAAATGGAAAACGTCATTAATACAGATTCTTATTTCTTGTCTCCAGCAGTGGCAATGTCTAAATACGGGGTGTCCTTAAAATGGCTCCTTGGTACTGGTCCAGTTGGAAACTCAATTTTCTATGGCGTTTGGGCTTCTGCTGCTACATCTATCGCATTATCATTCGTCTGCGCAACTATCAACATGGCTCTTGGTATTGTTATCGGTGCTGTTTGGGGATATAACAAAACACTCGATAGCATCCTTAATGTTGTTTACAACATTATTGCTGATGTCCCATATATCTTGATCGTTTCCGTCATGGTTTACATCATTGGTAGTGGTTTCTTCCCATTTGTTATCGCATTAACTATTACTGGTTGGTTAGGTATTGCCTACTTCTTCAGAACTCAAGTTCTTATCATTCGTGATAGAGAATACAACTTAGCTTCTAGATGTTTAGGTACCCCAATTCTTACAGTTGTTAAACACAACATCTTGCCATTCTTAACTTCAGTTATCATGACAATCTTAGCTACTGAACTTCCAGGATATATTTCATACGAAGTCTTCCTTTCATACATTGGTATCGGCTTAAGTGCTGAAACTCCTTCATTAGGTCAAATGATTGAAAGAGCACAAACAGGCTTCATCTCATATCCTTGGGCATTCTGGGCTCCAGTTACTGTCGCTAGTGCAATTACAGTTATTCTTTACGTTTTAGGTCAAAACCTTGCAGATGCAAGTGATCCTAGAACTCATATGTAGGAGGTAAAAGATTATGGCAAAATTAATTCAAAACTTCGCTAACGTCGAAACTCCTAAAGATAAAAAAGTCATCTTAGAATTAAGACACGTTGACGTTAAATTCAATGTTCGTGGACGTATCTTAAATGCTATTAGAGACGTTTCTTTAAAAGTCTATGATGGCGAATCACTCGCTATCGTTGGTGAATCAGGTTCCGGTAAATCAGTTTTAACAAAAACATTCGCTGGTATGCTTGATTCAAATGGTTCAGTCTCCCATGGTAAAATCATTTTTAATGATCCTGAACTCCAAAAGACTGATATTGATTTAACTCCTGAACATAAATACTTCATTGGCTACATCAATAAAAAACTCGATGAATTCACTTATAACTACCTTATTGCAGATTCATACAATGTAATCTTAGATATTAAGAATAAGATGAATAGCATCAAAGCTTTAACTGAAGAAGAAGTTGAAGCATTCGCAAAGAAAAGAAGAGATATCGAAGACGATTTAAACGACTTAGGTAACGAAATCTCTACTTTAAACCCTAAAAAATCAGAAGATAAAGAAAGATTCATTGCTGTTAAACAACAAATTCATTCTTTAAACGCTGCTAAAGCTCATATCTCTAAGGAGATTTCTGCTAAAAAAGCTGAAAAGAAAGCAGCTGCAAAATCATCAGCAGAATATACTCAATTGGCAGAAGATTTAAAGAAAGCTGAAGATTTTTACAAAGCAAAATTAGAGGAAATCAAGAAAACTGAAATCCCTAGTGAACTCAAAGCTCTTAATACAAAATGGGCTAAAGAAGCTATGCTTTCATTTGGTAGATATCCAAAAACTACTAAGATTAAATTCATTAACAAATTCGTTAAGAAAGCTAAAAAATTCTTATCTGAAGGTATTGATTTAACTAATAGTAAGAAAATGGATAAGCTCTACGCAGACATCACATTCAGAGTTGAATATGTCTCTGAAACTGCTGATAAGATCCACGGTACAACAATCGTTGACTGTTCTAAAGTTAAATACACAAAAGACTGGCAAAAGATTAGAGGTTGTAAAATCGCTACTGTTTTCCAAGATCCAATGACTTCATTAAACCCAATTATTCCAATTGGTAAACAAATCATGACTGTCATTTTAAAACACCAAAAGTGTTCTGAAATTGAAGCCAAGAAGAGAGCTATGGATATGATGGAAAAGGTTGGTATTACTAACCCAGATAAGAGATTTAACGATTATCCATTCCAATATTCAGGTGGTATGAGACAAAGAATCGTTATCGCTATTGCTCTTTCTTGCCAACCAAAGATCTTAATTTGTGACGAACCTACAACTGCTCTTGACGTTACTATTCAAGCTCAAATCATCCGCTTGATTAAGAAACTCCAAAAAGAATTAGGCTTCACAACTGTTTACATTACTCACGACTTAGGCGTTGTTGCTAACGTTGCTGATCGTGTTGCAGTTATCTATGGTGGTCAAATCATTGAGTTAGGCAATGTAGAAGATGTCTTCTATGAACCAGCTCACCCATACACATGGGCATTATTATCGTCAATGCCACAACTTTCTGAAAGAGGAACTGAATTATTCTCAATTTCAGGAACTCCACCTTCACTTTATAACAAGATTAAAGGTGACGCATTTGCTCCTCGTAGCAACTACGCAATGGCAATTGACTTTGTCAAGGAACCACCAATGTACGAAATTAATGACCATCACTTTGCAAAGACATGGTTATTAGATGATCGTGCACCAAAGATCGAGAAACCTGAAATTATTAAAGACTTACACGCTAAGATGTGCAAAGTTTATAAATCTGAAGGAGGAAATGAAAATGGCAAATAAAAAATCATCTACACCAATCCTTAAGATTAAAAACGTTGATATCGTCTTCGGTAGAGGTAGAAAAGAATTTAAAGCTGTCAGTGATGCATCATTTGACATCTATAAAGGCGAAACAGTTTCACTCGTTGGTGAATCTGGTTCAGGTAAAACAACTATCGGTAGAGCTGTTGTTAGAATTAACCCTGTTAGAAAAGGTTATATCACATTCGACAACAGATTAATCAATGGTAAAATTCCAGAAGAAGAAAAAGGTCAATTCATTAAAGCTCTTGAAGAGGAATTAGAAATCGCTTCTTCTATGCCAGATGGTGGTGCTAAAGTTGCTGAAATTAAAGCAGCTATTAACACTGTCAAAACAGGTAAAATCACATTTAAACAATCTAGAGATATCGTTCGTAAGATTCAAATGATCTTCCAAGATCCTGCTGCTTCATTAAATGAAAGAGCTACTATCGAATATATCATCTCTGAAGGTTTAAATAACTTCCATCTTTATAAAGATGAAAAAGATAGAATTGCAAAGATTGAAAAAATCATTACTGATGTCGGCCTTCTTCCTGAACACTTAACACGTTACCCACACGAATTCTCAGGTGGTCAAAGACAACGTGTTGGCTTAGCTAGAAGTATTGTCATGGAACCAGAATTCATCGTTGCTGATGAACCTATCTCAGCATTAGACGTTTCTATCCGTGCTCAAGTCCTTAACTTATTAAAGAAATTCCAAAGTGAACGTGGATTGACTTACTTATTCATCGCACACGATTTAAGTATTGTTAGATTTATCTCTGATAGAATCGTTGTTATCCACCACGGTAAAATTGTTGAAATTGCCGAAACTGAGGAATTATTCGAACACCCATTACACCCATACACAAAGAGCTTAATGAGTGCAATTCCAATTCCAGATCCTATTCTTGAAAAGAACAAAGAATTATTCGTTTATGAACCAGACAAATGTCACGATTATTCAGTTCATAAACCAAGCTTAGTTGATATTGGAAATGGTCACTTTGTATACGGCAACGAAGAAGAAATTGCTAACTACAAGAAAATTAGAGGTTAATTTTAATGGCAGAAAAAGAAATTGTTGTAAGTAATAAGCATGTAAAATTGAGAATTATTCTTACAGCTACTTTCTTTGTTATAGCGGTTGTATCAATAGCAATTGGCGTTACCCAGATCGGTAAAAAAGATCCTGGAATTTACACCATTGAGCCTAAGACAAATGATGAATATCCTACGTATGGTGTGGGGTTTAAAGGCGTATTTGACTTTTCAAACGAAGCTACTAATAGCTACAAAGAATATGAAGATACGATGTCTAGAAATCTCCAACTAAGTTATGGATTATTCGATGAGACCAAGATTTATACAGCCTACAATTCAATCTCAAATGTATGCTTACACCCAAACGAAGAAATGACTTTGAGTCCACAAGTATACGAAGTCTTCTCTGACGCATTATCTAAAACTCACGAAGACAAAAATTATTCAATTTATTCTGCTCCAATTTATTCTTATTGGGATTGGTTATTCTCTTTAGATGATAATTTAAAGGAAGCTAATGATCCTAAGAATAATGAAGATAACCGAACATTATTAACTAATTTAGTTACATATTGTGCGGAACCTTATGTAAGACTTGAGTTAAAAGAAAATAACAAAGCAATCTTACATGTTGAGCAAGAATATTTGGACTATAGAGAGGCACAAAATATTACAGCGCCTCTTGTATCGTTAAATGTACTTAAAGATGCATACCGTATGCAGATGTTAGTAGATGCATTTAATGAATTAGGATTCACTAATGGATATTTATATCACGAGAGTGATTTATATGTCTCATTAAAGGATCACACTCACCCTGTCTATTCTTTATATGACTATAGGGAAAACAAATTAAATAACTATGCAGCGGTACAAATTGGAAAACCATCTTGTGCTGTTAGCTTAAAAAGATTTGTCCCTACTGGAGCGGATTATGTTCCTACATATAAATTAAATGATGGGACAATCAGAAATTCATTCATCAATATCAAAACAGGATATGGTGATGAAACATACGTTTCTACTTCGTTATTTTCTAAATCTAATAATATTGTAGAAATGGCATATAAGAGCAATTACTTAGCAAGCTTATCGATAAGTGAAGCTCAAACAATGTTAACTAATGAATATTGTGCGTTAACTACTGTTAATAATCCTTATAAGGCTTATGTAACTAGTGAATTAGCTCAATATACTGAAGTTAACACAAAAATAGGTTACGAATTAGAACAATTATAGTTAGGAGAAATTAATTATGAGAAAAAGAAACATTAGTCTTGCTAGAGCTTACTTAGCATTCTACATTTTATTCGTATTTACTGCCGGAGTTCCTGCTTTACTTAGCTTCAAGATTTCTCCAGTATTAAGCATTCTTGTTATTGTATTAGCACTTGCTTGCTTAGGTGGTGTTATTACTTCTCACGTTTTCTACAATTTAAACAAGAATAACCAATATTATTTATCATCTCTTATTTCATTCGGTGCATTTGATCTCTTAGTCATTTATAGTTTCATCTTAGAAGTTATCTACACTGGTCAAGGCATCTCAGCTCCTTATGCATGGATGGTTAATATTATCTCAATTATCGCAAATATCCTTATCGGTATCTTCTTATATATCGGTATTGATAGACTCAGACATCCAAGAGAAGCAATCAATAACTACTAATTCATACCTAGTTCAATCGATTAAGATAGCACGCAAAGCGTGCTTTTCTTTATCATGAATAATAACGATATAAAAAATATATTTTATTTTTTTATTAATGTTATTTATAAGTAAAGGTATGATAGAGATATCAAAGGAGATAAGGTTATGTATAGAAGTGCATATTTAAACAACTTACTCAGCGAAGTTAAAGAAAAATACGCTGGTCAAAAGGAATTCATTCAAGCAGTTGAAGAATTCTTCGATTCTATGGATTTCCTTATAGATAAAGAACCTAAAATTGTTGAATATTCAATTTTAGAAAGAATTATTGTTCCTGAAAGAATTATTACATTTAGAATTCCATGGGTTGACGATAGTGGAAAAATCAGAGTCAACACTGGTTATAGAGTTCAATTCAGCTCTGCAATCGGACCTTACAAGGGTGGTATGAGATTCGATAAGTCAGTTAACTTATCAATTCTTAAATTCTTAGGTTTCGAACAAGTCTTTAAAAACTCACTTACTGGTTTACCAATGGGTGGTGGTAAAGGCGGTAGTGACTTCGACCCTAAAGGCAAGAGTGATGCTGAAGTTATGAGATTCTGCCAAGCATTAATGTCAGAATTATATCGCCATATCGGACCAGATACAGACGTCCCTGCAGGTGACTTAGGTGTTGGCGGTAGAGAAATCGGCTATATGTTTGGTCAATATAAGAAACTTACAAACACATTTACTGGTACATTAACTGGTAAAGGTTTATCATTCGGTGGCTCATTAGCTAGACCAGAAGCTACAGGTTATGGTCTTTGCTATTTCGCTGGCGAAATGTTAAAAACATTTAAGAACACAGATTTCAAAGGTAAGAAAGTCCTCGTTTCTGGTTCAGGTAACGTCGCTACTTACGCTATGAAAAAGGTTCGTGAATTAGGTGGAACTGTTGTTGGTTTCTCTAATACACAAGGCTATGTCGCAGATCCTAATGGTATCGATGTCGACTTAGTATTTGAATTAGTCGCAAAAGACAAACGCAAAATCATTTCAGGTTATGTAGAAAAACATCCAGGTGTCAAAACTGGAAGCTGTCCAAGAGATATTTGGAAAACTCCATGCGATGTCGCACTTCCATGCGCTACACAATCTGAAATTAACTTAGAAAACGCTAAAGAACTTAAGAGCAATGGTTGTTATATGGTCGCTGAAGGTGCAAATATGCCATGTGACTTAGAAGCAATCAGATTCTTCAATGAAAATGGCGTTATCTTCGCTCCAGGTAAAGCTAGTAACGCAGGTGGCGTTGCTGTCAGTGGCTTAGAAATGAGCCAAAACTCACAACGTTTATCATGGAGCTTTGAAGAAGTTGACTCAAAATTACATGACATTATGGTCAACATCTTCAAAAACTGTCATGAAACAGCAAAGAAATTTGGTGTAGAAACTAACTTAGCATTAGGTGCTAATATTGCTGGTTTCATGAAAGTATATGAGGCAATGCTTGCACAAGGAGTTTGCTAATGGAAAATAAAGAAGAACTTTTAAAACATTTCGAAGAGCTTAAAGCTAAAAACATTAAGATTGACGCAACTAGAGGTAAACCTGCTAGAGATCAACTCGATCTTTCTTTAGATATGCTCGACGTTTTAAATTCAAAGAGTTCTTTCTTTTATGATAATCTCGATGCTCGTAACTATGGGTGTCTTGATGGCCTAGGCATCGCAAAAGAATTCGTCGCTGATATTTTAGATGTTAAACCAGAAAATGTATTTGTTTGTGGTAACTCTGCTTTGAATATCATGTATGACTTAATCTCAAAAAGTTTCAGTTTTGGTGTATGTGGATCAAAAAGATGGTGTGACCAACATGTTAAATGGCTTTGTGTTGTTCCAGGATATGATAGACACTTCGCTATTACTGAACGTTTCGGATTCGAATTAGTTAACGTTCCTATGTTAGATGGTGGTCCAGACATGGACTTAGTTGAAAAACTCATCAAGGACCCAGAAGTTAAAGGCATTTGGTGTGTTCCAAAGTTCTCTAACCCAGACGGAACTTGTTACTCTGATGAAGTAGTAAGAAGATTCGCTAGACTTAAACCAGCTAGCGAAGATTTCAGAGTTTACTGGGATAATGCTTATATTGTTCATGATTTTGATTTTGATAACCCAGTAAAGCTCTTAAATATTTTTGATGAAGCAAAAGCGTGTGGAACTGAAGATATGTTCTATGAGTTCATTTCATTCAGCAAAATTTCATTCGCTGGAGATGGCATCGCTGCTGTTGCTGCATCAAAAAACAATATCGAAGATATTAAGAAAAGCTTCTTCTATCAAACAATCGGATACGACAAAATCAATCAACTTAGACACGTATTATATTTCAAAAATAAACAAGGCGTTATAGATCAAATGAGAAAACACGCTGACATCATCAGACCTAAGTTTGAATACCTTCATAACTACTTTACTAAGGAAATTAGTGACGTTTGTTCATGGGTCAAACCTAAAGGCGGATACTTTATTTGCTTAAAAGTAAATAAATGTGCAAAAGAAGTTATCGCAAAATGTGCTGAATGTGGTGTAAAATTAACTGCGGCAGGATGTAGTTCTCCTTATCATAACGATATTGACAATGAATTTATTAGAATTGCTCCTAGCACAATGAACATGTGTGACTTAGAAACTTTTGCTGATGTTGTCTGCACAGCTATTAAGATCTTGTCACTCTAGGAGTGAGTATAATGACAAATAAAAAAAGATTTTACATTACAACACCTATTTATTATCCAAGTGCTAGATTACACATTGGACATGCATACTGTACAACTTTAACTGATATCTTTGCTCGTAGCAAAAGACTTAGAGGCTACGAATGTTATTTTTTGACTGGAGCAGATGAACACGGTCAAAAGATTGAAAAGAATGCTAAAGCTGCAGGTAAAACACCACAAGAATTCGTTGATGGTATTGTTGAAGGCTTCCACAAATTATGGAACCTTTTAGAGATTTCTAACGATGACTTCATCAGAACTACACAAGAAAGACACACTAAAGTTGTTCAAGACATCTTCACAAAGATGCTTAACAATGGTGATATTTATCTTGATAAATATAAAGGTTGGTATTGTACACCTTGTGAATCTTTCTGGACTGACACTCAAGTCGGTGAAGATCATATCTGCCCTGACTGTGGTAGACCTGTTCAAGTCGCAGAAGAAGAATCATACTTCTTTAAGACAGGAAAATATGTCGATGACCTTCTTAAGTTCTACGATGAAAATCCAAAATTCTTAATCCCTGAATCTCGTAAAAACGAAATGGTGAATACATTTATTAAACCAGGCTTAGGCGATTTATGTATTTCAAGAACATCATTCTCTTGGGGTATTCCAATTAGAGAAAATCCAAAACACGTTATATATGTATGGTTAGATGCGTTAACTAATTACATTACTGCATTAGGTTATGGTAGTGACGATCCATCTAAATTCGAAAAATTCTGGCAAGATCCTGAATGTGAAGTTATCCATATTTTAGGTGCAGATATTACTAGATTCCACGCAATCTACTGGCCAATGTTCTTACAAAGTTTAGGTTTAAGACGTCCTGATAGAGAATTTGTCCATGGCTTATTAATGATGAGAGATTCAAAAATGAGTAAGTCAAAAGGCAACGTTGTTGACCCAGCTCCATTAATTGAAAGATATGGCGTTGACGCAGTTAGATACTACTTAGCTCGTGAAATTAACTTTGGTAGTGATGGTAGCTTCTCTCCTGAACAATTCGTTGAAAGATGCAATACAGACTTAGCTAACTCACTTGGTAACTTATTAAATAGAACTGTTTCAATGATTAATAAGTATTTCGATGGAGTTATCCCAGAATATAAAGGCAAAGTCACTCCATTCGATGGAGAAATTGAATCATTCACTGCAATGGTCATTAAGAATTATGAAGACTTAATGGATGATTTAAAGATTACAGACGCTCTTGCTATGGTAAATGAATTATCAAATAGAGCTAATAAATATATCGATGAGACAACACCTTGGGCTTTAGCAAAAGATGAGTCTAAAAAAGACGAACTCGCTAGCGTCATGTATCACTTAGCTATGTCCATCTTTGTATGTGGTATGTTATTTAAACCAGTACTTGTTAAATCAAGTGATAGAATCTTTGATCAATTAGGTATCGCAGAAGAAAATAGAGTCTACGATAAGATCAATGAATATGGTTGCTTAAGCGGCTTAAAAGTTAATAAAGGTGACCAATTATTCCCTAGATTAGACGCTAATATTGAAGTACCATTCATCAAAGACTTAATGGGTGAAAATAAATAGTTAATTCTTAACTACCCAGAAACCAGTTTTCTTAGAACCTTTTCTAACGATTAGGTTCTTTTCTTTTAGTTCTTTTAAGACTGTTTGGACGGTTCTTCTAGTTTTGCCAATAATTAAGCCGATTTCATCTGCTTTGATGAATGGCTTTTCTGAAATGATAGATATGATAGCTTTCTCAGTTGTTAGATATTTATATTTATTTTGAAAAAGGAAGACAGTGAACTCAAACGAGTTTTTGTTTTGCTTAAATATATAGCTCTGATTTCCTTTAGAGAAATCTTGAAGGGTTTTATAACCGTTTCCATTTAGATGAGCTAGTCCATTATAGTGAAGTATTTTACTTATTATCTTATTATTAATAATCGTATGTGCGCGTGCGTGCATGAAATCTTCTGGAACATAGTCTTTTGGGAACTCTCCTGGATTAATGATAGTAAACTTATATGGAGAGATGAGGATTGTAAAATCCATAGACATATTATAGTTAGCGTGTAAGAAGGCATTTACTATTAGCTCGTTAATTAAGTTAGCGTTATAGTTTTTAGTCTTTACCTTCATTGTGCTTAAGTAGACTTTTTTTGTAGTTTCATTAGCTAGTTTAATAAGGCTTAAAATGTTTCCTTTATAAAGGTTAGAAGAAGCGATTTGCGTTCTTTTATCATCTTTATAGACATTGATTGTTAATGAGATTTGAGCGTTTTTACCAAATAAAAGATACGCCGCTCTATTGACATAACCTCTATTAGAAAGGCCCCAGTTTTCAAGAGTTGATCTTAATGTAAAAGAAGAACTTTTTGGGCGATAAAGCTTATTTGAAATAGCGTTATTAAAAGTTTCTTTAACTAACGAATCGTCTAACTTTCTATATGAAAATGAAGTGGTTTCCTCTTCATAGAAAATGCATTTATCTATGAATCGGATTTCCTTCATCAAAGAAGAATAATCGAGTGTACGAATATCTTGATAATCTTTTAAGTAATATTTTCCTTTATGAGTGTATGGTTTATGGTTACCTTCAAACTCTACTTTAATGACGTTTCTATTTCCTTCTAACGTTGTTATAAGAGGAAAAACTTTAGGAGAGATTTCTTCTTCAAAAGCCTTGAAGATAGTGGAGAAGGAAGGCTGTTTATGTGATATTCCAACACAGTCTCCTTTTTTAGTAACACCAAAATAAAGTGTTCCTTTTGAATAGGAATTTAATGTAGCGACCACAAAAGGAAGATATTCTTCTGGCTTATTTAGGTCTTCCATAAAGATGATATTTCTAGTGTTATTAGGGATATTTAGCATACATCGCTATTATATCATTTAATATTTTAATGTGAAGTATATAAATATATGAAAATATTTAATGTGAAATAGCATTTTCACAATATATAGGGTAGAAACTTGTTTCTAGGGGTATATATTTAGAAAAAATGGCCTTTTTGAAAGTTTTTGTTGAATGATTTTTGCGCGCGTGTATAATACTGGCCGTATGTTATACATCTTCGTTTTAGCATCAATTGCAATTTTTACAGGATTATACTTCTTATCAAAGAAATTCTGGTCAGACAAAAGACACTTAATCGAAAAGATTTGTTCATTAGTCTTTGCTGGAATCTTCTTGATTAGATTTTTCTCAGTTAGAAACATTCAAACCCTCTCTGAGTATTTTGATACTTTCGCACTTTTAGGTGGCTATCAAAACAAGTTCCTAAATCTCGTTGGTAACTTACTCGGTTGGGTCGAAATTACTGCTGCTATTTTCCTCATGCTCAGACCTTTCTTCAGATTTAAAACAAGTGTCTGGTATGTTAAGTATTTCTCATCAGTTGTTTTTGCTCTTTGTTTAATTGGTATCTATCCAATGTTATCAATGATTCAAGGAAGCTACGATTTAACTTTCACTGGAGCAATGCTTGGTATTGAAATTGGTACTGGCTTTGCTTTGTGTTTGTACTACTTCTTAACTGGTTTAAAGAGACACATTAGTAAACATTCATACCCTGAAGTTGCGTTAACCGCTACATTTATTAACTTTGCTACAATGCAATGTTTTATTCCATATTTCTTCTTCGGACTCGGAAATATCAATAATCACGTTTATGATATGTCTATTTTCCACAGAGTCTTTATTTACATCTTCTTAATTGCGTTACCTTTGACATTATATTTCTCACTCAGAAACGCAAATCCAGTAAAGATCAGATACTTCTTATTAATCATCGCTATTGGCACAACATTAGCTTATTTTGGAACAGGCGACTGGAGAGACTTAGTTCAACCTTGGGAATTGCCTTTCCACTTATGTAACTTAGCAATGGTGTTAATTTGCATTGTCTTAATTTTCAAACCTAAGCGTTTATTCTATTTCACTTATTTTATTAACGTTTTCGGTGCAATCTTAGCTATGTTAATGCCTAACTATGATGAGTTCTTGTTGGTTTTCGATCCAACAGTCGTTCACTTCTGGGCTAACCACATGATTGCATTCTGGATGCCATTACTTTGCGTCGCATTAAAACTCTATGAGAGACCAAAATTAAAACAATACTTCTACTCATCAGTAGGATTCCTTGGATACTTTATCTTAGTTTTCGTATTGAACACTGTGTTTACAGCTTATCAAGGAACTGTTGTTCATTACTTATGGAACGATTTCACAATTCGTGGAACTGACTTCTTCTTCATTAACTCAACATTCATTGCTGAGAAGTTAGGTGACTGGGCAGAATCGTTGTTCAACATTACAGTGACGTGGACTTTAAACGGAAAACCATTCACAATCCACCCAATCTACCAATTTATTTATTTCACTGTTTATACATTAATCGGTTTCGGAGTCTGGTTCGTATATCAATTATTCTTTGATATCGCAGATTCTCATTATGATTTACATTTACGTTTGAGAGGCATTCGTTTAGATAAAATTGCCTTACAAAGTTCGTTAGACGGAAGGAGCTTAGATGAACCTATGGAAAAAGATGTTGGAACTCAACTTAAATTAGAGCATTTCTCAAAGAAATACGGCACTAATAATTATTATTCAGTTGAAGACGCAAACTTAGAAGTTAAGGGTGGAGAAGTTTTCGGATTCTTAGGTCCTAACGGCGCTGGTAAATCAACAATTATTAAATCAATCGTCGGTATTCAACCAATTACTGAAGGTAACATTTTTGTTTGTGGTTATAACGTTAAATCACAAGCAGTTCACGCTAAGAGCCAAATTGGTTTCGTCCCTGATCACTATGCTTTATACGAAAAGTTAACTGGTAGAGAATACCTTAACTATATCGCTGATATTTATGATGTATCTCAAGAAGATAGAGATGCTCGTTTAAATGAATACATCAAATTATTCGAATTAGAAGCTTCAATTGATAACAAAATCAAAACATATTCACATGGTATGAAACAAAAGATTACTATCATGTCAGCTTTAGTTCATGAACCAAAAGTTTGGATTCTTGATGAACCATTAACTGGTTTGGATCCAACTTCAATTTTCCAAGTAAAAGAACAAATGAAGAAGCACGCTAAAAAAGGCAATATTGTCTTCTTTTCATCACACTTAATTGATATTGTTGAAAAACTTTGTGACAGAATCGCAATTATCAAAAAGGGTCACATTCAATGTGTTGTCACAGTCGAAGAAATTGAAAAGACAGGTATGTCATTAGAAGACTACTACCTTTCAATCATTAACAAATAGGGAGAAAAAATGGGAAAAATCAAAGCATTCTTTAAAAAGATGAACCCACTTGTCAGATTCCAATTGAGTGACAAGTTTGATTTTTCATGGGTTAAATCAAAGAAGACTTTAATTCAACAAGTCGTTTTCTTCGTAATCAAATTTGGTTTAACTATTGGCTTTGTAGCTATTGCATTATGGTTATTAAGTATTTTAGGTATTATCAACAAAGCCGAGATGGTGGACCTCTATGTTTTATTCTTCACTTTAATTATGGTGTTGTTACTTTTAAGTGACACTCATAACTTAATGTTATCTTTGTATTACGCAGATGATAATAAGCTATTAGTTACTTTCCCAGTAACCTCTACAGACTTATTCTTCTCAAAGATCGTTGTCTATTTCATCTCTGACTTTGTTAAGAACTGCTCTTTATTAATTCCTGTTACGTTTGGTTTCGCAATTGGCGGAATTATGTTAGGTCAAGTTTCGTTTGGTGTATTATTCTGGTTATTGATTCCATTAATTTTAGCAAATGGCGTTATCGTATTAATCGGAAGTTTATTATCAGTCCCATACTTATACATCTATAGATTGTTCAAGACTGTACCTATTTTAGAGTTATTAATTTTCTTAGCAATCTCTGTTTTATTCGTTATTGGTGTCATCATGGCTATCCAATTAATCCCAGAAGATATCGACTTAGTTAACCAATGGCCAAGCATGAGACAGACCGCGCAAAACTTTATCGCACAAATCTGTGAATATGTATTCCCATTTACGTTTGTAGTTAGATCAATGTTTGGTAAACATGGCGCTAGCTATTTAGGATATCGTTTATTAGGTTCATGCTTCATAGATGCTGCTATTCTTTTAGGTATCTTTGTTGCTTTCATTGCAATCTGCTATTTCGTTATTAAACCATTCTTCTTCTACATGATGACTAAGTCATTTGAGTTTGAAAAGAATATCGTCGATCAACCAAAACCAAACAAAAAACACCGTAAATACTTAACTTTTGTTAACAAAGAATTAATCTTAAATATCAGAGATATTGATATTTCAGGTACATTCTTATTGGTTTACATTCTTGCACCTGTTTTATTGTTCTTTATGAACAAAGTCTTCTCTGCTATCTCAACTAGATTAGATGGTGAGATTATGACTTACGCATTTAACATTATGTTAATTGTCTTACCTTACTTAGCAAGTAACAGCGTTATCGCAACTCTTTATTCTAAAGAAGGTAGAGCCGCATACATGAAGAAAACAAAACCTATTAGTTTAATTTTCCCATTATCAAGTAAGATTTTCTTCTACTTTGGTTTATCTATTATTTCAATTGTTGGATGTGGTTTTGTTTTCGCAGACTACGCATCTAACGCTGGTATTGGAGCATTAGTTCCAATCTTATTAACAATCTCAGTCATCTTTATCCAATTTGCTCATATGTACTATAGTGTCACTTTGGATATTATGAACCCTCAAAACGAAGTTTACGCAACTGTGGGTGAAAACAATAACAACCCAAATGAAAACAAATCCACATTAGTAGCATTAATTGCTTCTGCATTGGTCGCTTTTGTTTCATTTGGTCTTATGAGAGAAACTCACTTATCTGATGGCAACTTCAATATTGCCTTCATTAAGTTATTAGTCATCTCAATTATTGCAGCTATTGCATCATTCAGTTTGTTTGTATTAAAGGTAAAGGCTTATTATTACGAGAAATAGATTATGAAAAAAAGTACGATATTTTTGATCTTATTAGTTTATGTCGCATCCTTCATTATTGTAGGACTTTTCGGCATTCAAGTAAGAGCCCATAACGAGATTGTTTATGTTGATAGTATTTCTTTAACTCCTGTTAATAGTGAAGCTTTCGTTAACTATAGATATGATGAAGCAGAAAAGAAATACAAATTCATTGCATATTACGAGGACGATTTAGTCATTCAATTGAAGGCTAATGTTTCTCCTGCAAACGCTACTAACGGCGCAGTAAAAGTTAGTTATGATTCGGTAATTGCTGATATCGAAGTTTCGGAATCAGTTTTTATAACAATTAATGTTAAAGATGGTGGTGCTATTGACTTCTCAGTCGTATCAACTGACGGATTGGATTTGACAGTCAACGCCACATTATACGTTTTGTATGCATAAAGGAGGTTTTTTATGAACAAAAATGGAAAAATCATCTTAACCACCCTATCCTTATTGCTCGGTTCTGCAGCAATGGTAGGATGTGGACCAAAAGAAGAAGAACCAGTTGTTGTTGAATTTAGCAACATCACACTTAGTGATTCGACAGTTGAAGTTAATTTCGGTGGCGAAAAACAATTGTCAGCTACTGTAACAGCTAATGTTGAAACTTATTCAGAAGTTGTTGCTTGGACATCTTCAAATCCTGCTGTCGCAACAGTTTCTTCTACAGGTAAAGTTACAGCAGTCGCTGCTGGTACTACTGTTATTACAGCAAAAATTGGCGATGTTACTGCTATTTGTAACGTTACAGTTCTTGAAAAGGTTCCTGTTTATACTTTCGTTGGTTTAACACCAAAAGAAAGCTTCACAATTTCAAAAACAAACAAAGGCACTCAAACAAATAAAGAAGAAGAGTTCGTTGAAAAAGGAAAAACACACGTTGTTGGTACTGAAAACGCAATTTCTGTTCTTCCTGATTTAAAGTTAATGGATGTTGAAACATTCACTGACTACTCTAACGGTACTGGTTCAATTGCTAAATGGGATAAAGATTTCATTTATACAGTTAAGAAAGTTGAAGGAACAACTAAAGTTGATCCAGCACAAGGAGATTTCGAAGTTACTGATAACCGCGCTGGTAAAGTCAAATTCAATGAAAGCGCAATTGGCAATACTTATGAAATCAAAGTTACTGCTGGTGGATTAACACCTGCTCAAGCAGATAGAGCAAACGCTTCAGTTACTTACGAAGTCAGTGTCGTAAAGGGTTATAACGTTTATACAGCAAAAGAATTAAGCTATGCTGACCAAAGAGCTTCTGGTGAAGAATCAAGAGAATCTCATGGCGGCGATATTAACTTCCTTGCTAACTGGGCTGAATTTAAAACAGCTAATGGCTTAGATCCAGATTATCACCCAGAATGTTTAGTCTTCCAAGATAACATCAACATTACAGTTAATGATATCCCAAGTGGATTCTTCTATTCTGCTGAAGATTTAAAGAATTCAAATGACGATAAGTCTATCGGATCTTTAAAAGACTCAGTTGATATCTATAAATATTTAGGTAAAACAGCTGCAACACCTGAAGGTAGCATTGAAAATACTCTCAAGGTCTACGGTAACTACTTCACAATGGATTGTTCTTCAATCCCATTAATTAAGCGTGATAGTGGTTCTAAGACTGAAGTTGGTAGAGTTATTTCTCATGGTGCATTATTCAGAATCGGTAATGGTAGCATGGACTTACAAGATCTTAAGATTAAAGGTAACGGCAAACGTGCTATTAACGAAGAAGATAGAGTCTATGGTGGTGGCTTAATTATCTTCAAAGAATCTACAAAGACAAAATTAGTTTCCACAACTAACTTAATTTCAAGACAATGTTTTATCACTTACTTTGGTGAATTACCAAACGAAGAAAATCCATATATCCCAGAATTTGAAATTAGAAAATGTAAATCATTTGATAACTACAACTCATTCATCTATAACTGGGGCGGTGTTTGTAAGGCATATGATTCAATCTTCGGTATGTGCGGTGGACCAGTCATCATCGCTGACCACGCTGATTTCTCTGGTGATCCAGAAACAAATAATGCTGATCAATTAACTTATCAAATTCATGGTAAAGCACCAGAATCAGTATTCTACGATTGTACATTCGACAACTATGTTGCTGGTACAGAAGCATGGTTCGCTCAAATGGGTGCAACTGGTTTAGTTCCACAAATCAAATCTATGGGTGACTTAATGGCTCCATATGGTATGACTTACGTTACTAATAAAAACAAAGTTGCTTCATTATCAAGTGCTCAAGATACAGTTACAATGTTTAACTTAATCGCATTAAACAAAGTCAACGGCCCATCTTTATCAGATGTTCAAAAACCAGCATGTGGTGAAGTTAAGATTGTTGAAACAGGCAAATCAGAATCTGTTTACAACTATGCTCGTCCAAATGTTGCCAGAGTTGATGGCGCTAAAGAAATTATGACTGAACTTATGAGAGTTAAAAATCTTGCACCGGCTGATCAAGCAGCTGCTGTTCCAGGTCTTGTTGCTTTAGCTACAAAATACAACGTATCATTCTCTCCTGACTATTCAGATTTAACTGCTAACCTCCAAGCTTACTGTGAAACAGTTGGAAAAGAAGAATTCACAAAGATTGGCGTAATTAGAGCAAACGGTGGTCAAATCCCAGTATTCCAAGCAGGTAATGCATTCACTGCATTTGATGGTCAACCATCTCATGGTTTACAAGATATTTCAAATGTTCCAACTTGGACAACAGGTTCACCTAACTTCTCAACAATTACACCATCTCATGATTTTGTTACTTCTAAACCAACAACAGTAGCTCTATACTATAGCGGTATGTTAATGGTCTTTGGAGTATCTTATTTCCAAAAATAATTAGTATTTATACTAAAAGAATTCAAGGGACACTTATGTGTCTCTTTTATTATGCTTTTGATATAATTGGACTATGATCTCATTAAAGAACATAAAAAAGTACTACAAAACTAATGATTTTGAGAGTAAGGCTCTTGATGGTTTGTCTTTAGATTTACCTGATAAGGGTTTAGTAGCTATTTTTGGCTCTTCTGGCTGCGGAAAGTCTACTTTGCTTAACGTTATTGGTGGATTGGATAAATTCGACTCAGGAAAGTTCTTTTTTAACGGTCGTGATGTTAAGACATTTTCCCAAAGAGACTGGGATTCGTATAGAAACCAACATGTAGGCTTCGTTTTCCAAAACTACTATTTGATGCCTCACTTAAGTGTTAAGGAGAATATTTCAATCGCCCTAAAAATGTCTCATCAAGATGATGATTTAAATAAGAGAATCGATGATGCGTTGGCACTTGTAGGATTGACAAAGTATAAAAAGAGACTTCCAAAAACTCTTTCAGGGGGTCAACAACAAAGAGTTGCTATTGCTAGAGCTATTGCAACTAACCCAACAATCATTCTAGCTGATGAGCCTACTGGAGCTCTTGATGCAAAGAACTCAGTCTCAGTAATGAAGCTCTTAAAAGAGATAAGCAAGGATAGATTGGTTGTATTAGTTACTCACGATGAAAGATTAGCTCATGAATACGCAGATAGAATTGTAGAAATCTCATATGGAAAAATAGTTTCTGATACAAAACCAGATGATATTTCTTATGAAAACAGAGAAATTGTATTAAAGCGTACTAGATTACCAATTCTCACTTCTTTAAAATGGGCTTTTAGAAACCTTTGGAAGAAGAAAAGTAGATCAATTCCATTAATCATAGCAGGTGGTATTGGTTTCTTAGCGGTCAGTATTGTCTTATCAATGACTGATCAAGTAAATAACTACACCGTCAATGCACAAGCTGCGTCTTTAACTCGTTATCCAGTAGCAGTAAATTGCTATTTAACAAAGAGTGCAGAAGGTCATACTCAATCACTTCAACAATTCCCAAGCGAAGAAAATATCATCATTGAAAAGATGAACTATGTAGATCAAGAACATTTACCCTACATGCAATCTGATTTTATGAGCTATATGGATAATATGCCTACAGATTACTACACTGGTAAATATTCAAATTCTAGAATTTATTTCAAAATGATCACTAAGCTAGAAGATGATTCATATAGGTTGTTAAGTTCTGTTAATTACTTCTCTAAATTACCAGATAATAAAGATTTTATAGAGACTCAATATAAATTGTTAAAGGGTGATTACCCAAAAAATATGAATGAGATGCTTTTATGCATTGATACGTATAACAGAATCGATGTCGGTTATCTTGAAGGCATGGGTTTTGATGTCAGTGGAGATAAGATTGCTTTCACTGATGTAATTGGTAAAGAGTATAGATATATTCCTAATAATGTCTATTACACAACTAGAGAAACAGAAGGATTACAAACTCGCTATGTATCACGTGGATATTCAAAATATGGCGATATGTACGAAGATGAACGCAGTGTAAGTATGAAGATAGTGGGTATCGTTCGTGAAAAATCTACAGAATCTTCTATCTTTGCTACCCCATTACTTTACACAGACGAAATGGGGAAATATGTCATTAACGAATCTCGAAATAGTGACATTTATAAGAAACAACTTGAATATAAGGCTGCATCTGTTGATGGTAAGATTATCGATGTTTTTACAGGGGATTATTTCACTGAAAGAAGCTCAGGAAGCTATAAGTTAACAGATAGTTATCAATATGAAGAAAATATCATTCGTATAGCTGCGGATGAGTATGTCAGCGCGGTATATTACTGCACTTCTACTTATGAAGATAGATTAAAAATCGCTGAGTACTTTAATGGGTACTATCAAGCCCCTAATTCTGACTATGTTTTCAAGATTAGAGACTATCTAGAATCTGTATCTTCTTCTTTAACAACTATTATTGATACGTTCTCAACCATTCTTTTAGTGTTCTCTTTATCCGCTGTCTTTGTTTCGATGATTTTAACGATGGTTCTAACCTACATAACAATCATTGAGAGGTTCAAAGAGATTGGATTACTTAAAAGTATTGGTGCTAGAAAGATAGATATTTTGATGATGTTCATGACGGAAAACCTAGTGATAGGTATATTGGCAGGTGTTGTTGCGGTACTTACTGCCTTATTCGTTTCTCCATTAGTTGGTGGAGTAGTTGTATCGATGGTCAAGCTCTATGACACAGCTATGTTAAACGCAGTTCCATTAAATCTTGGAAGTTTAGTTGGCTGGGTTGTTCCAGTTATTATCGGAGGTTCTGTAATTTCTAGCACTATAGCTAGCCTTGTTCCAACAATTATTGGATCAAGTAAGAGACCTGCTGAAATCTTAAAAGACTAGTTCTTTTACAAAAGTGTTAGACAAAATAATGTTATTTCTATATAATAACAACGCTATATTAGCAAATCTTCTTGCTACTGTTCGCTCAGTAGCCATAAGACCAAAAGGAGGTAAAGAAAATGCGCAATTACGAAATTATGTACATTTTAAGAGCTGATTTAGACGAAGCTGCACGCGCTTCAGAAAACGAAAAGTTAGCAAAACTTATCACTGAAAACGGTGGTACAGTTAATAAAACTGACTTAAGTTGGGGCGTTAAGGAACTTGCTTATGAAATCAAGGACCAAAAGAAAGGCTTCTATGTCATCTTAAAAGTAACTGCAGGAGATCAAGCATTGAACAATTTCAATCGTAAGGTCAAAATCAATCCTAACGTTTTACGTCACATTATTGTTGTCGATCACGAATAAGGAGGATAACAATACATGGTAAATCGTGTAGTTTTAGTGGGTCGTTTAACACGTGACCCAGAATTAAGAAAAACCCCTACAGGTGTTAGCGTTGCTTCATTCACAATTGCTGTTGACAACGTTAGAAAGAATCCTGACGGAACAAGAGGCGCTTGCTTCTTAAACTGTTCAGTTTTCAGAGAACAAGGAGAAAATCTTGTTAAATACTGTAGAAAAGGTTCATTGGTTGGTGTTGATGGCAGTTTAAATCAACGTAACTTTGTTCGCCAAGATGGTTCAAAAGGCTCAGCTATTGAAGTTTCAGTCGATAGCGTCACATTCTTAGAACCAAGGAATGCAGCTGCTACTGTTAAATCAGAAGATACAGTTTCATTCGATGATGTTCCAGAAGCAAATTCTGGGGAGAACTTAGATTCAATTGATTTGCCAGATGATGACCTTCCATTCTAAATAAGAAAGGAATTAAATATGGCTTTTAGAAAAGTTAGACCACACAAAAAAGTATGTGTCTTTTGCAAAAGTAAATCTAAATTCATCGATTATAAAGATGTTGAATTATTAAAATCAATGATTACTCCTAACGGAAAAATTTCTGCTAGAAGAGCAACAGGAACTTGTGCAAAACACCAAAGAGAATTAGCTAAAGCAATCAAAACAGCTAGATTCATGGCTTTATTACCATACGTTGCTGACTAATTATCACTTGTAACGAGACAAGTCCGATGTAATAAAATTGGACAAAAATTGTTGTAGAAATTATAAGCAAATAGGACCGCTCAAATAGGGCGGTCCTTTTTAGTTACGGGGCTCTTCGCTTAGTTCGAAATGACGACATAATAAAACTGTAGGAGGGCGACCATATGGAAGAAGAACATATTTGTTATGTAATGAGTGCAACATTGAAGTGATTGAAGCTAGAGTTGAGCAATTATTGTGTCAAAGATAGTAAAGGAACAAATTGAAAATAAAATTGAAAGTACTCCTAAGATAATTAATGCTATTTGATTTTTTTGTGTTTTATTATCTAAATAAGATATAAAATGAATATGTACACACGGAGAATATTTATGAAAAAATATGCTGCTTTTGGATTTTTATCCATTTTGCTTATTTCTGGTTGTTCAGGAAACAACACCAACAATAATGAACCTAGTGAAGAACCAAAGCCTAAACAAGTTAATGTCTTTTTAATGGGTGGCCAGTCAAATATGGAAGGAAATACTTACTTCCAAGATGATAATGGAAAAGACTATTTAAGACCTGCTCTTGAAGAATTAGGTATAGATGATGGTGATTGCTGTTATGAAGGAATCCCTGAAGTAAAAACTTCATATTATGGTGGTGCTACTTGGTATATTGGTGGAAACTCAATGAGAGGTAGCAATAAATCAAATCCATTTGATGGAGAATTCCTTGATACTAAAGTTGGTTTTGGATGTGGTGTTCCTTCTGCAGGTGGAATTGGTCCTGAACTTGGTTTAGCTTACAATTTAAGAGATCATTTCACTAAAGATGAACCAGTATATTTAATCAAATGTGCTTTTGGTGGAAGTAGTATGAGCGGCGGTGGAAACTGGGGTTGGGATCCAACAATCTCCAACGGCAAAAGCATATACAAAGATCAATTTAAAAAATTCGTTGATAAAAACTTGGAAGATATTGAAGAAATTGAAGGTATGAAGCCAACAATTAAAGGTTTCTTGTGGCATCAAGGCGAAAACGATTCTAGTAGCTCTGCTGCAAGCCAATATAAAACAAATTTAGAAAAATTAGTTGGCCAAGTTAGAGAAGACTATGCTGACTACGCTGTTGATGAAGATGGCAAAAATATCGCATTCATTGATTGTTACATTTACGATAAAGGTGATAGCGATGATGCAACAATGCCATGCGGTGCAAAACTTTCAGATGTTAAGGTTTTAAATGAACAAAAAAGAGCATTTTCAGAAGAAAGTGATATGAACTTCATTGTCAATTCATCTTGGCAATATGAAGATGGATTACAACTTCAAATTCAAGTTGGAAATGATGACACAGCTGGTGGTGGAATTGGCCAACAACATTACTACACTAAAGATATGTTCTTATTAGGACAAGCTTATGCTGATATCATTGTGGAAAATGATTTATTAGATTAATTCTTATTAATAATTTTAAAGATTTGTCCTGCTACATAACTTAAGTAAAAAGATAAATAGGTCGCTCTATATGAAATGTTCCCCTTTCCTGTTTCTGTCCAGGATTAGGGGTACATTTCATTCTTATGTGTGATCTTTTTTTTACCCTAATAGTAGGGTTTTTCTTTTGCTCAAGTAAAATATAGTTATGTTTC
>JAKSHZ010000022.1 GCA_024399115.1 Bacilli bacterium
TAGTTTAAATACCTTCTAAGCAATAGGTCGGGAGTTCGACTCTCTCAAGCATCATCCACAAGGACTTTCTAAGTCCTTGTATTATAACGGTTTAAACATCTTTTTAATATCTATACACATCGCCCCGTTATTTTTTATATCAATAAAATTTCAATAGGAGATGTGTATATGTATTATCATCTATTCCACAAAGAAGTCATTTCTAAAAACAAAAAAATCAAAAAATGGTATTACTGGTTTTATGATCAGGATGGAAAACAAGTTCAGAAGGTCTGTAAGGGTTGTTTAACTAAAGCAGATGCAGAAAGATTTCTGGCATTGATGCCGGTTCCAGAAAAAAAATCAGAAACTAAAATATCTGTAATTACAAAAGATATGTATGTTCCAAAAAGTCTTCATGTACTGAGACGTGAACAAATGGGTAAAAGTGTAAAACCAAGAACTCTTGTTCAGTGGCGGCATTATGTTGATATAATCAATGAGAATTTCGGAAATGTAAATATTTCAGATCTGACTGTAAAAGATTTTACAACTTTCCTTCTAAATCTTGATAAGTCTACATCGTGGAAGAACCATTTAATCAATGTAATGAATGAAGTTTACCAGGAAGCAATATGGCAGGGTGTAATTACTGCAGCTCCTACTCTTCAAACTTTTAAGCCTAAATATAAAAAAGCAGATCCGCTTACAGATGACGAAATCAATCGTTTTGTAAAACGTGAAAATTATTCAAATGAAACTGAATATATGATTTTCCTTCTTACTCTTTCTGCAGGAATGCGAATCAGTGAAGCTAGAGCTTTCAGGCCTTGTCAGCTTTCTGAAACTAATAATGTCGTTTACATTGATGGTTTTCTGGATCGTTTTACTCATGAAAGAAACAACTATTGCAAAACAGGAAGTGAAGATAATCCTATGTGGAGAGTAGCAATCATTCCAAGTCGAACTGCTGCAGAGCTTCGAGAATATATCGTTAAAAAAAATCTGAAACAGAATGAACTGCTTTTTACTCATCCTGATGGAAGTCCATACAGAATAGAACATCTGGAAGATATTTTTGAAAGAGCAATAAAAAGTTCTGGCATAGAAAAGAATCAAAGAAAACTTGTCTGTCATTCTTTGCGTTATACATACGTAACCAGAATGCGGCAGTTATACGATTCTGATACTGTCAGAAAGATGGCAGGACATACAAACCAGAAAATGAATGATCATTATAACCGCCCTACTTTGCTTGAATCAGAGCGTTCTTTGCTTCCGGTGATTGATAAAGCTGCTGATTTTTTCAGTTAATTAATTTTAAATGATTGTGATGAAATTTCTGTTTTTTAAATTTTTTCACAATCATTTTTTTTAAATTCGACTTTTTAAACAATCAATTTTTAACGAATTTCTGCAACTTTAAAAAAAAGTGTAACCACCAATACTATATTTAAATATATATATAATTTTATCTTTTTATTTAGATTAGTTTAGATATAAAAGAAAATAATAAAGGTAACTATACACTCTAATAGGTTGTAGTTACAGTTTCACTTTGTTCTACAAAATTTTTTCAAGTTTAAAAAAAAATATGTCGATTTTTGCTAAAAATTTTTTAATAAGAAAAAATCTCCGTGAGAGTTAAAAAAGTGAAACCATATTCTTAATAAATAACCTAATTCTTTGTATTATAAAGAATTAGAGCATTTTTAACTAAAAATAAAAGTGTAACCTCTATTTCTATCTTCTGTCATCTTCAAAAAGGTACTGTGCCACCCCTACACCGCTATGCAATTACTCGGGGCAGGGTGCCCTCTCTCAGCTGTGAGTTAGGTCTTAACGCAAGTTAACATTTTTTTAATACTGTATAGTTTTGCTTTGTTAACATCTTTACACTTTAACACAAATGACTGTTACACAAGCTGAATTTGCACGTATGGCCGGAACGTCCAGAGCTGCAATCTGTTCTAAAATAAAAAACAAAACTCTCATCGTTGATTCTGGTGGAATGCTGGATACTGATAATCCTGTGAACAGAAAATACCTGAATAAACACCAAGCTGGCTTACACCGTGAAGCTGCGGCCGATGCTTTGTTCTCTTTTGGGGCTGTTCAGGCAGATGCCGTTTCAGAAAAAAATTTTTTTTTAAATGAAATGCCTTCTGCAGCAGTTGAAAAAACAGACCACCCGGCTAAAGAAATGCTGGATCTGCCTTTAAGAGAAATTGTAAAACGCTATCCAAACTGGGAAGGCGTTGAACGGTACGTCAAACTTTATAAGGATCTGATTTCTGCAGATGAAAAACAACAGCGGCTTGAAGAACGCCGCATGGTTCAGATTCCTAAAGATTTTGTGACGGCCAGATTGTTTGGATTTATCAATCAGCTGACGAATAAAATTCTTGATGTGCCGGAAAGTCTTGCAGATCAGGTTATAGCTCTTGTTCAAAGTGATCCGGATACTTGCAGACAGAAAATAGTGAATTACAGCCGTGATGTTCTTAGTCGTGCTATTGGTGGTGCAAAGGAAGTCATTATAAATGAACTTGGAAGTCTTAAGGCAAAATATGATGACAGCGAAACTGTCATGGATAAGCTTGAAGAGATGCAGGAGAATATGAACTGATGAAAAAAGAAACTGAGGAATTGCTGTATAAAATTTCAGTTTATGTTTCTGGTTCAGGAAAGTTTACTCCTGAAGAATATGTTCTTTGGAAGTCCGTAAAAGAAACATTAAGTGCGGTTGAATCTGATGTAAAACATGGCGGCTTTATTCAGGACAGGAAAGGAAATGTATGTAAGGCTGGCGATTTGGTTGATCTTGAATATATGAGAAACACTTTTATTATTGGAAAACTTGCATGGAATAAAAAAGGACGGTTTGAAGTTGATTTTGAAGGTAATAAACTGCCATTAATGGATTTTGAAAATTGGGAGAAACGTAATGAGTAATAAAGCAAACAGAATGTATAAAATAATTAAAAAACAATCGGTTAGACAACAAATCAGATATTATAAAAGATTTTGTGATCTTATGAATAATTCTAAGCTGCGCACAAGATTGTTTCTGGCATTATGCTTAATTTTCAAAAATCTTTAGGAGTAACTATGGAACTGCAAAATATAAAAATAAAACTTATTGCCGGAAAGATTCCAGAATATAAAACCAAAGGTGCAGCTTGTGCTGATTGTGTTTCCAGAATTGATAAATGGGTTTGGCTTAAGCCTGTGCTTATTCCTTTGGGGTTTGCTTTAGAGTTACCGGAAGGTTGGGAAGCTCAGATTAGACCTAGAAGCAGCTTAAATAAAAGGGGGCATTACGGATTACTTGGAACTATAGATTCTGATTATCGAGGTGAAGTTCACGGTATGATGTGGTCGATTTTGCCATATAGAATTCATGCAGGTGATCGTGTTTGTCAGATTTATTTTGGAGAAGCAAAACAAGTAAAGTTTTCAGTTGTATCAAAACTTGATGAAACGGAAAGAGGTAACGGAGGTTTTGGTTCTACTGGTAAATAACTACTTACGTAAGCAATGAATTATATGATGGACATAAAAAATGGATCAAGAAATATTAAAACAAAAAGAAAAAGCTTTAGAAATTATTAAAGAAAAAAAGAATGTAAGAAAACAGATATTAAAATATGTTGAAGTATTATCAAATAAAGATGCAAATTATGTTTCTGAACTTGAATGTCTTGGTGATTTTGTTTGCAAGGCAAGATTGTTGGAAGAAAATGACTGCACGTTCGTAAAAAATACAAGAATGTTATTTGATATTGCGAATGGCTATCTTTTTACTGGTTGTAATGGAGATGCTTGTACACAAAAACAAGAATTTTTGAATCTTAAAAATGATTTACTAAAAGATATTTATGCAGATATTGAACTTCTTGCAGTAATCAAGAAAATTGAAAGATTTTATGAAAAGTAAATAACTACTTACGTAAGTAGTTTGATTTTGGCTTTTATGCCTGCTGGATGTTTGGGTGGCCAGCTTGCTTTCAGGTATGAGTTGTTTCTGTAAATCCTGTAAGGACAGATAAAAGGAGAATGGTATCTCGACCCGATTACAAGGGGAAATACCCGGATAGATGGTTATAGGAAATCCAGTCTCGTTGGAAAGTAAAAACACCGTTCTACTATCCGTAAACTGAAAAGGTTTAAGAATAAAAGAAAGTACGAGCAAGCGGAAGAAATTCCCTGAACGCTGTTTCCTCTTCGGGCGTTTTATTTTTTTATTGGAGTTTTTATGAAATATAATGTTTGCTTAGTAATACAACTTCCGTTTGATATACAAAACGTTGAAGCTTCATCAAGTAAGCAAGCCGTTAAGGAAGTGACTGATGTTATAAAGCAGACATTACCATTGATGGTTAGTCATAATTATGAACAGGTACAAAATCACATGAGTATTAAACTTGTTGATGTGAACGAGGTTTAATTTTGATTTATATTAGCGGCAAAATAACAGGTAATCCGAATTTCAAAAGAGATTTTGAAAAAGTTGAATTGTTTTTACAGTCTCAGCACAAACAGGTTATTAATCCTGTAAAAATCATTATGGAGCAGAAAGATTATTTGAGATTTACCTGGAAACAATGTATGAGTGTTGATGTTGCAAAACTTATTTTATGTGATGAAATTTTTATGATGAAAAACTGGAGAAGATCTCCTGGTGCAAGAATTGAAAGAAAAATTGCACGGTTATTTGGAATTAAGGTTATTTATGAAAAATAAACATTTGGGATTGTATACCAAATTAATGGGATTGATGCAGGAGGATATTCGAACTACTTACGTAAGTAGTTCTTTTTTTGTTAAATAATGAATGTATGTGATATTACAAACGGTGATATAGATTTTCTCATCCAGCAGTTTGAAGCAGTTATTCATGAGCGAAATTTCAAACTTCCGTCAGTGTATACTGAGGAAGTTAGATATTTGGATAAGGAACTTACACCGTTTCCGGGAAAATTCAGCTTTGATCGTGCTCCATTTTTTAGAGAAATTGTTGATATTTTTTCTCCGGATAATCCATGCAGAAAAGTTGTATTGCTTAAAGGTGTACAGATGGCAGCTACAACTTCTCTTCTGGAACCAGTTTTGCTTTATTACATCGGCTGTAATCCAGCTCCGGTTCTTCTTGTAGAACCTGACGATGATATGGCAAAAAATGTAATGAGCATTAAGGTTGATAAGATGATTGATGGTGCCGGTCTTAGAGGTAAGATTGGAAGTCAGTCAAGAAAAGCAGCACGTTCAAAATCTACAGGTGATACGGCAAGGCATATTGAGTATGCAGGCGGTTATTTATATGCAGCTTCTGCTTCTACTCCTAAAAGCTTCAGAAATATGTCTTACAGAATCATTCTTGTAGATGAGCTTTCTGTTATGCCTGATAAACTTGCCGGTGAAGGTACTGTTGTAGATTTGGCCGAAGCTCGTGCTTCTGCCTACCCTAACAATAGCAAGATCCTTTTCCAGAGTACACCGACTACTGAACAGGGATGTAAAATCTACAAGCAGTTTCTGCTTGGTACTCAGGAAAAATACCTTGTTCCTTGTAAGTTCTGTGGTACTGAAATGGAATTGGAATGGGCGGTATGGGACCAGAGTAATAAGCAGATTGGTGGTATTGTCTGGGAAAATGATGAGGAATGGAATCCTATTATGAGTACGGTAGGATATAAATGTCCTCATTGTGGTCAGATTATGAAAAATTATCATAAGTCTGAAATAATTCCAAAGGGACACTGGGTAGCAACTGTTGATAAACCGATAGAAGCCGGAACCAGAAGTTTTCATATTTCGCCTATTTACAACCTTCCAGGGCTTTTGACATGGGAAGATATGGTTCGAAAATGGGCGGTATGCTGGGATATTAAGAACAACCGTGTAAGGGATAAAGAAGCGTACAGAGTTTTCAGAAACCTTATGCAGGGCTTACCGTTCAGAGAGATGAATGAACAGATCAGATACGACAAGGCTATTCTGTTCAAGCGTTTTGGTTTTGCCCGAGGAACTGTTCCTAATAAAATGGCATTGAAGGATGCAGGAAGCCCTGTTCTTCTTGTGATCTGTTCTGTGGATGTTCAGAAAGATAAACTTTATGTGGAAATTACAGGATATTCTGACAGAGGTATTCAATGGACTATAGATTTTTTCAGTATTGATGGAGCTACTGAAGATTTCAACGGTCCTTGGAATGAACTTGCAGAGCTTATTGAAAATAAGATTTATGAAAGTGATGATGGAAAACTATACCGTATTGCCATGACTGTTATAGACTCTGGTCACTATACTGACTGGGTTTATGCTTTCTGTGGCCGTTTTTCTTCCGGCGTTTATGCAACTAAAGGTCAGGATTGGATTAAGGGCGGTGAAACTTACCAGAGGTTTAATCAGGCTACACTGGACAGAATCGGGCTTCCTCTGGCTTACCATGTAAATACTGGTAAACTTAAGGACAGAATAAGTTATTCAATGAATAAATTATTGTGGAATGAAAATAGTTTTCAGCCTGACTGGTACATTAATTTTCCTGAAGATTTTCATGATGATTATTTCAAAATGTTTGAAGCTGAAGAGAAAGTTGAAGTTTATGACAAACTTACAAATAAATGGCTTAAAACTATTTGGCGTGCGAAGTTTGGTGCAGCAAACCATGGTTTTGATACTAAGGTTTATAACTATGCTGCACTTGAAATTTTTGCCGAAGATATTTGTAGGAATGATTTACTTTTAAATTATCTTGACTGGAATGCATTCTGGAAGGTAGCAAAAGGTGGAGCATTTTATATTGATACACGTGTAAATTAAAATTAAAAAAAAATAGTACTTACGTAAGTAGTGCCATAATTGGCGAGGAGTTTATAAAAAAATGAATTTAGATGCAATTGAGGAACTTTTAAAAATAAAAGCTCTTGGTGAGTTGATGATTAATCAGGATCCTGATGGACCTGCTGAGTTTTCTGCAGGTGTAATAAATTCTTTAGGAAGACAAATAACAGAATCAATTGATAATGTGCTTGATAAATTGAAATAACTACTTACGTAAGTAGTTTTTTTCAAAATTGTATAGTTTTGAAAGTTTAATTCTTATATCTTTGTAAGTGTGAAATAGATGGGAATCCATTTAGTACTTACTTCTGTAATAAGGGAAGCGTAACCGTTGGTTATACTTCCCTTTTTTTTGTTTTTGTATAGTTTTCAAAATCTTTTACAGTTAACGTTCAAAGTATGCTATTAGATAATTCTTATTCAAATATGGACACTGTTTCTTTCTGGCAAGAAAAACTTGCTAATACAAGAGCTTTACTTGATAAAGTTGAACAGGCTATATATTCACTTACTCAGAATGAAGTAACTGAATATACATTGGATACCGGACAGAACAGACAGACAGTAAAACGTCAGGATTTAGGATCTTTGCATTTGCAGAGAGAAAGACTTCTCAGCGAAATTGACCAGCTTGAAAGAAAACTTGGGTTGCACGGATCTGCAGCCCGTCAGATTGTACCGGGGTATTAATATGCAGATTACTGAAAAAACTATTGATAACTATTCATGTTATATTGCTGATGTTGTGAATTCTACCTGGAACGGTGATAAGTTTCCAGGTTCTTTTGGTCCAACTAAAGTTTTTGAGTTTGTTGATTATTGGACTTTACGAAAACGCAGTTTACAGCTGTTCAAAGAAAATCTTTATGCAAAAGGTATTATTAAACGTCTTCTTAGAAATGAAATATTTACTGGTATTGTAGGAACTTCTACTGTCAATTCTATGATTCTATGGCCAAAAATGGATGATCAGGCTAGAGAAGAAAAAGGTATTGTTTTTTCAGAGATGCTTACTGAACAGTTCAAAATATATTCTGAATCTAAAAATGTCTTTGATTACCGTAAGCGTATGACTTTTGGCGATTTCCAGGAACAGGTACGTTTTGAATCTATTGTTTGTGGAGACGGTATTATTGTTTCCAGAATAAATCAGCAGACTGGTCTTCCTTACTGGGACTGGATTAACGGTAATTACATTAAGACTCCGGCAAGTTACCAGCCTAGAAGCGGTAACATAATTAAAGACGGTGTTGAACTTGATAAATATGGCCGTCATGTGGCTTACCATGTTGAGACATGGAAAAATGACGAACTTGTTATGGAGCGTATTCCCTGTTACGGTGAAAAAAGCGGCCGTGTCATAAGCTGGATGGTTTACGGTACGGAAAAGCTAATTGATGATGTACGAGGAGAGCCTCTTCTTGCCTGTATTCTTTATATGCTTAAGGAACTGGATCGCTATAGAGATGCAGAAAGCCGTGCTGCTGTTGTTAATGCAATGCTTGCTTTGTTTGTAAAGAAGTCTCCTAGTGCTACTGTTGGAAGTCGTCCTAGTGATGGATTAAAGAGATTAAATACTCTTGATGCTGAACCTCAAAATGGAAATGTTTCTGCAGGTCCTGCTCAAAGAGATATGAGAATTATGGAACCTGGAACAATCTTTGACGATCTTGCTCCTGGTGAAGAAATTCAGAGTTTTCAGACAAACCGTCCTAATGTTAATTACGGAGCTTTTGAACAAGCTATTTTAAGTGGTATTTGTTGGGCGTTGGAAGTTCCTCCTGAAATTGCTATGTTGAAATTTCAGAGTAACTATTCTGCAAGCCGTCAGGCAAATAATGAATTTCAGGTTTATCTTAATTACCGTGTAAAGAAAAACGCCAGAAATATTTGCCAACCTATTTATGAAGAATTTGTCATTCAATCTTGTTTAAATAATCAGATTGATGTTCCTGGTTTGATTACTGCAGTATTTACTCCTGAACTTTGGAAACAGAAAGCTGCTTGGCTCAGCTGTGTATGGACTGGTTTAAGCCGTCCTTCTGTGGATCCACTTAAAGAAGTTAATGCAAGTCAAAAATCTGTTGATGCTGGATTCAGTACTTATGATATTGAATGCAGAAAAACAAGTGGGCTTGGATTCCGTCAAGTTATGCAGACTTTGGCCCGTGAAAGAAAATATATGGCTCAAATTGGTTTTGTTCCTCATGCTGATGAAGATAATAACGGCAAACCGGTTTATGACTTAGAAAACTTTGAGGGTGAAAATACTGAAGCTGCTATGTCCAATTTATATGAATTGCAAAAAGCACTGGAAAAAAATGGTAAAAGTTCTAAAAAACTGGAAGAAGCTATTATGCAGCTTACAGATGTCATGGAGAATTTACAGTAACTACTTACGTAAGTAGTGCTTAGGCGGTTTGTATGAATGATGAAAAAATTTATGAAATGATTATGAAATTGAGTAGAGAGACAGCTGAAAAAGATGCAAGAACAGAGGCCAGACTTGATGACTTTGGAAAGAAAGTTGATAAGCTGGAAAAAAATCAGGAACAAATTCAGGAAAAGCTTCATGAACAGTACGAGGAAATGAAAGACACTCTCAGGCAGACGCAATCTGTATTAAAGCGTTTTGATGAAAAACTTGATAACGACTGGGAGCATTTTCAAAAGATTGAGGAAAACGTTCGATTGCAGCAACAAGATTGCAATGAACGGACAAAACAACTTGAAGAAAAAATAAAGGTTATTCAGGACGCACCAAAAGAACTGTTGTGGAAAGGTGCTCTGAAAGTGCTTGCTACTTTAGGGGTTATGATTGCAACAGGTATTGCTGCATATATCTACGGAAAGATTGGAGGGAAATAATCGTGGAAGTTTTTAAGAGTCTTTTATATGTAATTGCATCTGTAATTATGGGAGCAGTTATCTGGTTATGTCCTAAGATTTGTGATGATGTAAGTATTTTTTATGTACTGATTCTTACAACGTATCTTGGACTTGATGTATGGAACATGATTAAAACGACAAAGCTTTTACCACCGGGTGAATTTAAGGAAATGAAAATATTCCGCTATGCTTTGTGCGTTTTTAGTTATGTTTTGATGATTGCATTTGGCATGATTCAAGTTAAAAGAACTGGAATAGATTTGAATTCGATGTTTTCGATTTTTATTTCTGCAATTTTTATTTTGATTTCACTGCTGATTGGTGGATTAGAGGGTAATAAGATTGCTACTGGTGAGAAAGAAGAATGATTGCTTTAGTTATTTTTCTTTTAATCATGAATATTACTGAAACTTTTATTTTTGCCTGGTATGTAAAATACGTTGAGCACGAAAGCGAGGGAAAAGAATGGTAGGCGTTTTATTTGGTGTAATCATATTTTTATTTATTGTTGTTGTTATTCTGGATTTGATGTTACAGGATAAATCAAAAAAACTTAGTGAAGCTAAAACAGAAAATTTAAAACTAAAAAGTGATCTGGATTGGGAAAAAACTAAAGCTGATGTGAAAAAGGAAATTGATGATGAAGTTAAGAAAAAGTCAGAAAAACTTAATACTGGTTCTAAGCATAGCAGGATTTCTGCTGCCGGCGACATCTTGTGTAACAAAAAATAAAATTAGTAGCAGAGATATTCCAGAAATTAATTTTCCGGATTTTCCTGAATGTGACAGATGGGAAGAACTGAATGATAACGATATTAAAATCTCTAGTGATTGGTTTATTGAACTTGCTAAATTTAAAATCGAATACGAAGGAAGGAGAGAGGAATACAATGAACTTAAAGACAGAAATTAAAACTAACGAAGATCCGATGGATCATATTCAAAGTTTTTATTTAAGTGCCGGAAATAATGGATGTTATGCTTTTTGTATTATTAAAGCGGCGAAAAAATGGTTGAGAGCAAATGGGGCTTTAGTCCGTGCTTATGAAACTTATTTTGAAAAAGCATTGGTTGAAGGTATTCAGTTCGGATGGATAGATTTTAATTTTAAGGATTATTCGGATTCGAATAATTTTTATGTAAACAGTCCTGACGAGTTTATGTCTTACCTGATTGGGCATAAATGTACTGTATCAAAAGCTGAACGGGATTATAAAGCTTTACCAGGAGAAATTGAAATTGACTTCTGGGCCAAAACTGAAGAGAACGGTAAAAAAGGTATTGGTCATTTTGAAACTCCAGATGATAAAGGGGTTCTTCAAAACAGCAAAACTGTACAAACCGGATTTATTTACAGCAAGCGAATTTTTAAGATTGGATAATAATTTAAGAACTACTTACGTAAGTAGTTCTTTTTTTTTATTTTTTTTAATTTTTGTATAGTTTTGAACTTTTAAAGAAGTTAACGTTTTGAAGTATGAAAGAAATTCTTATTGATAAAGAAATTGGTGGCTGGTTTGGTATTCAGGCTCGTGACATTAAAACACAGCTTGATTCAGTTGCTGATGGTGATGATGTGAAAATTGTTATTGATTCTCCTGGCGGTGACTTTTATGAAATGGTGTCCATATTTAATATGATCCGCTCTTTTGCCAGAGATAAAACTCACAAAGTTGAAACATACATTCGTGGTATGGCAGCTTCTGCTGCATCCATGATTGCTCTTGCCGCTAAAGCAGGAAATGCTGATAACAAAATTATTGTTGAAGATAACTCCATTTATATGATTCACAACTGCTGGACTCTGGAAATTGGCGACCATAGAGCAATGGAAAAAACTGCAAAAGAAACTTTACGGATAGATGAACTTCAGCGTGATATTTATGAACGCCAAACAAAGAAAAACCGTAAAGAACTTTCAGAAATGATGGATGATGACACATGGCTTTATGGTCAGGAAATTGTTGATGAAGGTTTTGCTGATGAAATTATCACCGTGACAAATAATGACACGGCAGATGGAATTGAACCAAGTTTTGATTCAATGAAAAACACAGCGATTATTTCTGCAAAAGCTGCTTTTGACAGTATGCAGTCAAAAATGAAATCTGGAACAAGAGAAAATGCAAATGCTTTCAGTACTTCCAGAAAAGAAGCTGTAGCGTGTCTTGCTACACTTATTCCTACACAGGACAAAACTACTTTTGTAAGTAGTGAAAATAATTTTAAGCCGGATGTTTCCGGCAACGAGGAGACTTTTATGACTCTTGAAGAACTTAAAGCGAAAGAACCTGAACTTTATGCTGCTGCAGTAAAGATTGGTTCGGATGCTGAACGTGAAAGAGTTCAGAGCCACTTGAAGATGGCTTCTGATTCCGGCGACATTAACGCTGCTGTTGAATTCATTAATTCTGGCGTTAATTGTTCTGACAATGCTTGTGTGGCTAAATACCACGAAGTATTTACAAAAACTGCTCTTAAAAATGCTAGAGCACAGGATACTGTACCAGAAACTGTAACTCCACCTTCTAAAGATGAAGCTGCTTCTGCTGCAGTTAATGCTTTCCTTAAGGAAACAGGATTGGAGGCTTAATCATGGCTAACTATGAAGTTATTGAACACAAAAGTGTTCGTATTGGTCTTGGTGAAAATGAATTCAGAACTGGTGTTCTTACAGTAGCTGGTAATACTACTGTAAAAGCTGGAACTATTGTTCAGACTGTGGAAGGAAAATTTGTTGCTTCTGCAGGTGGAAGTAATGAAGTTGGAATGGGAGTTCTTGTTGATGATGTAATCAACTCAGGAAACTCTTCTGCAGATATTCCTCTTCGAGTTTTGATTTCTGGTAGAGTAAATTCTAAAGCTCTGCTTGTTGGTTCTTCTGCTGCTACTGCTGTTCAGGCAGATTCACTCAGAAATTGGTCTATTGTTGCTGTTCCTGTAACAGAAATGAATTAATTAGAGAGGTAAATAATTATGCCACAGTTTTTAAGATCTATTCTTAAATTTTTTAAAGACAACGTTGAAATGAACAAACGTGGATTCTTCAGTACATTCTTCAAAACAGAAGCTGAAGATTATGTTGAAACAAACACTGTTGAAATCGACATCGAAAGAAACGGTGCAAAGATTGCTCCTTACATGAAGAGCATTAAGACAGGTAAAGTTCTTGTAAGTGCTGAAGATTTCAACACTGAAAAGTTTACTCCACCTCTTATTTCTCTTGGTTATCCTGTTGATTTGTTCCAGTTGATGGAACGTCAGCCTGGTGAAAGCGAATTTGCTGAAGTTGGTGCTTGGCTTGGACGTTTGTTCAACAAGCTAAAATCTTGTTTTGTACGTATGCACAAAATGGTTAAGGAATCTGTTGAATTGCAGGCTGCTCAGATTTTACAGACTGGTGCTTTGGTTCTTCAGGATGAAGAATCAAAAGATGTTTATACATTGAACTACCCAGTAAAAGAAAGCCATTTCCCTAGAGTTACTACTTCTTGGGGAGCTGATGGTGCTGATCCTATGACTGATTTGGAAGCATTGTGTGAAGCTGTAAATGATGACGGTAAAGCTGACCCTTCTATTGCAATTTTTGGTAAAAATGCATGGAACAAGGCTTTAAAAAATGAAGCTTTTAAAGAAGCTGTAAAGAGAGACGGTTTGGGGCTTGGTGCATTGAATCCTGGATTGAAAAATCGTGGTGGCCGTTATATGGGTTATATCGATATTGGTACATTCCATCTTGAACTTTGGACATACAATGATTCTTATGAAAAACTTGTTGGTGATACAAAATACAAGTTTATGGATCCAGATAAGGTTGTTGTTTCTGCTGCTATTGAAGATTTGGATTTCCGTTGTGTATTCGGTGGTGTTCCTACTCTTGGTATGCTTGAACCATTTACTTCTGTAATTCCTTCTGAAGTAACTTATGACGGATATATTCGTGTTCATAACCGTGTATTCATGGATACAAACCAGGATACATACGTTGCTGAAACAAAATCACGTCCTCTTTGTATTCCTGTATCTATTGACCGCTTTGGCTGTCTTAATACTGTTGCTGCTGACTAGTAATAGGAGTTGTTCATGGCTAAGAAAGAAAAAAAATATGTTGTAGCTAAAGGCTACAGTTTTACATCTGGCGGTCACATTTATGTGGCTGGTGAAGAAATCAGCGAAAAAATTTTTGCTGATAAAAAAGATTTTGCTTCATGCATTTCAAAAGGTTCAATCAAAGAAATTATGTCTTCTGGTGATGCTACAACTGATAACGGCAAACCTACTGGTGATGCTACAACTGATAACGGCAAACCTACTGGTGATGCTACAGCTGATAACGGCGAATCTACTAGTGATGCTACAGCTGACAACAGCGAATCTACTTCTGAAGGAAAATAAATGGGATTACGGGAACTTGCAGAAAAAGATCTGGGTTTTACGCTTGAAGATGGAAATTATGGAAGTGCCCGTAATATCACCTTATCCAGTCCTGATGGGGAAGAATTTCAGATTCAGGGCTGGGTAAATGATATTGGATATTCGTATGACACAGAAGGCAATGCGGTTTCTTCTAGAACTATAAGTGCTATGTGGAGAATGTCCAGTGTCATGAAAAATGGGAATTATGTTGTTCCTGGTCGTGGGTGGGAATGTTCTTTTTCTGATATGACAGGAAAAGAATGGAACTGTTATGTAGTTCGTGTGGAACCAGACAGAACACTTGGTATTGCGAGGGCTTGGTTAAGTTTAGATTTATGATTCCACAAATTACAGAACGATTAAACGAACCAGATAACATTGAAATTATCAGAGATCAACTGGCGGCCATTATAAAACTTGAAATGGATAACCAGTATGATTTGGCAGTAGCTGATGATGATCCTGTTATGGATGATTATCAATGTGCTGTTTTAATTCAAAATGATGAACCTCTTTCTGCAGGGGGTGACAGGGATTTATTTCCTTGTGTAAATGTTGTTTATGATAAAAGTGATGCAGATAACGCAGGTTCTGCTTCTGTAAACAAGAGTAAGCAAACTGCGACTTTTTATATTGATTGTTACCAAAGCGGTAATACTTCGGGAATTTTTGCAGGCCGTAATGCTGCACTTAAAGCAATGAAGCTTGCCAGATGTATTAGAAAAATTCTTGATAGTGATGCCTACACTTACCTTAAATTACGGGGAATTGTAGGTGGAGTTCAAATTATAAAACAAGATGTAGGTTCTGTAGCAATGACAGAATCTGCAGGAAAGGTTGTTCTGGACAGACTTACAGTCAATGTTTCTTATGATTGTGATGCTCCTGTTCAGGATGGAGAAATGATGGAAATTATGCCTGTAGTTATCAGCGATGAAAACGGTCAGGTAGTGGGATAAATTCAGGAGGATAGAATGAGTGTATCGCCTAGTGCTGTAAGCCGTGTAACTGGTGTTGGTGTACAGTACAAAAACTTTAATGCTGGTGCTGCAGCTATGTTGCCACAGCGATTGATTGTTATTGGTGTGGGTAACAAAGATGTTGTATACACTGAGGACAAGTATGAATGTGAAGGTTCTGCAAGTGAAGTTGGAGAACGCTTCGGTTTTGGTTCGCCATTGCATTTGGCAGCTAAACAGCTTTACCCTATGTCGGGTTCTGGAGCTTCGTTTCCTGTAACTATTTATCCGCTTGCTAATGCCAGCGGTGCTTCACAGGCTCAGGGAACAATTGCAGCTACAGGTTCTGCTACAAGTAGTGGAAGTGCAAGAGTATTTATTGGAGGTATTATAGTATCGGTTGCTATTGCTTCTGGAGATACTGCAGCTGTTGTTCTTGGAAAAATCAAGGATGCAATTGAAGGTGAACTTGATATGCCTGTTTCTGCAGGTAATGGTGAAGATGGAACTATTACACTTACTGCAAAAGCAGCTGGTACTGTAGGAAACCTTATTAAGGTTTTTGTTGAATCAACTGTAGCAGGTATTGTATTTACTTGTGAACAGCTTACAGGTGGTGCAACAGATCCTGATGTAGAAACAGCTTTGAATAAAGTAAAAGCTATTTGGGAAACAGCAGTTCTTTTCTGTGGTGATTATAAAGCTGCAGGAGTTCTTGATAAGTTTATGGTATGGGGAAAAGATCGTTGGAGTGATCTTGTAAAAATGCCTGTAATTGTTTTCCATGGTTGTACTGACGATTATGGAACTCGTACTGGTGTAACAGAAGGTCGTGCAGATGACTTTATTAATGCATTGGTAACTTCGGTTGGTTCTCCAGAATTGCCTTATGTAATTGCTGCTAAAGCAATGGTAAATGATATTCTTACAACTGCAGATGCAAATCCAGCTCAGGGCTATAAAGGTCTTTTGGAAGGGCTTGTTGCCGGTGCTGATTCTGATCAGGAACTTTATGCAGTAAGAAACCAGAGTGTTATGAAGGGTGCTTCTACAAACATTAAAACTGGTTCTGTTGCTGAACTTAATGACATTATTACAATGTATCATCCTGCAGCTGAAGGAAAATATCCTAGCCGTCGTTATGTTGTAGACATTATGAAGCTTATGAACATTGTTTATAACTGTAGATTGCTTATGGAAGCAGATGATCTTAAAGGAGCTCCTTTAATTGGTGATGCAGATGTAACAAGCAACCCTAAAGCAATTCAGCCTAAGACTGTAAAGACTTGGTTCTTGAATCTTGCAAGAAGTCTTTGTGATAAAGCTATTTGTCAGGACTTTGAATTTACAAAGAATAACTTGGATGTAAAAATTGATAGCGAAAATCCAAAACGCTTAAATGTAAAATTCCCAGTTAAATTAAGTGGAAACGTAGAAGTTTCAAGTACTGATTTGTACTTTGGATTCTACATTGGAGGTTAATCATGGCAAGTGGTGCTCTTGAAAGTATTGTTATTAATAACAGACGTTTTACCTGTAAAGCAGATGATGAAGCTAACATTCAGCTTAGTGGTTTCCATAACGAAACTATTGTACATGGAGATGGTTCTCACAGTACAAAGAAAATTCGTCATATTGGCCACTTAAATGGATTTAGTGTAAATCTTGATGATTCACAGGGCGATTTAGAATTCCTTCAGGATTGTCAGAACAGTCTTGAAGATTTTCCGGTTACAGCAACAAAGGTTGATGGAACTGTTTATTCTGGAAATATGCAGCTTATTGATGAGTTGGAAGAAAATTCTGGTGAAAACACAGTTGAAATTAACCTGGAAGGCGACCTGGAAAAGGTTTAATTTTGAATAAAAAACGCTCATTCCTTTGGGCGTTTTTTCCTTATGGGGAGGCAACTCCCCTTTTTTTTAAATTTATTTTTTAGGAGAAAACAAAAAATGGAAAAGGAAATTGTTATTGCAGAAGAAATTGCAGAAAAAGATTTTACAGCGTGGTGTGAAGCAAACGAAATTGATTGTGATGTAAACATGATGAGCGATGAGGAGAAAAAGGATTTTGAACCTCTCAAAAAACGTATCGTAAAAGCAATTATGGAAGGACGCTGTGAAGTTGATGATGATCAACTTTCTTACACACTTGGAAATTATGAAAGTGATAATTTGACCGGTAAGGTTATTAAAATCAAAAGTCCTACAGGTAAATTGTTTTTAGGAACTGATGGTTACAAAGAAACACAAAGTGTACATAAATTACATGGAGCAATGTCTGCTCTTACAGGTCTTGATGTTGGTTACTTTGGTTTAATGAACATTAAGGATTGGAAGTTTTTCCAGTCGGTATTACAGCTTTTTTTATCTATCTAGCCGTAAATATTGCGGTTAATGGTCGAGAGAAAAAAGTAAAAGCGGCAGAAGGTATTCCTGTGATGATTCGTCAAATATATATGGATTACCATCTGCCAATAATGCCTGACGATATAACTGTTCGTCAGGTTCGTTTTTTTTATGATCCGCTTATTGCTGGATTAGTAAAGCTTCAGAAGCAGATGAAGGAAAAGAAAGATGGCAAGTAAATATTCAATTGAAACCACATTTAAGATTTTAGACGGAATTTCCGCTCCGATTAAAAAAATGGGACTTAGCTCAAAAGCTTTTTCTGATGCCTGGAGCAAAGATATTGCTAAAGCTCAATTAAAGTGGAAGCAGTTCGGCCAGACTGTAAAAACTATGGGTAAGGTTGCTGTAGTTGGTGGTCTTGCTGCTGTTTCTGCAGGACTTGTTGATTCTACAAAAAAATATATTGAGTTTGAAGATTCCATCACTAAAGCCGGTTCAAAATTTAAAGATCTGGATGTTACCAGTGCAACTTTTGGAGAAGATCTGGAACTTTTACAGGCAGCAGCCCGTGAAGTTGGAGCTCAGACTAAATACAGTGCAACGGATGCAGCAGGTGCTCTTGATAAGATGGCCATGGCTGGTATGACTAGTAAGCAGTCAATGGCTTTACTTATGGGAACAACTGACTTGGCTACTGCTGCAGGTATTGATTTAACTTCTGCTGTAGATATGGCAACAGATGCTCTTGGTGCATTTGGTTTTGCAAGTGCGGCAAAGGATGAAAATGAGCTTGCCGGATATCTTGGAAGAATTTCTGATGTTGTAGCAAAAACTACAAACATGGCGAATACAGACATGAATATGTGGTTTGAATCTGTGAAAAACGGTGCTTCAACCTTTACTTCTATGGGCGGTACTCTGGAAGAATTTTCTGCTATGATTGGCGTTCTTGCCAATGCAGGTATTAAAGGCGGAGAAGCCGGAACTGCTTTGCGTAATGTTATGCTTAATCTTGGTGCACCAAGTAAGACTGCTTCTGAAGCTCTTAAAGGGCTTGGTATTGAAGTTTATGATGCTCAGGGAAATATGCTTCCGATTATTGATATCTTAGGACAATTCGAAAGTGCATTGGCTGACGTTGATGAGCAGACTAAAAACAAAGCTTTGGAAGATATTTTTGGTAAGCGTAATGTGGGAAGCTTCTTAACTTTGATGAGTGCAGGAACTGACCAGATTAAAGAATATGTTGATACATTGGAAAATTCTGCAGGAACTGCAGCTGCAATTGCCAGAGTCCAGGAACAATCATTAAAGGGACAGATTGCTACTCTCATGAGTGCTTTTGAAGATAAACAACTTAGTTTTGGTAAAGCAATCATGGAAAATGGTGGAAGTACTGGCTTACAGAAATTAATCAAAATGGTTCAGGATTTTGACCCTACTCCAATTATTAATCTGATCATCTGGGTTTTGGATCGTCTTCCTGATGTTATTAATTTTGTTACAAAACTGATTTCTACAATCTGGAATTTTAAGGAATTGATTTTTGGCGTTGTCGGAGCTTTTGCTGCATACAAAGTAATTACAATGGCTGTTGCCGGAGTCCAGATGCTTCTTAACGGTGTAATGGCTGCAAATCCTATTGGAATTCTTGTTATTGCAATTGGAGCTTTAATTGGTGTCATTGCATTATTAAAGGCTCATTGGGAAGAAATTGTTGCCGTGCTTCAGAGAGTATGGGATGTTATTGTAAATGCTTTGATTACTGCATTTAATACTGTTATTACTGCCATTACAGAAGCTATTACATGGGTTGGAAACTTTGCTTCTCAGTGGGGACTTTTACTTGGTCCTATAGGTATGGTTCTTAGTGTGATTAACAGCATTGTTGAAAGTTTTGATAATATTAAGAAAGCTTTTTCTGATGGTGGAATTCTTGCCGGAATCAAACAGATTGGAATGGCAATTCTTAGCGGAATTCTTGCTCCGATAGAAAATATGCTTAATATGCTTTCTAACATTCCTGGCATTGGCAAATACTTTGCAATGGGTGCTGATAAAGTTTCCGGATTACGAAACACAATGAATTCTGCTCCAGTAACTCAGGGTGAACGAATGGCTTACAGCAGAGAAGAAACTTATAACTCTGTTGATGTAAATGTAAATTTACCAAAAGGCGTTACTGGTACTGTGTCAGGTAAGGCTCCTCCAATTAATGTAAAAACAACAAATTCTGGTGGGCTTTAATAATTGTGGATAACTTTGTGGATACTGTGGATATCTGTCTGAATTACACACTTTTTACACAGTTACCTGTCTGCAAAATACCCTCTAACTCGCAAAAAACAGGGGGTTTTAACGGGGGTTTTATATAAAATGGGGTAATTTGTCGATTGATGACAAACTACCCCGTTTTTTTTAAGATTTCGTGATTTTATGCATCCTGCAGTGTTAAAGAAAATTTCACAAGATTTTTAGAAATTTCTGTAAGTTTTAATCCTACTTTCTGAATTACATCCGTATTGATTTGATGTTCCGGATTAATTGAAACAAGCAGCTGTGCATAAATTTCCAGGTCATCTATGCTTTGGTAAAAACTTTCTTTATTGATTTCATTCATGGCTTAATCTCCTTCCTCACATTCTACATCTTCTATTTCTGGAAGATAAAACTCTTCCAGAAATAGCTTTTCCTGGAATGTCAATTCCTTGCTTTCATATTCTGGATCAGAAAGTTTAAGTGCAATTGTTGAAAGAATATAAAGGTCATGAATAAAATCAAAAAGATTCTGGAGTCTTGCTGTATCTGTTGGAACTCCGAGTTCAGAAGCTGTTGCTGACTGCTGGGTTCCAATGGATGCCATAGAAAGACCTTTGTTTAAGTATCGCAATACGCTTAGTGGTTCGTTAATTTTCATAAGCACTCTCCCACATTGCAAATACTGCAGTACATAAGCGGCGGTTTTCTTTTGACTGAAGAATAAGGGTTGGATTCTCGCAGAAACGATTTCTGATTTCTTCTGCAAGAGCTGTGATTTCAGGAAGGAATTTTGCTTCCTGCTTTGGTGCCTTTTCGGCGTGGCGATTAGACTTGAACATTGCCATAATCTGCCTCCTAGATGATTTATTAAGCGGACATAAAAAAAGAGCCCTACTGTTGTTCACTCCCATCTAGTGGAGCCTGGAACCTCACGGTATTCCAGACAGTCGGACTCAATATTTACAGTATAGTTTTTCGGTGCAAAAATTCCAATAGTTTAGGAATTTGGGCATAAAAAAACCGCCAGTATCGGGTGCGGATTTCCGCTAGATGAATTGTGAACAGTTTTAGAATAACGGGATGTGGGGAGTTTGTCAAGTTTTTTTTCTGTTTTAGTGGAATATGGGGGACTATATTATTATATTAAATTTAGTATTTACCGATATTTTTATATATGTGTGAATATGAATAAATATTTATTTGACCCTATTAATAAAAAAATGCTATATTATTAGCGTTATTTTTTTCTCTTTCTTTATAGGAGTTAAATATTTAGATGGTTGGTTTTCACGCTAATGATGCTATAAGATGTGAAAAGTTTATTTCAGATGGTACATTAATAATAAGTGAAGATTTAGAATACCTGGGAACAGGAATGTATTTCTGGGATTCTTATTCACAGGCTAACTGGTGGAAAACTGAAAAAGAAAAGGAACGTATAGTTTCTGCTGTAATAAATACTGATGATGAAGATCATTTCCTCAATATTCAGGATCCTGAATATGAAGAATTGCTTGCTCAGATGTATGATAAAGCAGATAAGGTTCTTTCTTTTGGTATTAAACAAAAGTTAGAAAAGTACCATTTAACTTTGGATCAATGTGTTGGATTAAAACTGGATTTAATTTTTAATACTTACAAGATTTTTAACCAGCAGATTGATGTAATAAAAGGGATTTATACTAAAAAATCTAAAAAAGATGATTTTTTTTATAACACAATGTTTTCTAGAGAATGTGTAGAAATACATTGTGTTAGACATGAAAAAGCTATAGTTTCCAGGAGATGGGCAGATGGCAAGTAAAATTATTTTACAGATGATGAACGATATTGTTCAGGATTTAAATTCTAAAACTGACGAAGAACTTTTCAATGAATTTTCCAACAATTCAGAAGCGTTCAGACAGTATAGAAATCATTTGGAAGAACAGATTGCTGAATGTGAAAAATGCGAATCTATTAATGTTGATGAGATTTTTTATGGCAATGTAACTCTTCCTGCTGCAAGAGCTTTCTATTCAGAAGTTTTTAATGGAGATAGTTCATGTCTGGTAGCATAGAATCAGGAATTCAATTTATCCGTTATAAAATTGATACAATGAATTTTGAAACGGAAAAAACTTTAGGTATATTGAATCTTGCTGATGCTTCAAATTATCATGCTCAATTTAAATTTGCACTTTCAAATCCTATAAGATATACAGTTCCTAATGAAGTTCTGTATGTTGTAAGTTTTGCAACAGATATGGAACTTGTTAATAACGATAATCCTGAAGAGAAAATTGCGAAAGGTAGATTCTGCATTTCAGGTTTATTTAAAGGAGTCGGAACATCAGAAAGTAAGATTGAGGATAAATTAATAAAGATACAGGCACCGGCAATTCTTTTTCCTTATTTGAGAGCTTCAGTAACTTCTGTATTATTAAATGCAGGTTTTTCTCAGATTCAGATGCCTTTAATTAATGTAAATGAATTAGCTTCTAATTTTGAATTAACGATTGAAGATAGATAAAATATTTTTATGATTATTTTTTACCGCTCACCTCTTGGGCGGTAATTTTTTTTAACTTTTTTTTTGTTTTTTGTATTGACAAAACAAATAGAAGGCAGTAATATAATAAATGTCAGGAGGTAAGACGATGTGAAAAAGAAGAAAAAAAAATGGTCAAGAAGTGACAAGCTGGCACTGATTGCAATTCTGGTTAGCCTGCTTGGAATACTTCTTGACCATCTTCCTAAACCTTAAGTAGTTTAGGTGTTTCGCCCGTTCAAGACTGAAAAGCCTTGAACGGTTTTACTATATGAAATCTTTTGATGGAGGTCAATATGGCAAAACTTAATAGAACTGATGTACTGCTTATTATTCTTATTGTGGTAAATGTTATCAATGTTGTTTTGAAAATTGCTGGAGTTTAATTATGAGTGAAGAAAAAAAATATTCTGGTTATGGGTATCACGGTGGTGGCAGACCTAAAAAAGATGCGGAAGCCAGACGGTGCAATATTTCAATTTCTGGTACACCATCGGAAATTGCAGAGTTGAAAAAACTTGCTCAGGAATCTGGTAAGACTGTGAGCAGGTTTATTCTGGATAGTTTCAAAAAATAAAAAATTGTTTTTTTTATGAAATTTTTAAGCACTACTTTTGTAAGTAGTGCTTTTTTTTTAGAATACTTCAAATCCACCAGATGATAATTTGTCCATTTCATTATTAAATATTTTCTGACAGTCTTTGGCAGGTTGTTCTGCGGCTGGTTGTAAACTTGGATTTGGTGGTGTTACTGTCTGTTTATATTTTTTTGTATATAAAAGTTCTTCATTGAAAATTTTGTTTCCACCTTTATTGAATTTCGTAATTCTAAATATATGATTTTTAGTATGAATAACTAAATCTTTATTTTTAGAAGCAACAAAAGCTCTGGCAACAACTCTGGATTTACTTGTGGCAGATGCAGATAGGTTATTAAACGGTCCAGAAACCGGCTTTAAGTTATTTAATCGGTAAGCCTTGCTTACAAGTTTTCTTTTTGATTTAGAAGTTCTTGCTGCATCTGTTGCAATTGCAAGGCGTGTTCCTGATTTTGGTTTGTGGATTCCTCCTTCTTCCTGGCGTGCAAGATAATCGGCACGATCTAATGCTCCTACTGTTGATTGAATATCTTCTAGTCTTGTAACGGTTTTTGGACATTGTGTAAATCTTACAGAGTTTACTGTAAATTTATTTCTGAGAATTAAATTCTTTTCCAAGTTTGTAATGTAGTTTTTTCTTGTTTTTGCTGCCTGAATATTTACGGTATTAATACAGGCTTTTCTTGTTGTTTTTTCTACATCATCAATTACTTTTTGAAATGCTAAACCGACTGTTTTTGCAGTAGCATAAAATGTCTTTGCCATTTGTTCACCTCGGTTCTTATTTTTATTTTATTCACTGTCGAAAACTATCCAAATTTCTATTTTGTATAGTTTTGAACGATTGAATATGTTTAACTTAAAACTATGGCATGGACTAATCAAATTCAGGATGCAACATATACAAGCCCAAGTGGTAAGATTTTCTCATTTAAGTATTCTTCTGGAATTAACAAAGAGACTGATTTAAAAACTGCAACATTTACTTTTCCAGAAAAGGATGGGGCTTTAGTTGTTCCGATGGGAATTGGTGGAAAAAGATTTCCGCTTACCTGTACTTTTCACGGTGAAAACTGTTTTGATGATGCAGATGCATTTGAGGCAGGTTTGTGCGAAAAAGGTTACGGCGAATTACAGCATCCTGTCTATGGTATTCATAAAGTTGTTCCTACTGGAACTATTAAGCGTTCAGATGATACTGTAAACGGCTTAAACCAGTCGGTAGTAGAAATTACTTTTTCAGAAACAATTATTGATGAATCATTTCCAGAAAGTCAGATTCTTAAAGTTGATGAAATAGCTTCTGAATCAGATTCGTTTGAAATTGTTGCTTCAGATTATTATGTTTCTGAAGTTGAAGTTGAAAAAATGAAGCCTAATGAAACTATTAAAGCAGGTGCTTCGCTCAAAGAAAACGCAAGAATCGTTTTTGAAACGACAATTGAACCTTACAAAAAAGATACAGAGTTTTATTCAAACGGAGATCAGATTTATAATGAGCTTTTAGATTGCTGTGATAAATATTCTGATAATGCAGATAGAGCTTCTGTATTGTTTGTAAAACTAATTAAATTGCCTTCTACTCTTGGGGTAAAATCTGTTGATAAATTAAATAACTATTCTCTTACTGCATCAAAAGTCATTAAAAACTTTATTAATGATCCGTTTAATACAATTGATCTAAAAAATGCAGTTGCTGCAAGCCGGCTTCTTTTACAGGCTATTGCGGTTTCTGCAGCAAGTGGTATTGCAATAACTTCAACTCAAAGAGGTTCTCAGATTGATAATCCGGCTGTTTTTAGAAGTCGTGATGAAGCTGAACATGCGGTTCAGCTGATAATTGATATTTATAATAAAGTATGTGATTTTTGTGATTCAAATACGGCTAAAAATATTTTTGTAGATGATGATAATGGATTTGGTTTAATGAGAGATATTGTAACTCATTCTGTTGAATCTATCCTGCAGTTTTCTTTTACTTTACAGAGTAGAAAAGTAATTACACTAGGAAGAGATCGTCAATTATGGGAACTTCTGGCAGAGCTTTATAATGGTTTTGATAAAGCTGATGAATTTATTGTTGATAATAAATTAACTGCTGAGGAAATTGAATTGATTCCAATGGGAAGACAGGTGGTTTATTATGTCTAATAAAGTTCATACTGTTGTTCCTGGAGATACTTTTGTAAAAATATCTACCACGTATTATGGAACTTATAAGAAGTGGCGGCAAATTGTAAATTCAAATCCACAATTACAGGGAAGAAAAACAAGTTCGGATGGTGTTCCTCTTCTTTATCCTGGGGATGTTTTAATCATTCCACAGGATATTAAAAATGAAGCTGCGGTATCTTCTTCAGAACCAAAGTTTTTAGATGAATTAAGTCCGGATGATATTTCTATTACCATTGATGGAGAAACTTACACAGGCTTTACTGGATATACTCTGCAGCTTTCTATGGATGGTATGGATGCATTTAGTTTTTCGGCTGTTTATGATGGTAATGATCAGATATTAAATGGTGTTTTTACACCTTTTGCTTTTAAACAGTGCGGTGTTTATTTTGAGCGTAAATTAGTTTTTAGTGGAACTTTATTAACTCCTACTCCTGAAGTTACTCCTGATAGTAAGACAATTACTATTCAGGGGTATCCTATTTGTGGTGTTTTAAATGACTGTAATATTCCGGTAAGTAAATTTCCTCCAAGTTATAGCGGTATGACATTGGAAGAAATTGCTTCTGATATTTGTGAACCTTTTAATATTAATACAAACTTTGAAGATTCATCTGGGGAAGCCTTTTCTAAAATTGAAGTTGAGCCTACAGACAAAATATTGGACTTTTTGAAGAAATTGTCAGAACAGCGTAATTTACTTTTTACAAATGATTCAAAAGGTATGCTGAAATTTTATAAGGTAAAGGCAGAAGATGTATCGGCAACTTTCCAGGAAGGAGAGATTCCTTTTATCAGTTGTAAACCAAATTTTAAGACTCAGGAAATGTATAGCCATATTACTGGATTTACAAAAACTGATAAAAATACTGATTCTGCTCAGTTTACCTATGAAAATAATTTCTTAATTAAAAAAGGTGTTTTTAGACCAATTTCTTATGTTATTTCAGATGCAACTAATGCAAATCTTAGTGATTGTGTAAGAGTTAAGGTTGGTCAAATGATGGCAAACTGTGTTTCTTATGAATTAACTGTAGTTGGTTGTACGGATCCAGACGGTAATCTTTATCATAAAGGTATGTGTATTTCCTTGGTTGCACCAGGTGCGGAAATATATCGGGAAACTAAATTACAGGTAAGAAATCTGACAATTAAAAGATCTGATACAGAAGGTGTTCAGACAACGATGGAACTTGTTTTGCCGGAAAGCTTTACTGGTTCTATTCCGGAGGTTTTACCATGGGAATAAGTAGAATAGCCAGGATAATTAAAACAGAAATTGAGGAATATATTATTCACACAGTTGAAAGTCATTATATGCAGAATCAACTGTGTGAACAGCTTGCTCCTAGTGGCGATGATTCTCCTGCTTTGCCGGAAGATAGGTGTTTAATGATTCCTATTGAGGGAACTGGAAATTTTGTTGTTGCTGCTGTTATGGGTAAAAGTCAGGGAGCGGAACCTGGCGATAAATTGATTTATTCCAGGGATTCAGACGGAAATATTAAGGGGAAAGTTTGGATCCATAACGATGGAAGTATAGAAGTAGAAGGAACTGATATTACGGTAAAAGGTAATGTAAAGATTACAGGGGGAACTTGTGAGATTGCAGGAACCCCTACTCCATCTGGAAGTGGTTCACTTTGTGCCATGCCTTATTGTGCTTTTACTGGTGCTCCTCAAGCAGGAGAAATTAGTTCTGGAAACTAGGAGGATAACATGGCATTAAACGGAAAAACTTTAGGTGATAACATTGCAAATATAATAATCTCTTCTGATGCTCCTGATGAACAGAAAGCTGCAGTAAAAAAACTTTGGGAAGATATAGGAGATGCAATTGTTAATCATATAAAGGGAGCGACAATAACAGTTGCGGCCGGAATTCCTGTTTCTACAGCTGGTACTGCAGCAGCTCAAACAGGTTCTACTACTTCTACTGGGACAGCGACAATTTCATAGAGGTGTTATATGAGTGAAGAATTTGCTGGTGATGTTTTGCTTTTGGACACAGAAAATGGTGGCCAGATTTCTGTTATTAACGGTTTAATCATGCCAGATAAAAGATTTACAACTTCTGTTTTTTTAAGTCTTTTTGGTGGCAATAACAATGATTCGGGGCGTGTGGATAACAATAAAACTTGGTGGGGAAACCGTTTTAATAATACTTCTGAAGTTGAAAAATTGGTTAGTAGATTTCAAAGTATTACTAAAACTCTTCCGCTTACAGTTAAAAATATTAATTTAGCACAACAGGCTGCGAAAGATGATTTGTCCTGGATGATTCAGGAAGGAATTGCAGATGATATTACTGTTGATATTAAAGCTGTAAATAAATCAAAAATTGAACTTAATGTAGTTGTAATTAAAGATGGAACTTTAATAGATAAAGGAAACTGGACTTTACAGTGGGAAGGTGGTGAATAATGGCGTTTGAGAACATTACTCTTGAGTATGTAAATAATCTTGTTATTAGTGGTTTGGAAACAGAACTAAATACCAGATTTAGATTATTGCCAAAAAGTTTTGTAAAAGTTTTGGCAAAAGTTGAAGCTGGTGTTTTTATGACTTTGTACAAGCAGCAGGCATGGATTTTTAAACAGATGTTTATTGATACAGCAACTTTTGATGAAGTGGATGTATTAGGAGATAAAATACGGCCTTTGCTTAAGTGGGGAGAAACTGTTGGTATTGGAGCTCCTGCAGGGGCTACTCAGTGGACCGGTACAATTCGTGTAACTACAACATCTGTTAATACGACTTTATTGCAAGGTACACAATTTAAGAATAAGGCTACTGGACAGATATATATAACAACTGAAAATAAATATCTTGCAAATATGTCTGAAGAAGTAAGAGTTCGGTGTACGGTTCCTGGAACTGTAGGAAACCTTTCTGAAAATGATATTCTGGAAACAGTAAGTCCACTGTTTAATATAGAGCGTAAAGCTTATGCAGTTAGTGATGGCGTTCCTGGGCTTGATGCGGAATCAGAAGAAAGCTATAGAGCACGTGTTTCCAGACGATGGAAAGTACAGCCACAGGGTGGAGCTTTAGCAGATTACAGAAGATGGGCTTCTGATGTGCCAGGTGTTCTTCAGGTTTACCCATATAAAGATCCAGATTCTGCTTCTGGGGTTCTTATTTTTGTTTCTGCTACAAATGAATCAAGAGTTCCTTCTTCAGAATTACTTGTTGCTATAGGTGAAGCTTGTACTTATGATCCGGAAACGGGAGAAGCAACAAGAAAGCCTATGGGTGCGGTTTTGGATCCTGATTTGGATGGAACTTATAGAAATGTAAGACCATGTGAAATTTCAGAATTCGAAGTAAGGATTACTGGTTTTGCAGATGATGTCAATTTATCTAGTTTTAAAAGTCAGGCAAGATCAGCAATTCAAAAGTATTTCAAAGAACGTGAACCATGGATTCGAGGTCTTTCTGTAGATAAAGATAGAACTGATAGAATTTCTGTTAATAATCTTCTGGGTATTGTAAATGATATTGCAGAAAGTTTGAGCAGTTATTTTGATACATTAACTCTGTATCATAATGATATAGAGATTCCAAGTTATGATTTAGCAGAAGGGGAACTTTCAGTTCTTGGTAAATTAATTGTTAATGGAGAAATTGTTGAATGAGTTTTTTTCATACAATAAAAGCTCTTTTGCCACGTTCTAAAGCTTTTGATATTACAAATGAAGGTAATCTGCAGAGTTTTTTTAAGGGTCTTGCATATTTACCTGAAGATGTAAAACGAAAGACTGAAGAAATTTTTCTGGATTTGTTTCCGGATACAACAAGAGCTTTGGAAGAATGGGAAAGTCAATTTGATGTTGCTTTTAGCAATATCATTTATGGTGATACCAGGAACAATATCTTAGCTGCATTGTGGAAGGCGAATGCAGGTGGCCAGTCAGTTGTTTATTTACAGGCTTTATTACAAGAGATTGATAAAAGAATTGTTGTTTTTGAAAATGCTCCTGTAGTAAACCCCCGGGATTCTAATGCAATTTTTGGTTGTATGTGTGGATTACAACCAAGTGTTTGTGGAAACATTACAGCAAGTTGTGGTTATAAAAGAGGTGATTCAAGTTTTGTTCCAACAATTTTAAGAAATGGAACGGATGTTGAATATGATATTCCTAATATTTCAGAATATTGGGAAAATTGTTTTTTCGTTTCTGGTGGTGCGGTTCGTAATAGCAGAAACGAAATTGTTTATTGTCAGAAGTTGCAAATAGAACAAAAGTGGAAAGATTATATTGAATATATAATTTTAAAAATAAAACCTGTTCAAATGACAGCCATACTGTTTATTAAATATGTTCCTAATGGTTCAGTTAGAAGGAGATAAAGATGTTAAAACTTGATGAAAATTACAGTGATTATGTTGATATGGATAATCCAGATTATCCTGAAGGGGCTGCAAAAAATGCATCTTCTAGTGAAAGTTATGATGGTACTCCATTATTGGCTTCATTTATGAATAATGTAATTGGCGGAATGCAGGCTATGTGGAAAAAAGCATTTGGTAGTACAACAGGTATTACTGGATCTGCAGATACAGTAAATGAATCACAATTTGCAAATGCTGTTGAAAAATTTGTTAACGATAAAGTAGAAGATCATGCTGATTTAAGAGGAGAAAATGCTCATGGAGCAAAAAGTTCAGCTGATCCGGGCCAGCTTGTAACAAGAGATGAATATGGTAATGCAAAATTTGGTGTTCCATTGGCAAATGATGATGCAGCTCGTCGTGGTGATATTTATGATTTAACCAAGGGTGTTTTATGTATGACAGAAGCTACTGTTTTTGCTAAAGAAATTCCTGTTGGTAAGTTTCCAGGATTTGAACTAAACGATGAAATTATAGTAAAAGTTTTGTTTCAATCGGGTTGCGAAAAAGATACATCAAGTTATAATTCGAGCACTGATATTTTTACATTAAACTTTTGTAACACTGGAAATAAGAAAGTTTATGTAAAAAGAAATGGAGCGATTAAGCTATTTGAAAAACATAACATTGGCACCAAAACTAAAGTATTTCAGTCATATACTGAAATGGAATTAATGTATTTAACTTCTCTTGATAATGGTTCTGGCGGATGGCTTGTTTTAAACAATCCAATTGTATTATCTAATACGGGAACTCAGGAATATACAATTTATGCAGACGGTTCAACTACATTGGATGCTGCATATCCTGTTGATTCTTATTATGAACAATTACCAGGATTTTTTTCGCCAAATGATAAATGGGGTGCTATATCAGTCTGGCAAGCTGTACAAATGGGTGGAGTATTCTTTCGAAGCGAAGGTTCAAATGCATTACCTTTTACTGGTGCTCTTAAGTGTACTGTTTCAGGGACAACAATTTCTTTAGCTAGTGATGCAGAAACCAGAGGATATGAATCAACTCTTGCAAGTATAACTGCTACAGATTTAATTGTTGTAGTCGGTGATCAGCAAAGAGCTGTTACAGCATGGAATAGAACTAATCACACTATTACAATTGCAAGTGCTTTCAGTTCATCAAATATAACGAACGTTTTAATAGGTGAATGCGATTCAAACAAATCGCATAATCACACTACTAA
>JAKSHZ010000023.1 GCA_024399115.1 Bacilli bacterium
TCAATGTTGTTTTTATATCAAAACCCCATAAAACCCCATTGGAGAGAAGAGAGCCTTTTATACTTAGTTGAGTTTTTATTAATGTTCAGCAAATGTAATATCAGCTGATAAGTTAAATAAGATTCTATGGTTAGGGCAAGCAATTGTGATTGTGTCTTCATTACCAGTTAAAGCAATTGAAGGAACACCTACGAATTCATTATCGCCATTTCCTAATAAGCCTGCTTTTCTATCACCTTCAACATTACAGTTTGTTCCGTTGACTGTTACTTTAAATCCTCTTTCTGAGAGAGTTTTACTTTCATCAGATACTCTACCATTAAGAATCATTTGGTATGTACCAGCTTTTGGAGCTTTGATCTTATATGTGATAGTAGCACTAGAATCGTTTCCTGGATTAATCTTTCCGTCAGTTGAGAAACTACCAACGCTACTAGGACTATAGTCCTTGATAGCGATTCTAACGCCAACTTTATTCTTAGATTCATCTAATAATTGGCTATAAGATTTACCATCAGAGTTAGTTTCTGTCTTAGTGACTCTCCATACATGTGGAACTACTTCTTTAAAGTCTGTAACTCCTGTATCTTGACCTTGGCCACCTTGGCTAGATCCTCCATAGTTACAAACACTACAAGTTGTGCCTTTATGTCTACCCCATGAACAGATAACATTTGAGTCTTCAGCTGCTACTTTATAGTGAGCTAATGAATTAGTAACCCATTCTCCATTTGGTGTGTATGTAGGGATAGTTTGTTCAGTGTCTTCTGTATATCCAGGAAGCATCATCTTACGAATTTTAAGAATAGTTTCTGGAGAAATCTTTGGAACTTCTAATAACCATTTCTCGCAGTTTTCATTGATTGTTTTTGTATCATCATATCCTGCCCATTCGTTCATAAATGCGTTTAAGAATTTTGGGAAGTGAGCACTGCTTGAATTATGCATATGGCATCTCTTATTGTTAGTTTCTGTAGTGATTTCAAAGTCTTCGATTAAGTCTGTGTAGCTAACGCCACAAATTGCATTAATGAAGAACGCTAACATACCAGTTCTATCAGCGCCACCCCAGCAGTGGAAGTAGACATGCTTTTGTTCTGCGTTAGCAATGATGTCAAATACTTCTGGTAAATTTTTATAGCTGTCTTCTTTTAAGAAGCTTTCATAAGATACGAGTGTTAAACATTTATAGTCAGCACCTTCAAGGCAGCTTTCAGTACGTCCATTAATTTCTGAAGATTTTTGTAAATCGATTTCATAACCGATTTTCATTACTTCGTTTTGTACGTTAGCAGCAGCGTCATCAAAGTTAATTCCGTGTCCGCCATTTTTATCTTCGATATAGTAACCTCTATAAATTAAGCCTTGTGTAGTTCTAATTCCGTAAGAAGTTTCATAACCACCGATATCACGTACGTTTTTGATACCACCCATTGTGATGATACGTGGATAGTCGCCAGTAGTGAACTCGACACCTTGTGATACTTCATCATCACTAGTGATGAGTTGGGCTCTATATGTTCTTGCTCTATATAAGTTAGGGAGAAGAGCTTCAGTAGCGTTTTCTCCAACTGTAACTTCTCTAACATCGCTTTGATCTTCAGTAGACCAGAATTTTAATTTTGCAGATTCAAATGTGGTTCCGTCATTATCCCATTTTAATTTAATAGGATAGTTTTCAGTTTTATTATCGTAGTCGTTTCTATTTAATAATTCACAAACGTCGACGCCACCTTTATCTTTGTCAGCATAAGTAGTGCCATCCCCTTTATCTGAAGCAGCGGCAAGACTTGCGTAATCATCTGGACCATATAAAGAAGAGAAGTGATATGGTCTTTCAAGAGTCTTTTCTTGAGCTTCCATTGCGTCAACATAAGCTTTGATTTTTGGAGAGACCATACAAGTGTCTTCAACTTCTTCAAAGTTTAATTCCATTGTTGCGTCTTCAATATCAGTTAATGATGATTCTGGTTCTGGTGGGTTATTATTACCGCCACCGTTATTATTGTTGTTGTTAGGTTTATCTCCGCATGCAGCGATACTTAAAATCGTTGCAACCGAAAGAAATAACAAGTTTCTTTTTTTCATATATGAACACCTCTAAAAATAATATAAAGCATAATCATTATGTTAAAAAGATTTATTTATTAAATAAGGATTAATTATTAATATATATACATGCATTCAATTGAAGAATTAGAACAATACGCTAAAGATCATTACATTCCTATAGCTAGAAAAGCTCTAGTCCTTTTCCTTATCGACTTAGTAAAAGAAAAAGGATATAAGACCGTATTAGAATGTGGCTCAGGTATAGCCTATACAAGTATTCAATTAGCGTTACTCGATAACGTATATGTTGATACATTTGAGTACTATCTCCCTAGATTTGAAATCGCTAAACAAAATATTAAAGACTTTAATTTAGAAGATAAGATAAAGATTTCTGAGCAAGATATCATGACCGCAGAATTAGGTAAGGGATATGACCTTATATTTATAGATGGGGCAAAAAGACACACTATAGATCACTTTAACTATTTAAAAGATAGATTAAATGAAGGTGGAACAATCGTAGTGGACGATATCGATTTAAAAGTAACTGAGAAAATTGAAAGAGCAAGAAAACGTCAAAAATACGAAAGAGCAGTAAGAGAAACTAAAGAGTTCTTTGAAAACATTGAAGGATACATCGCTACATATATGCCAATAGGGGATGGAATATATGTTGTTAGTAAAAAATAATTGTTTACATTGGATTTGAAATGAATATAATTGATAACCATAAAAGCAATGAAAAGAAATAGTAGTTGTTAAGGATTATCTAGCGAGTCATCGATGGTGGAAGGATGATATAAGTAATTACAATGAACGCCTCTTGGAGCTGCAGCCTGAACTTATAGTAGGGTGTGCCGGGTTCGCCCGTTATCGCGTCTGGGTTTGATAGAACCCATAGAGTTTCATTACCGTAAGATAATGATTAACTAAGGTGGCACCACGTATATTTACGTCCTTAGACTTTATATTTTGTAAGTCTAGGGATTTTTTTATTCTCTAGATTCGTTTCAAAAATTAGGAGGATAGAAAAATGAAACACAAATTATTAAAGACAATCTTATTATGCTTTCCAATGGCATTAGCTAGTTGTGGTAACTCAGCTAAAACATTAGAACAAGTCAAAGAAGCAGGAGTTCTCGAAGTTGGAACTAATGCTGAATTCGCACCATTTGAATACATCGAAGGTGGTAATTTCAAAGGTGTTGATATGGATTTAATCACTGAATATGCTAAGTCAATCGGTGTAACAGCTCATATCAACGACATGGATTTCGATAGCGCACTTCTTTCAGTAACTAAAAACAAAGTTGATGTCGCAATCGCTGCAATCACTAAAAACGAAAAAAGAGAAAAGACTATGTCTTTCTCAAAACCATATTACTCATCAAATCAAGTTGTCATCGTTAAAGAAACATCTGACTATGCTTCATTAACTACAGTTGACGCTGTTTTAGCTAAATTAACTCAAAACCAAGCTAAGATCGGATGTCAAAGAGGCACAACTGGTCAATATTACATCGAAGGTGATGCTGACTGGGAATTTGATGGTATCGCATCTACAGAATGTAAAACATACGACACTGGTTCATTAGCAGTTTTAGATTTAGTTAATAGCAAATTAGACGCTGTTATCATTGATAGTGCTCCAGCTGATTTATATTGCCAAAAGAATAATGGTGTTAAGGTTATCCCTAACGTCATCTTAACTGAAGAAGAATACGCAATCGCAGTTAATAAAGGTAACAATTCATTACTCGATTCTATTAACTCATTCATCGACACAATTAAATCAAACGGAACATTTGACACAATCGTTTCTACTTACTTTGGAGACTAATCTTAAATGAAGCTAAGTCTAAAAAAGGAACAAATTGTAACGTTATCTATGGTAGGAGTTTTTCTTGCTACCATAGTTACTTTATATATTGTTTTTTCAAGTAGCATTAATGAAGCAATCAAAGACAATTTCGCTGGTAATACTCTCTCAATTTTCCAAGGATTGGGAGTTACTCTTTTAATCGCTTTAACAAGTTTTTTATTAGGTATCATCGTGGGTACCATCACTTGTTTAGTTGAAAGAATCGAAAGCAAGAATACATTTGTTTTAATATTAAAAAACTTGTTTAAAGCATATGTAAGTATATTTAGAGGTACACCAATGGTTATTCAATTGTTGGTTATCTACTATGTTATTTTTGCTTCATTCACTGGAGATCCAATATTCGTTGCAATATTCTGTTTTGGACTTAATTCAGGCGCATATGTTTCTGAGATTATTAGAGGGGGCATCAACGCAGTCCCTAAAGGACAAGTTGAAGCTGGTAGAAGCTTAGGTCTTTCTTATAGCACGGTCATGATGAAGATCGTCTTCCCTCAAGCACTTAGAAACGCATTACCTAGCTTAGGTAACGAGTTTATTACATTAATTAAGGAAACTTCTATTGTTGGATTTATCTCAATTATTGATTTAACTCTCGCATTTAGAAAGGTCGCGAATGCGACATATGACTATAACACAGTCTACCTAGTTATGGGTGCGATGTACTTTGTATTAGTTATGTTATTCACTGTGATACTTCACTTCATTGAAAAGGAGGCATTCAAACATGTTAAAACTAAATAATGTCACTGTTAAATTTGATGAAGACACAATCTTAGAGAACATTAACTTAACTATTAACAAAGGCGAAGTTGTTTGTATTCTTGGTCCTTCAGGAAGTGGTAAATCCACTCTAATCAGGACCATGAATAACTTAGTTAAACCAACTTCTGGCACTGTCTCATTTAAAAACACGGTCATCACAAAACAAAATTTAAATGAAATGAGACAGAAGATCGGAATGGTTTTCCAACAATTCGAATTATTCCCTCATTTAACTGTGTTAAACAATATGATTCTTGCTCCTACTCATTTAAAGTTGATGAGTAAAGAAGAAGCTACTAAGAAAGCTTCTATTCTTCTTAAAAGAATGAACTTATTAGATAAACTCAATTCATATCCAGATTCATTAAGTGGTGGACAAAAGCAACGTGTCGCTATCGCAAGAGCCCTCTTAATGAATCCTGAAGTTATGTTATTTGATGAACCAACTTCGGCGCTTGACCCAGAAATGGTCAAAGAAGTATTAGATGTTATTAAAGAACTAGTTAAGACAGGTATGACAATTTGCATTGTCACTCACGAAATGAACTTCGCTAAAGAAGTATCTTCTAGAATAGTATTCGTTGATCAAACTCAAATATTAGAAGATACAACTCCTCAAGAATTCTTCTCAAATCCTAAGACAGATAGAGCTAAAGACTTCTTATCAAAAATTTAAGCGCAAAATAGTTGCTCCTTACCTTCCTTTCAATAATAATAAAATTAACCATGCAAAATAAGGAGCAACTATATGGCATACACATACTATCTTTTAAAATTAGAATTTGATAACGGAATCAGTGGTTTCGTTAAACTTTGTTCAGACGGTGGATACACTGTAACTGACGACATGATGGACTGTTTAGTCTTCGATAGCGAATCTGAAGCTTCTGACTTCTACTACGATAGAATCGGTAAAGACACAACTCTCGATGGTGGACATATTAGTAGAGTTTCAGTCAGCACAATCAATTCTGAAAGACCTTTATAAAATAAATCTTATTAAAAACGAAAATAAAAGAACCCAATTGGCTGTTAATTAGGGATTTTTAAAAGGCTAATCACGTTTAATTGTGGTTAGCCTTGTTTTTATAAGCAAAAAGTCATATATGCAGGAATACAAATAATACCATCTTCTCTAATTGATAAATTCTTAGGATGAATGATAAATGCTTTATCAATTCTATTTCTGTATTTTTTAATAAATCTTATCAATGATTCTACTTTGTATGATTTAGAAGATTTGACTTCTATTGGTATTAACTTTTGAGAAACTTTATTTCCAGTAGTTAATAAAAAATCTATTTCTATATCGTTTCTATGTTTTTCCTCGTTATATCTAGTATAGAAGTATAGTTTATGGCCATTTGAAACAAGCATTTGAGCAACTATATTTTCAAAAAACATCCCTTGATTAATTGATAATCTATCTGACAATAACTCTTTATGATAATTTGTTCTTTCCTCATTATTTTCATCAAATGTATGTGTTAAGAGCAATCCTGTGTCCCCCATATAGCACTTCACAAAATTTCTTTTCTCATTTAATGATAGGCCTAAGTTTGGGTCGGTACATAAGAAACATTCATTACAAATCATAGAATCACTCAACCAAAAGAAAGTCTCCTCATAGTCTATTGCTGTACTATCAGTTGAGATTGAGTTTATTCTTACTCTTTTTTCATGTTGCGATAAAAAAGATGGAATTTGATCAAAGATTGATAAGACTTTTGATTGATACGCTCTATCTATCTTGTGTATATCATCTCTATATGTTTTTAGTATATCGCGTTTCTCTTTTTCACATTGGGTAAATTGCTTATTATGCAACAAAAATTCATCAACCGCTTTTGGCATACCACCCACAAGTATATATTGTTTAAATAAAAACATTGCCTTCCTATGGATTGAATCATATAAGGGCTCTTTCTTTTCAAAACATTCTCTAATGTATTTAATTAGCATTTCTTCACCCAAAGCCCAGGCAAATTCTTCAAAGTCCATTGGAAACATTGTTATACTTTGTTCTTCTGAAGGTATAAGAATATCTTTTACATTTTCTTTTATAGATATTAAGGAACCCGTTTCAATATAATCATATCTTCCATCTTTTACGAGATGCTTAATTGCCTCCCTCGCTCTAGGAAATTTCTGAACTTCATCAAAGATGATTAAGGATTCTCTTTGATATAGTGGCGTATCAAATTCTAATGACAGAACCATGAACAATGAATCCAAACTATGAAGAAGATTATTAAATGCTTCTTTAATAGAATTTGTAGTTTTAGAAAAATCAATAAGAATATAACTCTTATAGTTTTTCTTTGCAAATTCTTCTACAACTGTGGATTTACCAATTCTACGTGCTCCTTCAACCAATATCGCCTTTGATCCTTGGGTTTCGTTTTTCCATTTAAGCAATTTATCATATATTTTTCTCTTAAACATATTAAAACTCCTTTTACGCAATCATATTATTCCAAAATTATTTAAAAAGCGCAAACAATTAAAAGTAAAAATATTTAAAAAGCGCAATCATCAACGACTGGAATGATTCTATAAGCCTAAATTCTCTATTAAATCTTTAGGGGAGTAAAAGTTTTTGTCCCCATAGAATTGTTTAGTTTAAAAAAACCTTCGCGTACGAAGGTTTATGTAAGGAGATACTTATTTCTTTTCTTTTGCAGCTTTTTGTGCGGCTTTTATTTCTGCTTTTTTATATTTTTTAAATACTTTTTGACCATAAGTAGAACCGCCATCGCACAAGACGTCAACACCTGCAAGATATCCGTTTCTTTCATCAGCGAGAGTAGCTAATGCGTATCCTAATTCTTCTGGTTTTCCCATTCTTTCTTCTGCTGAATATGGAATTAAGAATCCACCAGAACCTTTTTCTAAATTACCCATTGGAGTAGCGATTAAACCTGGTGATAAAGAGACAACTCTAATACCCTTTAATCCTAATTCGAAAGCAGATTTTTGAGCATACCAGCAAACAAAGTTTTTAGAGAAGGCATATGTCATACCATTTTTAATGTATGGATCTTTAACAATGTTTGTCTTTTTGACCATTTTAGCTAAGAACTTATTTTCATCAGTGATTGCTAATGGATAGACCTTTTTAGGAATCATGAAACCAGGCATTTGATATGCAGAGTTTGAAGATACATCAACGATAACACTTCCTGGTTTCATTAATTTTGAGAATTCTTCATTAACATAGACTGTTCCTAATGAATTGATTCTTAAGATTTGTTCAGGAGTGACGTTCATTGCAGGAGAAACACCTGCAGCGTTAATAACGTTTTTAATTTCACCTAATGAACTTGCGTATTCTGCTAAAGCCTTAACAGATTCTCTATTAGAAGTATCACATGCATATGCGTATGCTTCTAAACCTAAATCTTTGAGTTCTTTTAAAGCAGATTGCAATTTAGATTCTGTTCTTCCTGAGATGATAACGATTTTTTCTTTTGGTGTAAGTTTAGCGGCTTCAAGACCCATGCCAGAGCCACCGCCAGTAATTACGAGTACATTTTTCATAAATTTTTCCTCCAAAAGTATCATATATTATGATATATTTAACTACAACCAACAAAAACCAACATATGTCGGTTAACTCATATGGATAAAAGAATTCTAAAAAGTACACAAAAAATTAAGGAAACATATCTAAAGATGCTCTTCAAAATGGAGCCTTGTAAAATTCAAGTTAAGGATCTATGCGAAGAAGCTGGGATTAATAGATCGACATTTTATGATAGATTCGGTTTTCTTGATGCTTTGGAAAACGAAATTATTTCTGAAGAGATTGAGAAAACATCTATGGGAAATATACAAATTGATTCGCTTCCTAAAGAATTTGATGGAATAGATAAGTCAGTTATTAAAACTTTTATTGAGAACTTTTTAAATAACAAAGTATTAATGCGATTTTGTATGGCTACAAATAGAGAAAAATATATTGATAGAATTGCGCACAAGCAAGTAGATATTTGTGCTTCAAATCTAACTCTTTTAAATTACTATGACGCCTATTTTCAATGCTTGGGTGCTTTAAGCACAATTATTGAATGGGTTAATAATCATCGAAAGCTCACAATTGACGATGTAGTAAACGTCGTTTACAAACACTCTATCGCAATGTTTTCTTAAACGTTTTTGTCAAAAACTTGAACTGTGACAACGCCAATCATCATAAGGACTGCACCTATAATTTCTTTTAAACTAAGTCCTTCTTTTAATAATATCCACGCGAATATTGCGCTGAATACTGCTTCTAAAGACATGATAAGAGCGGCAGGTACTCCAGAAATTCTTTTTTGTCCTAAGAATTGAAGTGTGTATGCAATACCACTTGATCCTATTCCAAGGAATAAAATAGGTACGATTGCTTCTTTAATATCAGTGAATGTAGTGCTTTCAAAAATAAGAGCGAACACTAATGAAATAAGTCCAGTAGATAAGAAAGTAGTGGTAGCCATTACCATTGAATCTACGTCACTATATCTTTCTACAGAAAGAATTTGGAAAGCGAACAACAACGCTCCAATTAAACATAAGACATCACCTAAGTTAATACTGAAATCAGTATTTAAACTAAGTAAGCCAACACCAACAATAGTGACAACAATACCTATGATCTGAATTAAATTAAGTTTCTTTTTAAATATTAATACAGAGATGATAGGTACAAAGACAATATACATAGCAGTGATAAACCCTGCTTTACCAGTAGAAGTTCTTTCAATACCGAATTGTTGAACTATACTTGCTGCTGCTAAAAACGCACCAGTAATAATTCCACCTATAATAGCTCTTTTATAATTAACTTCAATCTTACTTCTTTTAACGTATATAAATACAATTGGAGCTAAGAATACACTAGCGATTAAGAACCTAATACTAATTAAACTAAAAGGAGATATATGATCTTTTGCCATACTCTGAAAAGAGAACGCAGCTCCCCAGATAACTGTGCAAAATACTAACATTAAACTTCCTGCTAATTTCTTATTTTTCATGCTTGTTATTATTACATTATTAGTATTATTTTTCTAACAATATGAAATGTATATTCATATAAACCTACCCCAAAAATAAAAAATAAAAAAATTTTAAAAAAGTTGTTGACACCTATATTTACTTCATACTATTATATTGTTCCGCGGTTGAGAAATCGACCATACGGAGCTAGGCAAAGCCGAAAGACGAAGCAAAGCGAAAAGAATCGTTGTGCGTAGCACAAGATTTGAAAAAGTGAGAGAATCCGTTGAAGAAATGCTCACAAATAGCTCATCGAAAGGTGGGCAGCCACAATCCTCTGCAAAGAGGGTCACAAAAAGCTAGTCTTCCCCAAAGGAAGTTAGAAAGAGTGATAGGATCGTAAGAGAATAAAGTGGTAGCAGATAAGTAAATCTCCTAGAGAAGCTTAGATGTGCAGCAAAGAGTAATCGAAAGCTGTGGCCAGACGAGTTCAAAAGGCTCGAGGACGCCGAACAGGGAAAGACCTGGTTGAAAGATCAGGGGGAGCCCAGCGATAAGAGAAAGCAATTTCTCGAAGCGAGCGAAAGAGACCTTCCGGAAAACTGGTAAGTAATTATCAGTGGTGGGAAAAAAGGAAGAGGATCTGAGTAGTTGCAAGACAAAAGACGAAAGTCGATTGATGTCTATGAGGAACCCTACTTGGAAAAGTGAGGCGAAACAAAGGACAAAGGAAAGCCGAAAAGCTAAAACCTATTGCAAAAGTAAAAAACAAATCGAAGGGTTTGTGAGATGCGTAGCTAAGATGCTTAAGAAAAGAAGCAGGTAGGCTATGGTGAGTCAGAGAAATCTGATGACGCCGAAGGTGTAGGGCCTTGAAAAAGGTTACAACCTATATGGAAAGAAGACGAGCAATCGTCATCGACATGAAGCTGTTGCCACTTAGAGGGAGTTAAATCCAGTCGAAAGGGGCTAAGGTGTCTGCGGAGCATAACAGAAGTGTTGTGTGAATCAAGAGGGAAGCCTAATTGATGAGATTAGACAGAAATCAAGAGAAGGTATATTCGAGAGGAGAGACCCAACGCAGTAGCAGAAAGAAGGTAAAACTTCTGGATGTGCAGTTCCCAAGCTTTCTGTGAAGAAAGTCTTAACACTGTGGCGGAACCTATTTCGTAAGAAGTAAGTATGCCGAAGCAATTATCCTCGAGTTAATTGCTATATCCAATGTAAATTGGATGAAGAGAATGGAAACCCAAATGGATCTTGTTAAGGAAACTTAATAAGTAATCCATAAGGAGGAGCCGGCCTTATCAAGCTTAATTCACCCTTTCTTGGGTGTTTTTTATTGCCATTTTTAGTACAATATCCATATGAAAAAAGTAATATTTGTTTGTCACGGTTCAATTTGCAGATCTCCTGCTGCGGAAATGATTTTTAGAAACGAAATCAAAAAAGCACACAGAGAAAACGAATTTGAAGTTACCTCTATGGCGTTATCAAACGAAGAGATAGGAAATGGAATATACCCTCCTATGAGAAATTGTCTATATTCCTTTGGAATACCTATGGTTCAACATGTATCAAGAAGATTAACTCAAAAGGATTTAGATGATTGTGATTACTTATTCTATATGGATGATTCTAATAAAAGAATTCTTAGTTATTTAATTAACGATATAGACAATAAATGTAAGCCAGTGTTTTATTACACTCCTCACATACTTGAAATTGAAGACCCATGGTATTCAGATAGATACGATTTAGTAGTCAAAGAACTCACTGAATGTATTAAAGATATTTTATTAAAAATCTAATTTATAGAACTTAGTAGTTTTGATAGAATAATTCACATATATATTAAATATATTATTTATTAATAAGGAAAAATAAGGAGATTCCCTATGCTATTTCAAGATATTTCAAAAGACTTAATCGCCGCAATGAAGGCAAGAGATGCTGTTAAGAAAGATACATTATCTATGCTTAAGAGCAAATTAAAAGCTAAAGCAATCGAAATGAGAGTAGAAGAAATCGATGACGGAAACGCTTTAGTTGTTATTCAAAAGTTCATTAAAGAATTAGAAGACGAATATAACTTATTTAATAACGCTGGTAGAGCAGATAAAGCAGACGCTCTTAAAGCACAAATGGATATCTGCAAAGTCTATTTACCACAAATGATGTCTGAAGATGAAATCAGAGCAGAAATCGCAAAATTAGAAGATAAATCAATGCCAAGTGTTATGAAGCACTTCAAAGCTAACTTCAATGGCAAAGTTGATATGTCTTTAGTTTCAAAAATCGCAAGAAGTTAATTATAAGTAATCACATTAAGAAAGGAGAACGTAGTGAATAAGATTTATATCTCAATTGAAGCTTTTGCTGCTTTACTAGTTCTCTTTTTGTTATACGCAAATATTTTTGAGAAGAAAGGTAAATCAAGAAAGAATAAATATTTTAGTATTCTTCTTACGATGTGTTTTGTAACACTCGTCCTTGATGGCGTATCTTGGTTAGATATTGGATGGGACAAAGTCCCAATATTGTTTTGGATCGTTAACACAAGTACATATTTCTTCCCTTGTTTTATGGTGCTTCCATTCTTAGTTTATGTCTATGAACATATCTCAGAAAAAGCTGAAACTAATAGGGCACCTTTCAGAGTGTTATTTTTTGGAACTCTAGCACTTAGTATTATTACTTTAATACTTTGTATTAGCGGAGTTATGTTTACATTAAATGGTTCTGAATTCGTAGAGGGACCTGCTGAGTTTGTTTACTATATTTTGTATGGGATAATTGTGGCTTCCGCAATTGGAGTCATTATCTACAATAGAAAGAAACTTGGTATACACGACTTTATCGTTACTTTATCATTTGCTGTTTTACCTTTATTATCATTTGTTTTGAATCTTTCGAATTTATTACCAATCAACGTTTCTGTTCCAAGTATTGGTTTTTATATGGTTGTTATCTATACTCTTCTTCAATCTGAAGATGAACATCGATTATATACAGCTACTAATATCGATGAATTAACAAGAGTATTTAATAGAAGAGCGTACGAAGACGATTTAATTCATTATCCAAATATCCCTGAAGAAGATTCATTTATCTATGCAATCGCAGACATTAATGGACTTAAGATCGCTAATGATAATTTAGGTCACGCAGCAGGGGATGAACTTATCAAAGGAGCTGCTGAAGTATTAAAACAAACTTTGGGTAGCCATGGTAAAGTTTATAGAGTTGGCGGAGACGAATTTGTTGTCATGTTCTTCGCTGATCCAGAGAAATTCGAATTCTTAAAAGAAGATTTAGAAAATGTTATGTCTTCTTGGAAGGGAACTAAAGTTGATTCAATAGCTATGTCAATTGGATACGCAACAAAAGCGGAATTCCCAGATAAGACAGTTAAAGAAATTTCAACTATTGCAGAAGAAAGAATGTATAAGAATAAAGAAATGTTCTATGCAACAAAGGGTTTTGATAGAAGAGGTCAAAACGAAGCATATAAAGTACTTTGTTCTTTATACGCTAAGATTTTGAAAATCAATATTACAAACGATAGCTATTCAATTATTAACTTGAATGATGAGGAATTAGATCCTAATAAAGGATATGCTGGCACCATCTCTCTTTGGTTTACTAACTTCGCTAAAACTGGTCAAGTTCACCCAGAGGATGCAGAGAACTTCCTTGCTAAAACCGATTTGAAGTATATGAGTGATTATTTCAAGAGCGGAAAGACGTCATTAATTGTTGATTATAGAAGAAACTATGGGGATGTATTTAAATACGTTGTTATGGAAATCATTCCTGCAAAGGATTACTCAAACGAAAATCAAAGCTTGTATTTATACGTTAAGAATATAGATTTATAGGCACAAATTGTGCCTTTTTTCTTTCATTATCGTCTTAACATAATTATGAAAAGGTAAAAATGCTTAAAATTACCCTTTAATGCACTTATTTTATAAAAATTAGAGGTAATTATGAAATATATTACCCTTTTTAAGCAGTATTCAATTGAAAAAACTATTAGTGCTTTCTTTGAAAAATTGATGTTAAGAAAAGAACTGGAACTAGGAATTATTATTGCTTAAAAATAAATAATTGGGTTTACGCGCTCGTATGCGCGTATTCTTTTTATATGTAAAATCGACGATTTAAGGGACTTTTTCCCATTAAAGGGATAATGACTCTGTCTCATTTGTGTTCGTATGTGGTGGTGGATATTTTCATTAATCCTTAAAATAGAAGAGACAAAAGTAAAAGCCCTCGCAAATGCGAAGGCTTAAATTAATTAACTAAAGTTAAATTACTTTTTTGCAGGAGCAACTGGTTTAGCTAATGATCTAGATTGTTTGATTAAACCAGCATCCATTAATTTCTTGAATGATTGTGGCTTAGCGTGGAAGTCACCAGCAACTGAACCGTCGCTTGTCTTTCCATAAACCTTCATAACTTCATCAACCAATTCTTTAGCAAACTTAACACCACGAGCAGATTTGATCTTCATTTGTGTAGGTGTTTGAGCATATTTCTTTGATTTAGAAACGTCCTTAGCGTGGTATTTAGAATCAACATAGTTTGCTGGGTTTAAATCGAGATAAACTGATAATGTTTTACCTGTGATATTTAATTTAGCAACTGTGTTTCTACCAACGTTGAATGCATCATAGTTCCAAGAAACTCTTGAGTTAGCACCGAATGAAAGGATGTAGTTCTTAACTTCGTTGTAGTAGTCTTGAACTTCTTTAGAAGCAAGAGTGATTTTTGCTTCGTATGATTTGTTGTATCTAACGATGTATGTGATACCAGTTTCTTGATCAACAACTGTTTCGACATCTTTGTCTTCAACAACTTCTTCTTTAGGTTCTTCAGCGACAACTGGAGCGACCTTGAGGTTAGCGATTTGTTCTTTTAATTCATCGATTTCTTTTTGTAATCTATCGATATCTTCTTTGCTATCGCCAGCGACGTCAGCAAATGCAACGATTTGATAAACGACTAATGAAATTAATGATAATGCAACAGGGACAGCAGTGATTAATAAGCCGCCATATCCACGGATACGGATAGGAGCGCCTGAACCCATTAATGATAAGAGTGCAGCTTCAATAACGAATACAACGATGACCATGTCAAGGCATGCGAGAATAGCAGCAACAACTCCGCTTGCTTTTTTAGCTTTGCTGAAGATGATAGCGAAATAGACTGTGACGAATACTACTGCAACACCGAGACCGATACATGCATAAGTATAAGCACCACCTCTTTCACCAGATCCGAACAATGATGTGATTCCTGAGATAAATGCATTAAATGCAGCTCCAACCATGTTTGTTCCGTCAGTTCTGAACAAGAGTAAGAAGCTTGAGACTACGAATGCGACAATAGCGACGCCACATAATGCGCAGCCTAATTTAAATAGGATTTTTGATGGACTTTTCTTTTTCATAAATTTTTCCTCTCCTAAATCCCCCACTTGCATATATTTTATTCATTTTTTTCTAAAAATGTATAACAAAAATAATGAATTTTTAGAATTTTCGCAAAATAGTCTTTTAAAAAGCATAATCATGTAATATGTAGGCATATATAACGAGTTAGCAGTGTAGTAGTCCAAAAATTCAAATTGGCATATGTAGGGACTAAATTTTTTACATGGTTTGCTAACTCGCTATATATTGCTACATATTGACTATTTTGACCTTGACAAGAGACTTGCGAGCCTTATTTCAACACTTTGAAAAGCAATTTTGTTTATAATGTTTGTATAAAAATCAGTTATATGGAGGCTAGGTATGAAAGTATTAATGCTTAATGGTAGTCCAAGACCAAACGGAAATACTTCTATCGCTTTAAGAGAGATGGAAACTGTTTTTGCTAAAGAAGGAATTGAATGCGAAACAATCCAAGTTGGAAATCAAGATGTTCGAGGATGTATTGCATGTGGAAGTTGTGGCAAAAATGGAAAATGCGTTTTTAACGATATTGTTAATGAAATTGCTGAAAAGTTTGAAAAAGCAGATGGCTTAGTTGTGGCTAGCCCAGTGTATTACGCTTCAGCTAACGCAACACTCGTTGCTCTATTACAAAGACTTTTCCATAGCGCTAAATTTGATAAGACTATGAAAGTTGGAGCTAGTGTTGTTTGTGCTAGACGTGGTGGTGCTTCATCAAGTTTCGATGAATTAAATAAATTCTTCACTATTAGTGGTATGCCAGTAGCATCAAGTGCTTATTGGAATAGCATCCACGGAAGCACTCCAGGAGAAGCTGAAGAAGATGGCGAAGGTAAAAGAACTATGAGAGTCCTTGCTAAGAATATGTCTTTCTTAATTAAGAGCATCGCGTTAGGTAAAGAAAAATATGGACTCCCTGAAAAAGAAGAAAGAGTTGTTACAAACTTTATTAATAATAGGAGATAACTATGACTACCGCAGAGAAATTAGCAAAACTTAATGAGATGCTTGAAGAAATCTCTTTCTATGGAAGAGTTGGTTCGAAACTTGGTTTTGACCAAGAAACAACTTGTCCAAGAATGGGTATGGAACAAGGATCAAAAGATTTAAATAAAATTAGTGAACAAATTTTTAAGATCAAACATTCTAAAAAATTCATGGATCTCGTCATTGATTTAAATAGTCATTTAGATGAATTAGACCCAATACATAAGAGGTTGATTGAAGTTTTATACAAACAATATAACGATAATAAGAACGTTACAAATAAGATGAACAACAACGCAAATGAAGCTTCTTCAACTGCGTATATCAAGTGGATTGAAGCTAAAGAAAAATCAGATTATGAGATGTTCAAACCTTATTTAAAGAAGGTGATCGACATTACCAAAAAGATTTATCTTACTAGAGAAGAACAAAAAGAAACTCTATACGACACAATCATCGCTGACTATGAACCAGGTTGGAGTGTTAAAAGATATGATGAATTCTTTGATACTTTAAAAACATCTCTTATTCCTTTAATAAATAAGATTCAAAAATCTAAAAAGAAAATTAGAAGAGACTTTTTATCATTCAGTGTCCCTATCTATAAACAAGAAGAATTCTCTAAATATTTATTATTAAGAGAAGGACACACGTTTGATAGATTAGCTATGTTAACAACAGAACATCCGTTCACATCAAAGATGGGAGCTGACGATGTTAGGGTTACAACTCACTACTATGAGAACAATTTCTTATCAAATGCATACTCAATTATGCATGAAGGCGGACATGCTTTATTTGATTTAAATGAACCAAAAGAATTCGTTGATAACTATGTTGATGGCAACATGACAATGGCTATGCATGAATGTATGTCGAGATTATTTGAAAATATGATCACAAGAAGTAAGGCATTCACTCACTTAATGTATCCAAAATTCAAAGAATTATTCTCAGAAGAATTCCCAGATGTTACGGAAGAACAATTGTATGAAGCAGCTAATATCGCTGAACCATCATTAAATAGATGTGACGCTGATGAATTAACTTATTCATTACACATCGTCATTCGTTATGAACTCGAAAAAGAATTCATTAATGGAAAAACTAATGTTAATGGTTTAAACAAAAAGTGGAACAAACTCTATAAACAATATTTAGGAGTAAAAGTGCCTAACGATAAAGAAGGCATCTTACAAGACGTTCACTGGACAGGTTCTTACGGATACTTCCCAACATACGCTTTAGGTAGTGCTTATGCTGCTCAAATTTATCACAAGATGAACCAAGAATTTGATGTAGAAGAAGCTATCGCAAATGACAACATTATCAAAGTAGTTGAGTGGTTAAAAGACCACGCTTGGAACATTGCTTCATTGTATGAACCAGATGTATGGATTAAGAAAGTTACAGGCGAAGAATTCAATCCAAAATACTACATTGAATACTTAACTAAGAAATATTCTGAACTTTACGAATTAGACTAATTCCCAAATACAAAAGAGACAGGCTTTAATGTGAGCCTGTCTTTTCTTTAACGTAATCGATAAATGATTCTTCAACTGTTGGAAGTGGGTGACCTTTTCTCCATGCGAATTGATATTCGATGAAGCATTCACTTCCTTCAATTTCTTTAATGATGATTGAGTCGTTTGGAACATATGCAGTTCTTGGATAAATGCTAATGCCAACGCCTCTTCCTGCTAAAGCAGCAGCGTCGAGATAGCTATCCATTTCAACGACGATTAATGGTTCAGATTTAATCTTTCTAAACCACTTATAAATGTTTTCGATAATTGCTTTTCTACTTGGTACGATAAGTTTTTCTTTCTTAAGGTCAGAGATAGTGATTGAGTTTCCTGGTTTAAGTGCGAGTGGATGATCTTTTTTCATAAATGCGACCATCTTTTCTCTACCGATGATGAAGCTATTTAATAATGAGTTATCACATGGAGAAGTACATACTGCCAAACTGATAACGCCACTTCTTAATTTTTCGAATAAGTCATCGCTATTTCCATCGAGAATTCTAAATCTAACTTGTGGGTGTAAATTCATAAATCCTTCGAACCATTCAGCGACTAAGTCTGGAGCCATACCTTCGACAAGACCAATTGAGATAGTGCCTGTCATACCTTTGCTCATTGAGATAATTTCAGCTGAAGCTTTATCAGTGAGGTTTAAGATTTCTTTAGCCCTTCTATAAAGAAGTTGGCCTGATTCAGTTAATTGAAGATGTCTTTTTCCTCTTATAAATAAAATAGTGTTTAATTCGGTCTCAAGAGATTTCATCTGGCTACTAAGAGGTGGTTGACTCATATTAAGCTTTTCCGCTGCTTTAGTAATGTTAAGTTCTTCTGCTACAACTACAAAGTATGAAAGAGTTCTAATATCCATATCCTGGCCTCCAGTGACTGTTATTCATAAAAAATATGATAATTAGTATAATATACGTATTTTATTTTGTAAATTTCTACGCATAAGATAAATGGTATGTTTTAGATTGTAACACGACTATTTTGAAGGGAGCATATTATGGCAAGTGTATCAGACTTTTTCAAATTAAACGTTTTTGATGATAGAGCGATGAAGAAATATCTATCTCCAGAAGTTTATGAATCTTTAGTTAAGACAATTAACATGGGAGAACAATTAGATGTTCAAGTTGCGGAAGCAGTCGCTAAAGGAATGCGTGATTGGGCAGTATCTCTTGGAGCTACTCACTACACTCACTGGTTCCAACCATTAACTGGTATTACTGCTGAAAAACACGACAGTTTCGTTGAACCTTCAAGTGACGGAGGATTCATCATGAACTTCTCTGGTAAATCCTTAATCAAAGGTGAACCTGACGCCTCTTCTTTCCCTTCTGGAGGCTTAAGAGCTACTTTTGAAGCTAGAGGTTACACAGCATGGGACCCAACATCTTATGCATTCGTTAAAGGTAAGACCTTATGTATCCCAACAGCTTTCTGCTCATATAGTGGTGAAGCATTAGATAAAAAGACTCCATTATTAAGATCAATGGAGGCATTAAATAAACAAGCAATTAGAGTCCTTAGAGCACTCGGAAATACAACTTCAAAACGTGTCAGCGCTATGGCTGGTGCAGAACAAGAATATTTCTTAGTTCCCGAAGATTTATATTTAAAGAGAGATGACTTACGTTTCACAGGTAGAACTCTATTCGGTAACCTTCCACCAAAAGGTCAAGAAATGGATGACCACTATTTCGGTGCTATTAAACCAGAAGTCGCTTCCTTTATGGAAGAATTAAACGAAGAACTTTGGAAATTAGGTATCTTAGCTAAAACAGAGCATAACGAAGTTGCTCCATCTCAACATGAATTAGCATGCTTCTATACAACTGTTAACTTAACTGTTGACCAAAACCAAATCGTTATGGAAATGATGAAGAAGATTGCTCATAAACATCATTTAACTTGCTTACTTACTGAAAAACCTTTTGAAGGTGTTAATGGTAGTGGTAAACATAATAACTGGTCAATGGCTACTGATGACGGAATTAATCTTCTTTCACCAGGAAAAACTCCACATGAAAACTATCAATTCTTAGTATTCTTATGCGCTGTTATTAAAGGTGTTGATGATTACCAAGATTTATTGAGAATTTCAGTCGCAAGTGCTGGTAACGATCATAGATTAGGCGCTAATGAAGCTCCTCCAGCAATTATTTCTATGTTCTTAGGCGATGAACTCACTAGAGTCCTTGAATCTATTGAACAAGATATTCCATTTGAAGAAGCTAAAGAAAACTTTATGAAGTTTGGTACTAGCGTTCTTCCAAGGATTAAGAAAGATAACACTGATAGAAACCGTACATCTCCATTCGCATTCACTGGTAATAAGTTTGAATTCAGAATGCCTGGTTCATCAGATAGTATCACAAGTCCTAACATCATGATTAACTCTGCAGTTGCAGAAAGCTTATCTATCTTTGCTGAAATCTTAGAAAAAGCAGGACCTGGAGAAATCGAAAAGAAGGTCTATGACCTTGTTAGAGAAACATACAAAGCTCATAAGAGAATCGTATTTAACGGAAACGGTTACGATGATGCTTGGATTAAAGAAGCTGAAGCAAGAGGTTTAAGTAACTACAAAACTACAGCTGACTGTGTCCCTCATTTAACTGATGAAAAGAACGAGGTCATGTTATTTAAACATCGTGTCTACTCTAAGGGTGAACTTGAATCAAGAAGAGAAATCATTCTTGAAAACTACTATAAGTCAGTTTTAATCGAAGCTAGAACAACAGTTTCTATGGCAGAATCTAAAGCGATTCCTGCAATGATCAAATATCAAAAAATGTTAAGTAATGAAATCATTGCAAAGAAAACTGCATGTGCTGAAATTAGCTGTAAAGCAGAAGAAGAAATTCTTAAATCTGTAGCTGAAGCAACTGAAAAATTATTTGCTGCTACTGGAGCCTTAAAAGAGGCATTAGTGGTCGTGTATAGCGAGTATATGAAGGAATCTTTATATGTCAGAGACACAATTATTCCTTTCATGGAAGAAGTCAGAAGTTGCTTAAATGTTGCTGAAAAAGTAACTGCAAAAGACTACTGGCCATTCCCAACTTATGGCGAATTATTATTCGGAGTTTAAATAATAAATTTAAGTACCATATGAAATATATATAATATGCACAATGTTATATGTATTTCTTTTTTTTGGTTCCCAATTTATAATTGGAATGTATTTTTTGTTCTTGAAGGAGAATAAACATGGCAAATAGTGCAATTGTAGGAATTAACTGGGGCGACGAAGGTAAAGGCCGTATGGTCGACCTTTTAACCAAGGATTATGATGTAGTCGTAAGATACCAAGGCGGTGGTAACGCAGGTCATACTGTTATCAACGAACAAGGTAAATTCGCTCTTCACCTTTTACCTTCTGGTATTTTCAGAAAGGGAGTTGTCAACATTCTTGGTAATGGTGTTGCTCTCGATCCTGAAAACTTATCAAAAGAAATCGAAGAAGTTACTTCTAAAGGTGTCTCATTAACACCTGAAAACTTAAAAATCAGTGACAGAGCATCTCTTCTCTTACCTTGGCATAGAGAACTCGATGGCTTAGAAGAAGAAAGATTAAAAGATAAGAAGTACGGTTCTACAAAACAAGGTATCGCACCTTTCTACTCAGATAAATATCAAAAGAAAACAGTTCTTGCTGGCGAACTCTTACACCCTGAAGAATTAAGAGCTCACTTACAAGACATCATGGAATGGAAGAACTTAATCATCACTAAAGTCTATGGTGCTAAGCCATACACAATGGAAGATTTAGACGCTTGGATCAATACATACTGCGAAAAAATTAAACCATATGTCTGTGATACAAGAATCTTCTTAAGAGAAGCAAAGAAAGCTGGAAAGAATGTTCTTTTCGAAGCTCAACTTGGTTCATTAAGAGACTTAGACGCTGGTATCTATCCATACACAACATCATCAAACACAATCGCAGCTTATGCTCCTGTTGGTGCTGGCTGCCCATCTATTAAGATTGAAAATATCATCGGTATCGTTAAAGCATACTCAACATGTGTCGGTGAAGGCCCATTCGTTAGTGAAATGTTCGGACCTGAAGCTGATCACTTAAGAGAAGTTGGCTTAGAATACGGTGCTAAAACTGGTAGACCAAGAAGAGTTGGTGCTATGGACTTAGTTGCTACTAAATATGGTGTCGAAGTTCAAGCAGCTACTGAAGTCGCGCTTACTAAATTAGATGTTTTAAGCGACTTAGACAAAATCCCAGTTTGCGTTAAATATGAATATAATGGCGAAGAAATCAACGAATTCCCATTCCCAACAGAACTCAATAAATGTAAACCAGTCATCAAGTATGTTCCTGGTTGGAAGAAAGATATCTCTCACGTAACAAAATGGGAAGATTTACCACAAGAAGCTAGAGATTACGTTGAATTCATTGAAAAGGCAATCGAATGCCCAATCACATACGTCAGTGTAGGTCCTGAAAGAGACAGTATCATTTATAGAAAGTAGGCCGTTTATGACAAATAAATACGAATCCCCTTTATCAAGTAGATACGCTTCAGAATATATGCTTAAGCTTTTCTCATCTGATACAAGATACTCAACTTGGAGAAAGTTATGGGTCTCTCTTGCAAAAGCAGAAAAGAAGATGGGCTTAAACATTACTGATGAACAAATCGAAGAATTATCTGCACATATCTATGATATTGATTATGAAGTAGAAAGAGCTCGTGAAGCAGTTGTACGTCATGATGTTATGGCTCACATCTACACATATGGTCTTTCGTGTCCAAAAGCAGCAGGTATTATTCACTTAGGTGCAACAAGCTGCTATGTCACTGATAATGCGGATTTAGTTATTTATAGAGATGGTCTTCTTTATATTAAGAATCAATTAAAAATTGCGATCGCTAAAATTGCAGCATTTTGTGATACATATAAAGATGTTCCTACATTAGGTTATACACATTACCAACCAGCTCAATTAGTTACAGTTGGTAAGAGAGCAAGTTTATGGCTCCAAGATTTCATGAGTGATCTTGAAGAAATCGACTTTGCTATTTCAAATATTAAATTCTTAGGTTGCAGAGGTACTACTGGTACTGAAGCAAGCTTTATGGAATTATTCGATGGCGATGAAAGAAAAATCGATAAGATGAATGAACTCATCGCTAAAGACTTTGGATTTGATGTCTGCTTCGATGTATGTGGACAAACATATCCAAGAAAATTAGATAGTAGAATTTTAAATTCTTTAGCATCAATTGCTCAAACAGCATATAAAACAGCTACTGACATTAGACTTCTCCAACACGATAGACAAATCGATGAACCATTCCAAGAAAAACAAGTAGGTTCTTCTGCAATGGCTTATAAAAGAAACCCTATGATGTGTGAAAGAGTATGCTCTTTATCAAGATATCTCATGGTAGATAGCGAGAACGCTGGTTTAACCGCTTCAACTCAATGGTTAGAAAGAACATTGGATGATTCTGCAAATAGAAGAATCTCAATGCCTGAAGCATTCCTTGCAGCAGATGCAGTTTTAAGATTGATTCAAACTATTTTCGGTGGAATCAGAGTTAATCAAAAAGTCATCGAAAAGAGCGTTAAAGAATATATGCCTTTCATCGCTACAGAAAACATTTTAATGGAAGCTGTTAAGAAGGGCGGAGATAGACAAAAAGTCCACGAAGTCATTAGAGAAGCATCTATGATCGCTACTCAAAGACTTAAAGATGGTGAAGAAGGCAGACTTTTTGATGAATTAGCTAAGAGTGAAGATATCATGCTTTCAAAAGATGAGCTTGAATCAGTTCTTGATCCATCTAAGTACATTGGAAGATGTGTTACTCAAACAGAAAATTTAGTTAAGAAAGCCAAAGCTATGACTAAAGATATGGTAGAAACAGAAGAAAAGAAGGTGTCTCTATAATGGATAAGATTTTAGTTATTGATTTCGGTGGTCAATATAACCAATTGATCGCAAGACGTGTTAGAAGTGAACACGTTTATGCAGAAATTGCTGCATATAATAAAATCGATTGTAAGAAAATCGTAGAAGAAGGATATAAAGGTATCATTTTCACTGGTGGTCCTAATAGTGTATATGATGAAAAATCACCACACTTCGATCCAGAGATATTGAACCTTGGCATTCCTGTTTTAGGAATTTGCTATGGTCATCAACTGATGGCTTATATGGCAGGTGGTAAAGTAGGTAGTGCTGAATCATCAAGTGAATATGGTAAGACAACCGTATTCTTTGAAGAATCACCATTATTTGATGGAACTCCAGCTGAAAGCATATGTTGGATGAGCCACACAGACTTCGTAAGTGATTTACCAGAAGGATTTAAGATAATTGCTCATAGTTCAAAGTGCGGATGTGCTGCTATGTCATGCGATGAAAGAAAATTGTATGGTGTTCAATTCCACCCAGAAGTTACTCATTCAGTATATGGCCAAAATATGTTACGTAACTTTGTTACAAAGATATGTAAATGTAAATTAGATTGGAACATGGATGATTATGCCGCAACAACAATTGAAAAATATAAAAAGGAATTAGCAGGCAAGAAAGTATTATTAGGACTTTCAGGTGGTGTTGATTCATCGGTTGCAGCAGTCTTATTAAGTAAGGCAATTGGAGATAACTTAGTATGTGTCTTCGTTGATCATGGATTATTACGTAAAAATGAAGGTGATTTCGTTGAAGAAACATTCAAGGGTCACTTTGGAATAAATATGGTTAGAGTTAATGCAGGTCCTAGATTCTTAGGAAAACTTGCAGGGGTTCTTGAACCAGAAGCAAAGAGAAAGATTATTGGTGCTGAATTCGTAAGAGTATTCGAAGAAGAAAGCGGTAAGCTTGGAAAATTCGATTATCTTGCACAAGGCACTATTTACCCAGACGTAGTCGAAAGTGGTAATGGTAATTCAGCAGTAATCAAGAGCCATCATAATGTTGGTGGTCTTCCTGAAGATATTGGATTCTCAGGCGTTGTAGAACCACTTAGATACTTATTTAAGGATGAGGTTAGAGCATTAGGTGAAAAACTTGGTTTACCTCATGAATTAGTATATCGCCAACCATTCCCAGGACCTGGACTTGCAGTTCGTATTACTGGTGAGATTACTGAAGAAAAAATCAAAATGGTTCAAGATGCAGACGCAATCTTTAGAGAAGAAATGGCAAATGGACACTGTGATAAAATGGCAAGCCAATATTTTGCTGTTTTAGCTGATGTTAGATCAGTAGGTGTTATGGGTGATTTTAGAACATATGGTTACACAATCATCCTTAGAAGTGTTACAACAGATGACTTTATGACAGCAGAATGGACAAGATTACCATTTGAAGTCTTAGAGAAAGCAAGTAACAGAATTACAAATGAAGTTAAAGGCATAACAAGAGTTGCCTATGATATATCATCAAAACCACCAGCAACAGTAGAGTGGTTATAGTTTAGAAGGAGAATTTTATGGCTAAATATATATTTGTTACAGGTGGTGTTGTTTCCGGTTTAGGTAAAGGAATTACAGCCGCTTCTCTTGGTCGTTTATTAAAAGCTAAGGGATTTAAAGTCGCTGCTCAAAAGCTCGATCCATACATCAACGTTGACCCAGGAACTATGTCTCCATACCAACATGGTGAAGTTTATGTTACTGAAGATGGCGCTGAAACTGACCTCGATTTAGGTCACTATGAAAGATTCATTAACGAAGACTTAAACCGTTACTCAAACTTAACTACTGGTAAGGTTTACTGGAACGTACTTAATAAAGAAAGAAACGGTGAATACTTAGGTTCTACTGTTCAAGTCATTCCACATATCACAAACGAAATTAAATCATTTATTTATAGTGTTGGTAAGAAAACAGACGCTGATATCATAATCACTGAAATTGGTGGTACTATTGGTGATATCGAATCTCAACCATTCTTAGAAGCTGCTAGACAAGTTTCATTAGAAGTTGGTAGAGAAAACTGCTTATTTATCCACGTTACATTAGTTCCATTCTTAAGCGGATCTGATGAACACAAAACTAAACCTACACAGCACTCTGTTAAAGAGTTACAAGGTATGGGAGTAAATCCTAATATTGTCATCTTAAGATGTGATAGACCATTAGAAAAATCAATTTTTGATAAGATCGCATTATTCTGTAATGTTAAGAGAGATTGCGTCATCGAAAATAGAACTCTTCCATGCTTATACGAAGCTCCATTGATGCTTGAAAGCAGCAATTTCTCAAACATCGTTTTAAGAGAATTAGGCTTAACAGCTACTAAAAACGATATTGAAAAATGGAAAGAAATGGTCGAAAGAATTAAAAACTGTAAAGATACAGTTAGTATCGCATTAGTTGGTAAATACGTTCAACTTCACGATGCTTATTTATCAGTCAGTGAATCACTCAGACACGCTGGTTGGACATATGGTAAAAATGTCGAAATTAAGTGGGTTGACTCAGAAGCTTTAACTGCTGATAAGATCGAAGAAACATTTAAAGATGTTAACGGTATTATCGTTCCTGGCGGATTCGGTGGTAGAGGTATTGAAGGTATGATTCTTACTGCTGAATATGCTAGAAAAAATAACGTTCCATACTTCGGTATTTGCTTAGGTATGCAGATCCTTGTTATCGCTTATGCTAGGTATGTATGCGGACTTAAGGACGCAAACTCAGGTGAATTCGATGAACTCTGTAAGAATAAAGTTATCGATTTCATGCCTGGTCAAAGCAACGAAGTCGATAAGGGCGGAACTTTAAGATTAGGTGCTTATCCATGTGATCTTAAAGCTGATACAGTTATTGCAAAAGCATATGGAAAACCAAGCATCTCAGAACGTCATAGACATAGATACGAAGTTAACAATGAGTATAGAGAAATTCTTGAGAAGAATGGTTTAACATTAGCAGGTTTATCACCAGATGGTAGACTTGTTGAAACTGTTGAATTAAGCGATAAGCCATTCTATTTAGGTGTTCAATTCCATCCAGAATTCAAGAGTAGACCTAATAAGCCACATCCTTTATTCCTAGCTTTTATTAAAGCAAGTATTGATAACATTAAGTAAATTTTAAAGATTCTTATTTATAGATGCTCGTTGAGTGTCATAGATAAGAATTTTTTAATAGAAGAGAGTGAAAATATGAGTAAATATTCTTCATTATGGATTTGGATTAGTGAGACTAAATCTCAGGACTTCAAATTAACCTACGAAGAATTAGAAAAAGTCCTAAATTTCAAAATCGATCATTCGTTTTTGACATTTAAAAAGGAACTTGAAGACTATGGCTTCAAGGTTGAAAAGATATCTCTTAAGAATAAGGAAATCTATTTCAAAAAGTTATAAATAAACATATTTATAGCATCACTCTTGATAATTCTAATAATTAAAATTAGAATTTATACAGCAATTAGAGGAAGGAGATTTTATGGAAAATCAAAACATTGATGTCAAAAACGAAATCAATGATCTTGTAGAAAAAGCTGATGTAGCTCTTACAAAGTTCTTAGAATTAAACCAAGAACAAGTCGACTACATTGTTGCTAAATGTTGTGTTGCTGGTCTTGATAACCATGGTTTATTAGCTAAGGCTGCAATTGACGAAACACAAAAAGGTGTCTTCGAAGATAAAGCAACAAAGAACTTATTCGCTTGTGAATACGTTCAAAACAATATGAGATCATTAAAAACTGTAGGAGTTATTTCAGAAGATAGCGTAACAGGTATTACTGAAATTGCTGATCCAATTGGTATTGTTTGTGGTATTACACCAGTTACAAACCCAACTAGTACAGTTATTTTCAAATCACTTATTTGTTTAAAGACTCGTAATCCAGTCGTTTTTGCATTCCATCCTAACGCACAAGAATCAAGTAAATTAGCTGCAAAGATTATTAGAGATGCAGCTGTCGCAGCTGGAGCACCAGAGAATTGTATTCAATGGATTGAACACCCTTCAATGGATGCAACTTCAGCATTAATGAATCACGAAAAAGTTTCAACTATCTTAGCTACCGGCGGTAACGCAATGGTCAAAGCAGCTTACAGCTGTGGTAAACCAGCATTAGGCGTTGGAGCTGGTAACGTTCCTGCATACATGAATGAATCATGTGATGTCGAACAAGCTGTTAATGATATCGTACTTTCAAAATCATTCGATAATGGTATGATTTGTGCTTCAGAACAAGCAGTCATTATTGATGAAAGTATTTTTGATGAAGCAATTACTCTTTTCAAGAGATTCAAAGCTCATGTTGCTTCACCAGAAGAAAAGAAAATGTTAGAAGATTACATGTTTATTAGAAGAGAAGTAGATGGTGTAACTTCAACATCATTAAACGCAAAAATCGTTGGACAAAAAGCTTGCAAGATTGCAAAAGAAGCAGGCTTTGATATTCCAGAAGATACTTCAATTATCTTAGTACACTGTGAATCAGTTGGTGAACAAGAAGTTCTTTCTAAAGAAAAGCTCTCACCAGTTTTAGCTGTATTCAAAGTAAAAGATGATAAAGAAGGCTTTGAAAGAGCTAGCCAAATGGTTGAATTCAATGGTTTAGGTCATAGTGCAACAATTCATTGCCATGATCAAGCTATGGCTGATGCATTCGGTGAAGCATGTAAAGCAATGCGTATTATTTGGAACTCTCCATCCACTTTCGGTGGCATCGGTAATGTTTATAACTCATTCTTACCAAGTTTAACTCTTGGTTGTGGTAGTTATGGACATAACTCAGTTGGTGGCAACATTAGTGCTGTCAACTTATTAAACGTCAAGAAAGTTGGCAAAAGGAGAAATACTATGCAATGGTTCAAAGTTCCAAGCAAAATATATATTGAAAGAAACAGTATTCAATATTTAAAAGACTGTAAAGAAATGCATAAAGTCTTTATCGTCACAGATAAATCTATGATTGAATTAGGCTTCTTAACTAAGATCGAAGACCAAATCAACTTAAGATATGAAAAACCAATTATGCAAATCTGTAGTGGTGTAGAACCAGATCCAGATATCACAACAGTACAACATGGTGCTGAATTAATGCAAACATTCCAACCAGATACAATCATCGCATTAGGTGGTGGTAGTGTTATGGATGCTGCAAAAGGTATGTGGTTATTCTACGAACACCCAGATGTAAACTTTGATGACTTAAAACAAAAGTTCATGGATATCAGAAAGAGAGCTTTCAAATATCCTGAATTAGGTAAAAAGTCTAAGTTAATTTGTATCCCAACAACTAGTGGTACTGGTAGTGAAGTTACTCCATTCGCTGTTATCAGTGATAAGAAGAACAATAAGAAATATCCTCTTACTGACTACTCACTTACTCCAACAGTCGCTATTGTTGATCCAGAATTCACTACAAACTTACCTTCAAAAGCAACAGCTATGACAGGTATGGACGTCTTAACACACGCTATCGAAGCGTATGTTAGTGTTATGGCTAGTGACTTTACAGATGGTTTAGCATTACAAGCAATTAAGCTTGTATTCGAATACTTACCAAGAGCTGTTAAAGATGGTAGACATGACTTAGAAGCACGTGAAAAGATGCACAACGCTGCAACTATTGCAGGTATGGCATTCGCAAACGCATTCTTAGGTATGACTCACTCACTTGCTCATAAGTGTGGTGCTGAATTCCATACAGTTCACGGATTAGCTTGCTCAATCTTATTACCATATTCAATCAGATATAATGGTGAAGTTCCTACAAAGTTAAGCGTATGGCCAAAATACAACCATTACTGTGCTGATAAGAAATATGAAGATATTGCTAAATTATTAGGACTCAAGTTTAAAGATACAGCAGGTGCTGTTGAAGCATTAGCTGACGCTTGTGTTGCTTTAGCAAAAGATATCGGTATTGCTACTTCATTTGAAGAAACAGGTGTTAGCGAAGAAGAATTCAATTCTAAGATTGATGAAATCGCCTACCTTGCATATGAAGATCAATGTTCTCCATGTAACCCAAGAGTACCTTTAGTTGAAGATATGAAAGTTATCCTCAAAAAGGCATACAAGGGCACTAAGTAGTTAATCAAGTAACAAAGGGGCTGTTAAGAAATGAAAAATCTTAACGCCCTTTTTCTTTGTAAATTTTTAA
>JAKSHZ010000024.1 GCA_024399115.1 Bacilli bacterium
ACAGATGGAATTTGAGATTTTATATGCAAAAGTATAAATAATTTAAACGCAAATTAAAATTTTAGGCATTGCCATAGTGGTAGTGCCTTTTTGTTTAAGAAAGGAATTTAAAACTATGAAATTTTATGTAATTGAAATCTCTGAAGGAGATGCAAAAATCAAAGGAAAATCTATTTATGAGTATGATAATCTCAATGAAGCTATTGCAATGTATCATCAGAAAATGGCTAGTGCTATGAAATCTGATTTATTCACTTCCGAACAGATTTTAGTAATCAATTCAGAAAATGGTGTTCATGTATCAGATAAATACCTCAATGAGAAATTTATTAATGTTGATGAAGTTATTGTTGATGAAGAAGTAACTGAATAAGGAGTTTTGATATGAGTTTTGACATGACAGGTTCAATTTTTAGAAACAGAAAACCATATGGAAATGCTGTGCTAAATAAAGCCAGTAATGTATTAACTGATGATGGTAAGACAGTTCAAACAGAATTAAATGATATCAAAGATAAAATCACAAATGGTGTTTTAATTCTTGAAAAAAAGACAGTAACAGCTACCACTACAGCAAGTGGAAATGTTAATCTCAATTTGAATATATCAGAATACACTGTAGTTGCAATCGCTGTGAGAGGAAGAACGGACACAATGGCTACACCTTGCACATGGGGTTCTCAATATTGGGGTGCACATGTAACAGGAATCGGTGCTACAATGTCACCTATTGCATCAACTTCAGTTACTTTGGATGTTTACTATTCAAAAAATACATTCAAAGAGAAAATCATAGCAGGCACAACCACAGCTAGTGGTAATATTAATCTTAATTTACCACTTGCATCTACAATGCCATTCAGAATCGTGGTTTGTGATACAGATGGAAACCCTAAATATGACACTATCGGTATTATTGCTCAATGGAGTAACTCTTATTGGGGTGCACATTGTACCGATATTAGCTTACAGGTTCTTGCTAATACAGAGTTGATAGTTAAGTGCTATTATATAGAGCTATAATAAAAAAGTAGTACAAGAAAAAAATATCAGTGGTATAATATATATATCCACTTGCAGGATAAAAAAAGAGGGAGTAATTCAATTTATTGGGTTGCTGCCTTTTTTTTATAAAAAACTCTTAAAAACGTATCAAAAGGGAATGGATGTATTTCAATGCAGGAACATCCTCAAATTAGTGGAGCAGAAGGGAGAACAATGCAAACTACAATATTAGATATCAATGTAGTAATACAAAGCACTGCAACATTAATAGGTGCACTGGGTATTATAGTTGCATTCTTAAAGAGTGCAGAAAAATATCTGAATAGACCAAAGGAAAATAAGGAAAACATGGAAGCATTCAAGAAGGAAACTGAAAAAAGAATGGAAAAAATTGAGGATGAAATAAAAGGAATAAAAAAAGAGCAATATGTTCAAACAAAATGCTTATTAGCAATCATGGATGGATTAAAGCAATTAGGTGCTAATGGTAAAGTTACAGAGGCAAATGAGGAATTATCCCAGCATCTTCTTGATGCAGCATATGAGGATGATGGGAAATAAAAAAGGGGGTATTGTAGTCTATGAGTAACAAATTATATGATGTATTGAATAAAATACAGAGATGGCTTCCTAGTTTAGGGATTTTTTACCTGGCAATGTGCCAGATCTGGGAGCTTCCATATGGTAATGAGATAAATGAAACAATTGTGGCGGTGGCAACATTGCTTGCTACTACACTTGAGATTGCTACTTCAAATTATCTGAAGAAGGGAGCTGATAAAGATGAGTAATAGCAGCCTAGTATCATATACGAACATAAGCCCTAACAAGTCAATCGGAAGGAAAAACAAGATTGATACTATCACACCGCATTGCTTTGTTGGGCAGGTAGATGTAAAAAGAGGGTGTGATATTTTCAAGCCGGTATCTAAGCAGGCATCCTGCAATTATGTAGTAGCAAAAGATGGAGCAATTGGCTTAGTAGTAGAGGAAAAGGATAGAAGCTGGTGCAGCTCTTCATCCTATAATGATAATAGAGCAGTTACAGTAGAAATTGCCTCAGATACTAAAGCACCATATGCAATTACAAATGCAGCTTTGAATTCATTTATTGAGTTATGCGTAGATGTAATGCAGAGAAATGAGCTTGATAAGTTGATTTGGATTTCAGATAAAACAAAAGCCCTGAATTATACCAGGAAAAAAGGTGAGTGCCTGATAACATTGCATAGATGGTTCAAGAACAAGGCATGCCCAGGAGAATATATTATAAGCAAATTGCCTTATATATGTGAACAGGTAAATTCTAAGCTTAAAGGTGGCAGCAGTACACCAGTAAAAAATACAGAAGATTCTGCAATTATTCTTTATACAGTGCAAAAAGGTGATACATTATCTGGCATTGCAAAAAGATATAATACCACTGCAGAATCCATCAAGAAATTGAATCCAACTCTTATAAAAGATATTAATAAGATTGGAATAGGCTGGAAGTTAAGAATTAAGTGAGGCGGATGAATATGTTCAAAACAAAATATAAGGGAGTGATTCCAAATGATACAGAAAGAATGCTCATCTTAAAGAATGATTTAGATCCTTATGTATGGAATGTGTTCAAAGATGAGAAAGAGCATCTGATTCTTAGAAATAGAATCACATTAGAATTTACCAAAATTGAAAAGTAATAAGAATTGGGGCATAAAAATGCCCCTTTATTTTATTTGAGTAAAAAAATTACCCCAAAATTTACCCCAATAATACAATATTGTAGTATTTAAGCAACATTTAATACCATTTTTGAGGGGTTCAAGTCCCGCAGCCGGCATTATAAATAAAACCCAATAAAATAGGCTAGAATGCAGATATACACTGTATTCTAGCCTATTATTTTACTTGATTTTATAAAATAGATTTTTACCCAAAAACATATGTTTTTATAGAAAAATTACCCCAAAATTTACCCCATTTTGCATTTTTGGGGTTTTGGGGTAAATTTTTTATCCAATAATATCTTTGTAAGCCTCACGGATCTTAGCTTGCATCTCTAATGTTCTATCAACTTGAGCATGTCTATATCTTTCCTTCATAACAGAAGGATTAGACCATCCGCCCAGAGCCATTACATCTGCTTCTGGTAAAATAGCACTCATTTTTGTAGCAAAGAAATGCCTGAGAGCATGAAGAGTAAAATGATTAATGTAATTTCTCTTACATACAGAATTAATAAAATCATTTATGCTAGTAGGAGCACCAGTATATAATCCACGTTTTCTTATTTCATCAATTACATGCTCAGGAACATAAACCCTTCTACTTGATTCAAATGTTTTATTAGAATCCTTATGAACATATTTATTATGCTCATCACGGACTACAGAAGCATGCACCAGTATAAAATCATCTTTTACATCATCCATAGAAAGAGCTAATATTTCACTTCTTCTTAATCCATATGCTGCTAATAATAAAGGCACATAGTATCTTGTATTGATTGCTTCCTGGAATAAAATCTTTACTTCTTCATCAGTAGGCAAATATATCTCATTTTTTACCTTAGCTGGAAGAGTGATCTTGATTCTTAGATCATCATTATAGTATCTGATAACGGCACCAATTAAACCAAAGTAATTATGTGTAGTTTTAGGTGAGCGTGTTTTAGCAATTTCATTTATTACTAATTGCAGTTCAGTATTAGTAATATTCTTTAATTTTAATTCCATAAACCATTCAGGAATATTTCTCTGTATTTTTCTATAACCAGCAATGGTTGAAGGAGATAATAGTTCCTTTAGTTTGATATACTCTTCAAGAGCATCCTCAAAGAAAAAACCTCTTTTAATAGATGCAATTCCTTTTACTTTGTTTGCTTCTTCTTCAAGAGCCTGCTTCACTTCCTTCTTAGTTGGTGAATGGTCAAAAGATAAATTATATCTAACTCCATTCAATTGCTTTGATACCCTGAATGTTTTACCTCTTTTTTCAATATACATATTTACCACCTCGCATAAGATAAAAAATTATAAAAAAAATTTTTTTAATTATTTTTTGAAAAAATTCCTATATTTATATATCAGTGTTAATCTGAAATATAAGTAAAGGGGGATTCTTTTATGGAAAAAATAAGAAATGAAATCAAAACTATGATTGATAATATTCAGGATGAATATATTCTCTATAAAATTATAAGATTCATCAAAAATATAATTAAATAGTTTTGAAAAGGAACTGGGGTTATTCCTCAGTTCCTTTATTTTCATTAAATAATTTATCGGCTATTTCACCAAGAAGAATCCACTGATCAGTATCAAGCTTTGCAAGAGCATCAATAAGCCTTCTTCTTAAATCGTTTTCATCAGATTCCATTACTTGATTCATAAAATCAGCAATAATTTGATTTTGAGTTCTATCAACATACATTTCACCTTGACCTGTTCTAAGCCAATTTTCATTTATATGGAATAACTTACATATATCGTTAATAGTTCTATCAGAAGGAACACGATTCCCAACTTCCAAATAACAAACAAAACCTTTTGACAAATCTAAAGCATTGGCAAATTCAGTTTGATTCATTCCAGCTTCTTTTCTTATTTGTTTAATGCGTTCATTCATAATCTATAAACTCCTTTCATATTTGATATTTCAAATTATATCAGATTATAACAACAATTCAATAAAAAAAGTAAACAAGTGTAATATTATTATTGACAGAGTATGATACATGTTGTATATTTTCATTAAACAAGTGCAATAATTTACATAACAACATAGAAAGGAGAATTTATGGCAGCAGTAATGGAAGAAACAAAAATGGATGCATTGTTAAAGATATGTAGAGCTATGGATAAGTTACCAGATGCTAATCAGCAATATTTAGTAGGCTTAGCAGATGGTATGTCAATGATGGCAGCTAAAAAGGAGAGTGATTCTAATGCCAAGAGTGAAGATTAATGATTCTGCATATAAGGCAGCAGATTTCACAAAGATTATTAAGAAAAGAATGATTGACTTAGATATCAATCAGGAAGAGCTGGCGGATAGAGTTGGAATATCACCACAGAATATGAGCTACAAAATCAGGAATAATTCTTATACCTTCATAGATTTCTTAGAAATCATTAAGGCATTAGAGCTGAAGGATTCAATGATTCTTGAAGCAGTAGGGAAAGGGGCAGCAGTATGAAAATGAGTGAAGCAGAGAAGGCAGCAGTTAGAGAGTATAACAGGAAGATTAAGAAAGCCAGAAGAAGCATATATAAAATATGTGAGATTTTATCTCTTATATGTGTTATTGCTGCAGTATTCTATCCACATTATCCAATATGCATGATCTTACTCATTGCAGCCACATTTTTCTTAATAATGAGCAATCAGTTTTGTGATGATTGAGAAAGGAGTGCAATGAGTAGATTTGAGGTTAGCATTCCTGATGGATTGCTGGAAGATATCAAAAGGATTAGAGCAAATAATTCTGTATTAATGAATTTAACTGCAAGGCATGATCTTCTCTATGCATATGAAGCAATAGTGATTAATGTTCTTGCAGCTTATGAGGAACAGAAGGAGAAATGAAAATGTTTATATCATTAGTAGCAGCAATGTTATTGTGTGCAGGATTGAATCAGGAACCTGCAGAACCGGTTCCGGAATTAATCAGGGTAACATGCTACACTGCCACAGGTAATTGCATGGCCAATGGTGAGATGCCATATGAGGGATGCGTAGCTGGTAAAAAGGAAGATATTGGCAAAAAGGTTAAAATATACGATTTGAACATGAATCTCATTGGAGAATATGAAATCAAAGATACAGGCGGAAAGTTAATTAGGACAGGGCAAAGGATTGATGTGTATAGAGATACATTATCCAGATGCTTTGATTGGGTGCATGAATATGGAGATTATCTGTACATTGAAATTGAGCAATAAAAAAGCATTGCCAGGGAAGCAATGCTCTTTTAAAGGATATTGTTGCACAAAAACTGCTTAAGTACATTGATAATTATAACTCTTTTGACTTAATAAGTCAATTTATCAAATTAGGATGTGAGGGGCATCCTTTAGTAACAATCTAAATATATTAAAGTTAGAGGATATTTCATGGCATACATACAGTATAAATACAGATTTACTAATTCTGTAGAGTATGAATTCCATTATGCAGGAAAGTATGGAGCCAAAGGTGAGCAAAGAGCAAAGAGAGAAAAGAAAACTGCAGATGCAGTAAAGAGATTCAATCAGAAAAAAAAGAAAGATAAGGTAAGAAGATTAATAAAAGCCAATTTTAGAAAATTTGATTACTTCATCACTTTGAAATATGCAAAGGGAACAAGAAAAGATCTTAAAGAGGTGCAGGCAGATCTGAAAAAATTTCTTTATAGCTTAAGACAAAAATACAAAAAGAAGGAAAAGCAGCTCAAATTTATATATAGGCTTGAGATAGGAAAAAGAGGCGGAATTCACTGCCACATGATATTACCCAGATTACATGATGGAGATATCATCATCCAATCATGCTGGAAGCATGGCAGGATAAATTTCCAAAATCTTTATGATAAAGGCAATTATGAGCAACTGGCCTCATATATCACAAAGGAGCCTGATGAGGAAGTTGGAAAACAATTGAGCTTTTTTCCAGAAGATGAACAAAAGCATTTTATCAAATATTCAACATCAAGAAATCTAATCAGACCAATTGCAGAGAAAAAGACCTATTCAAGATGGACTTTGAAAAAGCTTATTGATGATGGGATAAAACCATCTGAAGGCTATTACATTGATAAAAGTTCTATACGTTCCGGAGTAAACCAATGGACAGGCATGAGCTATTTGTACTATACGGAAATATTGATAAGGGAGAAAAATGAAGAAGGTTAATATCTACATCAATTCAGATGTGAATTCAGCAAAGAAAACAACAGGCAAATTTATATACATTCTGGAATTAATCACAGACAAAGAGCCGGTAACTCTAACAGGAGTAGGGCATCTTGAGGATGTAACAAAGAATGATATCTATACAGTTGCATTAGAAAGAGCATTAGGCAGGTTAAAAAGTGAGTGTAATATCAGTATTTACCTCGAAAATGAATACATTTTGAATGCAATAAATCATTATTTGCCAGGATGGAAAGAAAGAGGGTGGAAAAATACCAAAAATGAGGCAATTAAGAATGCAGAATCATGGCAGAAAATAGCAGAAATCCTAGAAAAGCATGAGCATGATGTTCACTGCCATGAAGCACACCAGTATAAGAGCTGGATGGAAAGAGAACTAAAGAAGGAGCATTGAACATGGCAAAGATTATAAAAACATGTGTAACATGTGGAGTTGCTATTACTGAAGATATGAAATACATGAATAATCAGTGTATTCAATGCATAAGAGATAAGCAAAAGGAATACAGGGACAACAACCAGGATAAAATCAGTGCTTACAGAAGGAAGAAGAAGGAGAAAAAGACAAAAACTTCTCATAACCTTGATGAAATAGCATTGAGAGCAAGAGCAGAAGGCTTATCTTATGGGCAGTATGTAGCAAGACAATTCAAGAAGAGGGAAGAAGATGGAAAATCAGATTAGTATATTTGATTTTATAGAATCAGAGGAACAGAAGCCAGTAGAAACATGTGAGGGATGCATATTTTACAGAGATAAATGCATGTATATCAAAGAATCAAATTCAGATCTATGTATTGAATGCTCAAAGAAGCTTATTGCAGGAGATCATATATTCTCAGTAGATGCAGGGAAAATAAGAAATCTAATGATTATAGATGCAAAAGGCAGCAGTGCAAATTATTTCAAATGTGCGGATAAAAAAGGGCAAATAACAGAGGTAAATATACTCTCAATAAGAGATTGGTGGAATGTGACATATGAGCAGGCTAAAAAATCAAAGTTTTTCGAGGAAAAGCCTAGAAAAGAATCAAATTCAGAAAAGCCTATATGTAAATACTCAAATCATGTATGCAATAAAGAAAAATTGTGGAAGATTGCAGATAAAATGGATGGTATTTCTTGTGCAAAAGAATGTTGCAGAAAATGTGATGTTCAATATTGTGGGATAAGGTGCAATGGTTCTGAGGATCCTGACAACAATAAAAAGAGAATACCAGAAGAATGTATCAATTGTGAGTATATCGGAAAAACCTATGATGAAGATGGAAGTGAAGAAACAGATCTATATCATTGTGGATTAGATGGGCATCCAACATGGAACGAGGAAGGAATTCCAGGAAAGAAATGCAAAAAGGCAGCAGTAGAACAAAAGCAGGACATTAAAAAAACAGAAGAAAAGCCAATATGCAAATATTCTAATCATACATGTAATAAAGAGGTATTGCATGCACTGGCAAAAGAAAGTGATCCATTTTGCCCTTCAGTATGCTGCAGATTTTGTAATACAAAATATTGCGGTGTCAGGTGCAATGGTTCTGAAGAGCCAAAGAAGAAGCCTGAGAAGGCAGCAGAACATGTGGAACAAAAGCAGGACATTGTACCACTTCCAGACTTTGCAAAAGGAAAAGGCTGGATAAGTGTTGAAACAATCCCCAAAAATATGAGGTGGCATATAGATGTTTTAGGCACCTATAAATACAACAACAAAGAATGCTGGAGCAAGTGCAAAGGATACTACAGTGCAAAAGATAATAAATATGTTGCACTTGATTATCCAATAGATATTCCAAGAGCAGAATGGAAGTTCTGGAGATACAGAAACAGTTGTATTAATTGCACCAGATATGTTAAGGGAACAGAACAACCGCCTGCAGGTTGGGGAGAAGTAGGCTGGTGTAACCAGCATAAGCAAAAGGTAAGCAGTGCAGAGATTGGATATTGTCAAAAACATGAAAGGTTAGATTTTTATGAATATTGAGATTAAAGAAGTTACTACAAAAGAAGAGCTTGAGGAATTTAAGAAAAAGAATCCGGATTTTTTCAATGTGGATGTTAAGGAGATAGAGCTTCCAAAGAGCATGATCCAGCGGATGGATGATGAAATTGAGGATATAAAGCAGAAAATGTGCGATCACTACTGCAAATATCCTAACATCTGGGATAGAGAAAAAGAGGGTTGCGAATTATGGGAATCGAGAATATGCCTTGAGTGCCCATTAATGAGGTTGTAAAGAAGGAGAGCACATGAAAGCCTATGAATGCAAAGAATTTGAATGTGTGGCAGCACTGTATTCAGAAGATAAATGCTTCTATGAATCTGGATGCAGTGAATGTGTAAGCGGTAAATTGTGCATTTGGTGTAACAAATTTGATAGCTGCAAAGATGCCAGGGAGAAATTAAAAGGGCAGCAGCAGGAAGGAGAATCAATTGGAATTTGAAACAGTATACGGAACATGTAGGCATTGCCAGCAGAAAGTAATGGTAAAAATGCCAAAGGATATCAATGTGCATGAAGATTATGCAGATGATCTTGCAACTCAGGAGTGCACATGTGCAGAGGCAAGATTAGAAAGAGATAAAAAGAAAGCCAGAGCAGATGCATATGAGAGTATAAACAAATTATTTAATAATTATGAATCTGTTAAGAACATATTAACGGCAGCAGTGCAGCCTCTTATTACTGGAAAAATAGAGAATTTGACCATTAAAGTCAATAAGGAAACAAAGGCAACTATGAAAATCACTACAAAAGGCAAAATAAGAGTTGAAAAGATAAATACATTTGGAGAGGTTGAAGAAGTATGAAGAGCATCCTGCATAAGAAAGAAGATCACACATGCTTTTTATGTATGATTTTGAAAGAAGATGAATCAAAGAAGCCAGTTCTACATGAGCATCATGTATTTTATGGAACAAGCAACAGAAAAAACTCAGAAAAATATGGTCTTAAGGTTTATTTGTGCCCACCTCATCACAATATGAGCCATGATTCCGCACATTTTAACAAAGATTATGATGAAATCCTTAAAACAGTAGCACAAAAGACCTTTGAAAAGGACCATACAAGAGAAGAGTTTATTTCCATATTTGGGAAGAATTACCTTCCTGAGGGAATGGAGTAATTTCACAGAAAGAAAAGCAGGCACCTTGACAAAGTGCCTGCAGAAAGGAGCAAAGGATGAAAACATGCCCAATATGTGGCATTACTGAAATGCAGGCTACTTTTAAAGGCAATTATTGTTATGAATGTTACAAGAAAAATAGGATGGAAAAATACAAGGAAAACAGAGCAAAGGAAAAAGCCAAAAAAGTTAATAAATTAGAGCAAACATGTGAAGAGGCTTATGAGGAAGGATTAACCTATGCTCAGTATCAGATAAGGGAAACATGTGAGATGCTCAGAAGGAGAAGAGATTGAAAAAATTTGAGATATGTGAAGAAATGAACATCTTAAGAGAGTATTTATCAGGCCATCATATTGATTGGGTAGATGCTTTAAGCCGTGAGGAAGAATATTGGATGTGCAGAACAAGATTCATATACAAAGGAGCCGGCTGGAGTGTAATACATGGATTTGGCTCTTATGGTGGTTTTAGTCATGTAGGAAAAGATAGAGGCTTGCTGGAATTAATGAGTAATAAGGTTGATGAAGGGGAGCCAGTAGGATTCTTAAAGGCAGCAGATATTATCAAGTACATTGAGGAAGCATAATGGATGATAGAAAAGCATTAATTGTATTAACAAAGTTAATAAAAGCAAATGAAAAAGCATGTGAAGAAAATCTGATAAGTGAAAAAGTTGAAAATGAAATAAATGAAGCACTTGAAAGAGCAGTAATTGCCTTGAAAAGGGTTAGAAAATTAGACAAAGCAAGAGAAAGATTTGAGGGGAGCTTATATGGTAACAATTGAAGATAACGATCTTGCCATTGATGTAGTGGCAAAGTTAGTAAGTGGAACAAGGGAAGTAAAAGCCCCATTTATGAATTTATTAAATAGGGCAGCAGGTGGAGATGGTACAGAGGACCTATTCACAGATGATGAATTATTAGAAATGGCAGACTATTTGAGGATTTATGCTCTTCATAATATTTATGCCAGGAAAGAAAAATGGATATGTGTGCAGGATGAAAAGCCAAAGAAAGATATATCAGTGCTTACAATCTGCAGTGGTAAGTATAAAAATACTACATTTGAGAATTCATATGAGATTGCCACATATCATCCTAAAGAGGGATGGATTCTTGAATCTTATCCTGCGTGGGATAGTCCGGAGATCTTATTCTGGATGCCATTGCCAGACCTTCCAGCAGAATTGAAAGAGCATGGCTATCTATCAAACACCTGCAGAAAAGATATCTAAAAGGAGAAAAGGAAAATGAGAAATGATTTATTACACCAGTTATGCATGATATTCCAGAAATATGATGCAATGAATGAACAAACAAAGGCAGAGCTTACAATCTTGCTATCAGATTATGAGATTGAAAAGAGGGAAACGGATATCATCTTGTATGATCCGGATGATTACAACCTTGAAATGCTTCAAAGATTCCTGATAGCAAAGAGAGTAGCAGGGCTTACAGAGAATTCATTAATACATTACAAGTATCAGTTAGAGCAGATATTTGGAAAGATTAATAAGCCTATCAATATGATTACTGCAGATGATTTGATGCTATATCTGGCAATAAGGCAGGCAAAGGATAAAAAATCAGATGCTACATTAGTGAATGAGTGGCATGCATTAAGCAGCTTTTTTGGATGGATGCATAAAGAGGAGTTTTTAGAGAAAAATCCTATGTTTAGAGTGGAATGCCCAAAGAAGAGAAAGAAGAAAAAGAAAGCCTTCTCATCAATGGAATGTGAAATGCTCAGAAATGCCTGCATAGATGCCAGAGAGAAGCTGCTAATAGAATTATTACTCTCAACATGGTGCAGAATCTCAGAAATAGAGCAGATGGATATCACAGATATTGAGGGAGATTCTATCACAGTAATTGGAAAAGGGCAGAAGGAAAGAATAGTATATCTCAATAGCAAGGCACAATTAGCAATAAAAGAATATTTATCAACCAGGAAAGATAATGAGCCAGCATTAATAACTGGAAGAACTGGAAGGATGCAAAAAGGCGGTCTTGAAAAGATGGTAAAGCAAATTGGAGAAAGAGCAGGCATTGAGAACGTGCATCCACATAGATTTAGAAGGACAGGAGCCACATTTGCCTTAAGAGCAGGAATGCCAATTGAAAAGGTATCATTCTTATTAGGGCATGAAGCAGTAAGCACAACACAGATCTATCTGGATATTAACGAGGAAGAGATGAAGCAAGCCCATAAGAAGTGGGTAAGTTAGGAGCATAATGAAAGATTGCATAAATAGAGATAAATGGTGCATATTATGTAAGTTTTTTAAAAAAGGATGCTCATTTGATAAAGAATCATATGAGGCAGGGAAAAAAGAAATGTTTTCGAGGCTTCAAGCGGTTTGTAAGCATTCAGCAGTAAGAGAAGATGGCAGCAGATTCTGCAGAGCAAATATCAGTGAGGAATGTTCTGAAGAATGCTGCCAGATATTAAAGGAGTGATACAGGATGATAGGTGCAAGAGAAATATCAGAATATGCTCAAAAATACAACATGAAATTAGGTAAAGATACACCACTATCAATGGAGTGGTGCTTTAAGATGGCAGATAAAGCATATGAAAAAGGCAAAGCAGATATGCTTAAAGAGATTGAAGAAGCAATGTATATTCAGTGCTTTGAGCGTAATAATGATGAAGATATGCAGAAGTGGGATGGTGGAAACTGGTTTAGATATAAATTATTTGAAAATGTGCTAGAGCAGATAAAGGAGAGCAAGGATGTTTGATTTAAGAGTTATTGATTTATCAAAAACAGAAGATGAAGATGGATATGTTGATTTTATAGCATTAACGATTGAACAATGGGCATTGACAAAATCATTTATAAAAGAGATTAAAGATAATGAAAGATGTGAGTTTGTGTGCGGTGCAGATATAAAAAAGTGCATTGATAATATAGGAGCAGATGCACCTGAAATGATATCAGGATTATGCATAACTATGTTGCATGATTTCATGAAGGACTGCAGAAAGATGGCACAAGAGAACTGGTGCCCTTCTCAGGTGGAGATGCTTGATAGATTATTTGAGGCAGTAAGCCTTGATAAAAAATATGATGAAGTATAAATGATACAAGAGAGCAGGTGGGTATTATGGCAGATGCATTAAAGGCAGCAAGAAGAAAATTAGACCAGGAAGCAGATAAGCAAATAGAGATAATATTCAGAGCATTAGCAATTGCATTAGGAGAAGAAGGCTGGAGCCTTAAGAGGCTTGAAAAGGTAAGCAATGAGGTGCATGAATTTGTTAATGAATTAGGCAAAGTGGATAAATCAGCGGTGCAGATTTGTGAAGAAGAAACTGGAGTGTGTTTGATTCCTGAGGGAATAGATAAATCATGGGAAGAATTAACATTCTTAAATGGTGAGGTGTGGGATAAGTTCATAGAAGAGCATAGAAAGATTATGAAGCCTCAAACATTTAAGGCATATGTTATCAGGGCACAACAAAAGATGCTGGTATGGGTTAGACCTCAATTTTATGCCTCAGTAATAGTGGCAATGCATAGATTATATGGATATGGTTCAGAGAGAGCAGCAAGATTATATGCCAGGATGTATGAAATTGAGAAGGCAGCAGGCATGGATCCTAAGAAGCTAGATGATGAATTAGCAAGAACAAGGAAGATAAGGATGAAAAGACCAGCAGGAGAAAGATTCTATTTTGAGGCGGTGAAGTAAATGGAAATGAGCATAAGAGAAATATGTGAGAGTTACAGACTTGCAAAAAATCAAAAAGAACAGATTGAAGTGCTGGCAGATCTTAATGCATGTGATAGAAAAGTTATCATTGCAATTCTTAAAAGTGAGGGAGCAATTCCAGTAGAAGTAACCACTGCACCGGCATCAATAATCAATCTGGCAAATGAAAGATATATGGCAGCAGGCTTTGAGATAGACCATTGCCAGAAGCAAATAGAAAAGATTAAGGCTCAGATGGATGTATTAATCACAGAGCAGAAAGAGATAAAAAGATTCTTGAATGGAATCAGAAAGGAGAAGGCATGACAAAGAAAGAATTAGAGCAGATTTATGGACTTAAGAAAGAGCTTATGATGTGGCAGAGAATCAGAGATAATTATGAAGCAGATATTGCACCACCAATCAAGAATATTGATGGCATGCCTTACTCTCAAACATTTAATATAACAAATCCAACAGAAGAAAAGGCATTGAAGCTGGCAGAGGCTACAAAGATTATTGATGGAAAGATAGCAGAGATTAAGCATGCTATAATGCAGATTGAGTTATTCATAGCACAAATTAAAGATGATTCAGATATCAGAAGGATAATCAATTATAGATGTGTTCAGGCATTATCATGGCATGATGTATCAAAGCTTATGGGTGAAGGATATACAGAGGATGCAGTAAGAAAAGCATACTGCAGATTCTTAATAAAAAATAATATTAAATAAATATGTCCGTTTTGTCCGTCAATAGTGTGATATTATAGTATTGTAATAAATCAGAGAGATGGAAAGATACTTTTTCCCCCTTTTAACATCAGCAAAGGAACTAATTGAAAACATTAGTTCCTTTTTTGTTGGGAATACCCACCACCTCTCAAAAAGTAGAGGTGCATATGAAAAAAAATACTCCCTCTCGATATGGTACCCACAGGGCATCATACAATGCAAATAAAAAGAGAATATTTGCCACCCAGAGCATATGTGGTATATGTGGGAAGCCAGTGGATTTCACATTGAAATATCCAAACAAATGGGCAGCCACAATTGATCATATAATCCCCCTGGCAAAAGGTGGGCACAAGTCCGACCTAGACAACCTGCAGCTTGCACATTTCTACTGCAATAGAATGAAATCAGATAAATTCTTGATAGATAATAAATTAGGTAACAGTGCAAAGAATAAAAAAATAAACCCACAGGAAGGCCCACAGACCTCTGAAAAAAAGTTACCGCTATCTGCAGATTGGAACAATTTTTGATTTTATAAAATAATTTTTTATAAAAATGAGTGGCGGGGTATAGCCCCCTGCCTTGGCAGAATGACCTTCCCCCGCCGTATAGTACAAATATCTCGCTGAATAGGTAATTTTTTTGTAGAAAAGGAACAAAAATGGAAAATTTATTAGGTATTGAGTACCTCAGAAACAAATTAGAATGTAAGAAATTACGAGTAAAAACCAGATATGATTTTTATGAGATGAAGAACCGCTCTATTAATCATTCAATAGTAATTCCACCAGAATTGAGTTATATGTTCAATTCAACATTAGGCTGGTGTGCTAAGGCAGTAGATCAGTTGGCGGATAGAATGATTTTTAAGGGATTTAAAGATGATCCGGCACAATTCAATTATATTTATCAGATGAACAATGCAGATACATTATACGATTCTGCAATATTAGGAGCATTGATTGCATCATGCTCATTTATTTATATTTCAGTTGATAAAGATGGATTCCCTAGAATGCAGGTTATTGATGCAAAAGATGCAACAGGAGTTATAGATCCTATTACTGGATTAATGACAGAAGGATATGCAATTCTTGAAAGAGATAAAGAAGGAAATCCAAAAACAGAGGCATATTTTAAAGCTTATGAAACAGAGTACATATATGCAGGAGTTAAAGAGCATGATGTGTATACACATGAAGCACCATATGCTTTATTAGTTCCAATTATTTTCAAGCCTGATTCAGTAAGACCATTTGGGCATTCAAGAATCACAAGGGATTGTATGAATATTCAGGTTAAAGCATGTAATTGTATCACTAGAGCAGATATATCTGCAGAATTTTATTCATTTCCTCAGAGATATGTGCTGGGTACTTCTCAGGAATCAGATCCTATAGATGCATGGAAGGCATCAATTGCTGCAATGTTAGAAATCACAAAAGATGAAAATGGAGATAGGCCTACAATTGGACAGTTCCAGCAGCAGAGCATGGCTCCACATTTGGACCAGGTAAAAATGTATGCTTCATTATTTGCAGGAGCAACAGGAATCACCCTTGATGATCTTGGATATCCATCTGCTAATCCTTCAAGTGTTGATGCAATTAAAGCAGCACATGAATCACTTAGAAGCACAGGCAGAAAAGCACAGAGGACAATTGGAACTGGATTCTTAAATGCAGCATATTTATCACAGTGCTTAATGGATAGATTCACATATCAGAGAAGTGAATTCTATAGAGCAGTTCCAAAGTGGATGCCTTTATTTGAATTAGATCCTTCTTCAATCTCAGCAATAGGAGATGCAATTATTAAAATTAATCAGAGCAATCCAGGATATTTAACAAATGATGTATTAGAGGAATTGCTTGGATTTTAGGAGATAAGATGGCAGTTGATATAGTTCCGGAAATGCTGGAAAGTATAAAAAATGAATTTCAGAAAAAAATAATAAATGATCCTGATATTAAAGCACTCACAAAAAAGCTGAGAGAAGGCAATGCAGATTATGAGGATGCTAATGCCTATGCAGTGAAAGTGGGTGAGCTACTATCAAAAACATTTGGGCAGAAAATCAAAATTGATTTATTGCCAGATGGCAGGATGTATTTCAATATTGCAGATAGAGTTGTGGGAACAATGCTGGATAATATGTATAAGTTATCTGCAGATTATTCCCAGAAAGTGCAATCAGATATAAATAAAAAGAATGGATACGGATTGGCCGGTATATCTGGGAAAGTTGATCCAGATAGAAAAAGAAATTTTATTGATAAAATCTCAGATTCAGAAGAATTTGCAGATGTTGATTGGATGCTAGGTGAAAGTGTAGTGAATTATTCACAGGCTGCAGTATCAGATACAATAAAAGCTAATGCAGAATTTCAAGCTAATGCAGGAGTTAAGGGTACAATTGAAAGAATATTGGCTCCAGGATGTTGTGCCTGGTGTGAAAAATTAGCAGGCACATATTCTTATCCGGATGTACCTGCAGAGGTTTATATGAAGCATAAAGATTGTGGATGTGAATTGATTTATACACCTAAAGCCAATAATGGCAATAAAAGAATAGTATGGTCTAAACGATAATAGACAAAAGAAAATACCTGACGAGGGCAAACGGATGAAAAAAGGAAGTCAAAAACCAACACAAGCAAAAATCCTTCCTTTTACCAAAAGCAATGGTAAGAAAGCCATTGATTTATACAATAAAACAGGAAGAAAAGCTCAAAAGTGGCAAACGGACCTTACAAGGCAAATATTAGCCATAAACAAAGAAGGCTTATATGTTCATACTAAAGTTGGCTATTCAATTCCCAGAAGAAATGGGAAAAATGAAATTATAGCCATAAGAGAGTTATATGCTCTTTTTAATAGTGAGAAGGTATTGCATACCGCTCACAGAACTACTACAAGTAGTAGTGCAGCAAGAAGATTATCTGAAATGCTGGATGCACTTGGATATATTGAAGTGCAAAGACCTAAAAAAGGGCAAACATATGAAAAAGGATATGTGTTTGCTAAACAATTTGGATTAGAAAGAATTCAATTATTAACTGAAAACGGCGGAAAGGTTGATTTCAGAACAAGAACCTCAAAGGGCGGACTTGGTGAAGGCTTTGATGTATTAATTATTGATGAAGCTCAGGAATACACTGAGGACCAGGAAAGTTCATTGAAGTATGTAGTATCTGATTCAAAGAATCCACAGATAATAATGTGTGGAACACCGCCAACAATGGTATCAAGTGGAACAATATTCCCTAAATATCGAAAAGATACATTAGAGGGAAAGAATATTGATTCATTATGGGCAGAGTGGAGTGTTCCAGAGGAAACAGATCCATATGATAAAGATGCATGGTATAAAACAAATCCATCATTAGGCTTGATTCTTACTGAAAGAAAGATAATGGCGGAGATTGGCTCAGATATATTAGATTTTAATATACAAAGATTAGGCTACTGGAGTGAAAAGAATCTAAAATCTGCAATAGCAGAGGCAGAGTGGAAAAAATTATATGTTGATACAGTTCCAGAAGCAAAGAGCAAAAATCTCTATATAGGCATTAAATATGGCAATGATGGAGTAAATACTGCAATGTCACTTGCATTCAAGACAAAGGAAGGAAAAATCTTCCTGGAATCAATAGATATTAGAGCAACCAGAGAGGGCAATGAATGGATTATCAATTTTATAAAAAATTGTAAACATTTAAGCAAATTATGTATTGATGGGCAGCAAGGACAGCAGATCCTTACAGATGAATTAAAAGCAAATAAAATAATTAAGAAGCCGGTGCTTCCAACAGTTCAAGAAATAATAACTGCTAATGCTTCATTTGAGCAGGCAGTAATAAAAGAGAAAATATGCCACAAAGGGCAGGAATCCTTGAAAGAGATAGTAAGCAATTGTGAGCATAGGAATATTGGAAGTAAGGGCGGATTTGGTTATAAATCCATTAAAATTGATGCAGATATTGCATTGATGGATTCTGCAATATTGGCTTACTGGTTATGTAATACCAGCAAAGATATTGTGCAACAGGCTAGATATTAGAAACAACCTAAAAAAGGTTGTTTTTTTAATATAAAAAATACGGTACCAACCGGGAAAGTGGGAGATAAAATGGGAGATTTTAAAATCATTGAAACACAGGAGCAGCTTGATTCAATTATTCTTGAAAGAATTGGAAGAGTAAAGGAATCAGTTAGAAAAGAATTTGAAGGATATATAAGTCCTGAAGAGTTCACAAAGAAAACTGAAGCTCTAAATACTGAAATTGCAAATCTTAAAGAGAATTTGAACAAATCCAATGAGAAAATCAAAGGATTTGATGCTGAAATCCTTGAAAGAGATGAAAAAATCAAATCATACGAATTAAATTCGGTAAAAACAAAGGTGGCAGCAGAGCTTGGATTAGATTACAAGTTAGTAAGCAGAATATCCGGAGATACAGAGGAAGATATTAGAAAAGATGCTGAAAGCCTTAAAGAATTATTCAAGCCACAGTATGCAGCCCCAATGCATTCAACAGAAGGAAATGCAGGAAATAGTGAAAATGCAGCATATTTGCAGATGCTTGCAGGAATGAAAGGAGAATAAAAATGGCAGTATTAAATGCAGGAACAATGTTCCCAACAACATTAGTATCAGAAATGTTCAACAAAGTAAAAGGTCACTCTTCAATTGCAAAGATGGTAAGCTCAACACCTATTCCATTTAATGGAAATACAGAGTTTACATTTTCACCAGACAATAAAGTATCTGTAGTTGGTGAAGGTGCTCAGAAGCCAGCCGGTGATGTAACAGTAACACCAGTAACAATCCGCCCAGTTAAAGTATTATATCAGGCAAGAGTAAGCTCAGAGTTCTTATACGCATCAGAAGAAGCAAAGCTCAACTATCTTAAGGCATTTACAGATGGATTTGCAGCTCAGATTGCTTCAGGTCTTGATGAAATGATTATGCATGGTGTAAACCCAGCAACAGGAACTGCTTCAAGTGTAATTGGTACCAATAACCTTGATGCTCAGATTACTAAGAAAGTTCAGCTCACTGCAGCACCTAATACAGATGTTGATGCAGCAATTGCATTAGTAGATGATGCAAATGGTATCATTCTTGGTAAATCAATCCGCTCACAGATTGCAGCTCTTAAGACTACAGACGGCGGAGTAATGTATCCAGAATTTGCTTGGGGTGCTACACCTGCAGAGCTTGGTGGTATCAAAGTAGATGCTAACAAGACAGTTGAAGCAGCTAATGCAGATGCTAGAGCTTATGTTGGTGATTTCAATGCTCTCAAGTGGGGCTTTGCTAAGAACATCCCACTTGAAGTAATTGAGTATGGTGATCCAGATAACACTGGTGTAGACCTTAAGGGAAGCAACCAGGTAATGCTCAGATCAGAGGCATTTGTAGGATGGGGAATCCTTGATGCTAATGCATTTTCTATGGTTACAGTAGAGAGCCTCTAATCTCTACTAAGAGCCTATGGAGTTAAGAGTATTAAAAATCTTTGTTGACAAAGAAACAAGAAAGCAACTGGCAGAGGGTGACATTATCAACTGGGAAGATGAATCAAGAGCAGAAAATGCAATTGAAAGAGGCTATGTTGAGAAAGTTGTGAAAGAACCAGTAAAGCCAGTTGCTAAAGTTGAAGAGGCAGCAGAGGTTGAAAAATCAGTGAAAAAGAGAAATTTTAAGAAAAAGCAGGAGAAAAAATGAGTGATTTTGCAACAGTTCAGGATGTAATTGATTTGCAAAGACCACTTACGCAAGAGGAACAGGCAAGAGTAACAAAGATTATTCCGCTAATTTGCGATACGTTAAGAGTTATGGGCAGAGATATTGGGCTGGATATGGATGCAAAGATTGCAGCAGATCCAGCCTATGCATCTGTTTGTAAGTTAGTTACAACTGATATTGTGATCAGAGCCATTAGAGTAAGCACTGAAGGAGAGCCAATGGCTCAGGAATCACAGGCAGCCTTGGGATATTCTTGGAGCGGTACATCTGCAGTTGCTGGCGGTGGCATTGCAAATTCAATCATGAATAATGATAAAAAGAGGCTTGGACTTTTAAAGCAGAGAGCAGGGATGATAAAACTTTATGAAACCACACGGAATTGATGTAATTTTACATGTAAAAGTAAATAGTGGATTTGATGAATTAGGTGAAGAGATATTCACAGATACCACAAAGACAATAAACAATGTATTAGTGGTTCCAGCATCAAGTGAAGATGTAATAAATGAATTATCATTAAGCGGAAAAAGAATTATATATCAGCTTGGAATCCCTAAAGGCAATGATGATAACTGGGAAAATACAGTTGTAGAATTTTTCGGAAAAAAGTTCAGAACAGTAGGCATTCCAGAGGAAGGCATTGAGGACTTAGTGCCGTTATCCTGGAATAAAAAGATTAAGGTTGAAAGATATGAGTAATGTTATTTTTGAATTAAATACTGAAGGAGTGAGAGAGTTGCTGCAATCTCAAGAGATGCAGGATGCACTTCAGGAAATTGCCACAGATATTCAGAGCAAATGTGGTGCAGATTATGCCACAGATGTTCAGGTAATGCAAACAAGAGCAATTGCATCTGTATATACAGACAATGCAGAGGCTTTGAAAGATAATTCAGAAAACAATACTCTATTAAAGGCATTAGGATGATTGAGAAAATAATAAAAGATTATTTAAGTCAAAAATTAAATAATGTGAATGTGTATCCGGTGATTCCCAATGATCCACCAGCAAAATTTGTTGTTTATGAGAAAACAGGTGGCGGATATGATGATCATATCAATAGAGCTACAATTGCAATTCAGAGTTATGATGAAAGCATTTTCAAATGTGCATCATTAAATGATGAAGTTAAAAAGCACATGATTAACATGGTAGAATTGCCTGAAATATCAAGTGTAAAGCTCAATTCTGATTATAATTTCACGGATACAACAAGAAAAAGAAATAGATATCAATGTGTATTTGATATTTATTATTATTAGAATTTAGTTCGTAAAAAAGGAGAACAAGATGAACAACTCAGCAAATGTTACTGCAGGAAAGCCAGCCATTGGCGGTGCAATTTACCAGATGGCAGTAAATGAAACACTTCCAACAGATACAACAACAGATGTAACAAGTGAAACATGCTTAGGCTATATTTCACAGGACGGAATTACAAATTCAAATACACCAGCAAACACAAATGTAAAAGCTTGGGGTGGAAATACAGTGTTATCTATCGCAGGAGATAAAACTGATACATTCCAGTTTAAATTACTTGAAGTGCTCAATGTAGATGTACTCAAAACAGTATTTGGAAAAGATAATGTAACAGGAACATTAAGCTCTGGAATCACTATCAATGTGAACAGCAAAGATCTTGATGAGTATGCATATATTATAGATATGCTTTTAAGAGATGGAGTAGCTAAGAGAGTAGTTATTCCTAATGCAAAGGTTATCACAATTGCACCAGTAAAATATTCAGATACTGAGCCAGTTGGATATGATGTGACAATTGAAGCATATCCTGATGCAGATGGTAATACTCATTATGAGTATATTAAAAAATAAGGAGAGTGAATGTAGATGGTAAAGGGCAAAACAAAAACAGGATTTGAGTTTGAAGTAGATGAAAGAATCAAAAATGATTGGAGAGTAGTGCATGCAATTGCAGATATACAATCCAAAGATGAAAGTATTATAGTGCCTGCAATGGTTAAGCTTATAAAATTAATTATAAACAACCAGGAAGAGGCATTGATGGAGCATATTGCAAATAATAATGAGGGATTTGTTCCTACTAATGCATTATATGCAGAAATCAGTGATATATTAACTCAGATTCCTGCAATAAAAAACTAGTTTACCTCGCTAAGTGTTTGAGCTTAGACGAGGAAGCAGTTATATGTGATTTTGCTGAATATTATCATATTTACGATTATAAACAATTGCCACTGGAAACAGTGGCAATTTTAGTTTATGGATTGAGAGATTATAGCAGAATAAAAATGAAAATTAGTGATACAAGATTGAATGTAGAGCAAACATTACTTGCTACTATAGCAGATAGTTTATCTTTTATTGCATGGAGTAAAACAGAAGATGCTAGAAGAAATCAAAACCGCCCTAAATCAATCTTGCAATCGTTAAGAAATAAAGATGTGCAATCAGATTGCACAGGGTTTGCCAATGGAGCGGACTTCATGGCAGCTTGGAAAGAAAAGGTGACATTATGCCAGAAATAGGAAAAGCATATGTGCAAATAGTCCCATCTGCAGAAGGCATATCTGGAGAATTAGAAAATTTATTAAGCGGTGAAGCAGGTTCTGCAGGAACTGCAGCAGGTGAATTATTTTCTGCCAATTTTGGCGGAGCATTAGGCGGAATCACAGAAATAAGTTCGCAGGTAATTTCTTCAGTAGTTGGGGCTATAGGCTCAATAACTTCAGAATTATCATCTGGAATTTCAGATGTAGCTGCATATGGTGATAATATTGATAAATTATCACAGAAAATGGGAATATCTGCAGAAGCATATCAAGAGTGGGATTTTATAGCTCAACATTCAGGAACTACAATGGAGAGCATAAAAGGTTCATTCAAAACATTATCAAATGCAGCACAAAATAATGCAGAAGAATTTGAAAGATTAGGTATTTCATTGGATGATGTATCATCAATGAGTACCGAGGAATTATTTGGGGCAGTAATTGGCGGACTTCAAGATATGGAAGCTGGAACTGAAAGAACTGCAGTTGCTTCAAAATTACTTGGACGTGGTGCAACAGAACTTGGTGCTTTATTAAATATGAGTGCTGAAGATACGGAAGAAATGAAAAATCGAGTACATGAACTTGGCGGAGTGTTATCTGATGAAGCTGTGAAAGATGCTGCAGCTTATCAGGATTCATTACAAGATTTGATAGTTTCTTTTGATGGATTAAAAAATAATTTAATGGCACAATTTCTTCCATCAATTCAAGGTGTAATGGATGGATTAACAGCACTTATAACAGGTGATGAAAGTGGCCTTGGTATGATTTCAGAAGGAATCAAAGAACTATCAAATAAAATGCTTGAATCATTGCCTTTATTCATGGGAACGGCGTTTTCGATTGTTAGCTCTATTGGCACATCAATAATTGAAAACCTGCCTTTACTGGCTTCAACAGCCGTTGATTTAATCAGTACACTTGGCACAATGTTAATTGAAAACCTGCCTTTATTGATGGATACAGCAAGCCAGATAATAATATCATTGATGGATGGTGTAGGAAGCAATTCAAGTTCATTTTTTGAACTGATAGCAAGTCTTATACCTGAAGCCGTTGATATTTTACTTGATAACCTGCCTTTGGTTTTGGAATCAGGAATAAGTCTATTAATGGAGCTTGGAAACGGCATAATTTCGGCTACCCCTCAACTTTTGGAGTCATTGCCACAGATTATAAATTCTATGGTGGAATGTTTCACAAGTTTAATTCCAATGCTTGTAGAATGTGGTGTTTCTTTGCTGACTTCTTTGGTCAACAATATGGATTTGATTATTAGTTCAATAATTTCAGTAATGCCACAGATTATAAATTCAACTATTGATGCACTCATAAATCTAACACCACTCATTGTGACAGCTGGATTTGATTTGTTTGTAGCATTAATTCAAAACGCAGATAAAATAATCACACAGGTATTAACATTGGTTCCAGATATCATTACTTCAACTGTTAATGCCATTGAAGAAAATTGGGATTCCATTGCAGAAGCTGGATTTAATTTAATTGTTCAGCTTGTAACAAAAACACCTGATATTCTGGCCGAGCTTGAAAATGCAGTGCTTGATATTTGTGATGCTGTTCTTGGATTTTTTGAAGATTCACTTGAAGCAATAACAGATATTGGATGGAATTTGATTGAAGGATTTATCAATGGAGCAAAAGATGCTTGGGACTTCCTGAAAGACGGATTCTTAAATATCATTGATGGAGCAGTTGATGCTGCCAAAGATTTACTTGGAATTGCATCACCATCAAAGGTATTCCGAAAGATAGGTGAATTTGTTGTTGAAGGTTTTGATGAAGGAACTGAAGGGCTTGGAGATTCTGCAGTTGAACAAACACAGCAGATGATTAAGGATATCAACAGTTTAATGGAAGAAAATGGAATCAATTTTGATATAGAATCTGCCATGAGATATAACGGAGCATATGATGGAAATGTTGCTTTTGATTCCACGAATAATTATTTATATAATTTGCTTGCAACATATCTACCACAAATTGCTTCAGGTAGAAACATGAATATTTCACTTGAAGGTGGTGCAGAAGAAATATTTAAGGTTGTAAGAACATCAAATAGAGAATATATGGATTCCACAGGATATAATCCAATGGTAATGGGTTAGGAGTGTGAAAAATGGTTATGTTAAAGATTGGAACCAGTGATTATTCGAACAGAGTAATTGCTGGCTCTTATAATATTAATTCAAAAGAAGTCTATAAATCATGGAATGACTTAAACGGAGTAGAGCACAGAGATATCATAAGATACAGAACCACAGGGTCATTCGATATGTATTTTCCGACAATAGCCGAATATGAAGCATTCAATGATGTGTTAGAAGCAAACAGAAATCAGGATATGTCAGTTAAAATGGCTGTTTGTGATAATAGGACTAATAAAGTTATAGTAAAAGATTTTTATTATTCATTTCAGTTAACAAGAAATCGTGACGGAAGCTGGAATGATATCTATGAGAGATTCAAAGTAAATATTCAGGAGAGATAAGATGACAGATTCATTATATTTTAAAAATCTGATGAAAGCTGATAGTGTTCGGAAAAATATCAGAATTGTGTTCAGTAATGAAGATATACATGATCTGAATAATTCCGATATTGTCCAGAATAGTTTTTCATTCACTGAATCGGTGAGCAGTTCAAAAGATTTTAAATTTGGTGGTGGTGAAGCTTCAGTTTTGAACTTCACTGCCATAGATATTCCGAATGTTATTAATGAAGAAATAACAGTTTATATTGATTATTTTTCAGATGTTCCTGATGAAGATAATTATTCTGTATTCCTTGGTAAATTTATTATTTATGAATGTAAAAAGGAATCAACAGATAGTAATATCAGAAAAATATCAGCTATGACAAAGAATGAATTATCTTCAACAATGATAGCTGAATTAAATGCTGCTAGAAATTATGCTGAACAATATCAAAGGGATAAAGTTGTAACAGTTAATATGCGTGAATTATTAACAGCTGGAGATGAGCATATCAAAAATAATGAATATTATCTGGCAATGGAGTTAAGAGAATCTTTATTCTGGACAGGTAATGTGACAGCTGGAATAATTAAATTTGAAAATGATTATTATGAAGTCAGATTTAATTTGGAAGTAAATCAATATGAACATAGGTTGAATTATTTTGAACATAATGTTGATTATAATTCGGATTATAGGAAGGAAGATATTGAAAGTAGATTATCAGATATGCTTCCTTTTTTTGTGCCAAGTTCTGATAAAAAAAGGGTATTAACACCAATATTTGAAATGCTGGATGAAGCACAGAACAGATTTGCAGTTAATAAATTAATGTATCATTTAAATGATACTTATACTTTAAGTACATATTTTCCATTCCATAAATTGAAAATAGAAGTGTATAACGAAACAACAAGAGAAACACAGGAATCTATTTTTAATTTTTCACCAGCTATTCAATGGTATCCAGTGTTTTATGAATCAATTCCAAATTCTGAAATAACAATGGTTTCATTACCTGAAAAGGGAAAAGAAAATGATTGGTTCAAAAGATTAAGGCAATCATGGTATGAATTAATCGGATATTTTGGAAAAGCTAGATATAATTATCGTCCTGAATTGATATATTCTGGTAATTTAGTATTTCCAGCTGAAGATTTATATCCAAGTGATGATTTGTATCCTGGTGGAGCAAGTGAAACATTAACATCAAATTTGATCAAGAAGTTATGGACTGATGAAAAGGGTGTTAAGTATGGCAGTGTTGAATTTCATTGGATATCGGATGGAGAAGAGCAGACATTCACTTGGAATATTCCGAAAAATTATAGTGATTTAGGAAATTATGAAGAATTTATTCCAGATCATGAGATTCAGGAAACAACAAAAGAATTAAATATCGTGTTCAAATCACCATTAGTTAATCCATTGTTGTATTTAACTTTATGGAATACATCTGATGATTATATCATTGAAATCATTAAAACAACTGCTAGTGGATTAAAAGTTGAAAAGCTTGGAATATTATCAACATTGAATATTTCTGGTAATACTGATGGTAGTACATCAATGGAAGATTCGCAATTCAATGTTGGTGGTGGTAATGGTGGTAAATGTTTCAATGATGCACTGGTTGGTGCTACTTCATTAAAGATTAGAAAAAAAGATGGAAGTGATATTGATAATATTCAGGTTAATGAGATTTATATCTATGTATTATCAGAAAATATTGAATATCTTGATGGTGATACATATGTGATTGATGATAATTATATTCTGAATAATTGTTACATGGACAGCTTTAAGATTCCATTTTTTGTAAAGCAGCTTGATGAACAGTTAAGAACAATTAATTATGTACCAGTTGATATGGAGTTAAAAGGATTACCAGATCTTGAAGCTGGAACAGGCATTGAAATATTAACCAGGAATGATTCGATTAATACTTTGGTATTAAGAAGAACATTAAAAGGTGATGCAAGCTTAAATGATAGCTTTGAGACGTACTAAGGAGAATAAATATGTTAGATTTTAAATGGGAAAATGGACAGGCACCTTCTTTGAATGCTAGTAATATGCAGCTGATAACTGATGCAATTAATGCAAACGAAGCCAAAATCAAAGACATAGAATCGGAAGTTACAGAGATAGTAATTGAGCATGGTGGAAGCATAGTTGTTCCAAATCCAGAAGAAGAAGCTACTGATACATTAAGCAAGGTGAAAATCAATCAAGAAGTATTTGAGATTAAAGGTGGTGGAGATAGTGGAGAAGATATAAGCTATGAAGATTATATGGCATTGGTTGCAGCAGATGAAGATGAAGAGAACAAGAATTATTTTGTTCCAGATGCACCAATAGGAATACCTGTAGCAGAAGAATTTGAAAAGGTATATGAAGAGATAAATTATATCAAGCATGATGTTCAAGAAATCGAAGATAAAAAGGCAGAAAATACTACTCTAACAGATGTATTTGATGCAACTAAATCCTATTCAGCAGGAGATTATTTTATTAGCAACAATCAGTTATTCAAAGTTAAAGTTGCTTGTAGTGGCATTACACCACCTAACTCTACTTACTATGATTCTATTTCTGTGATGAATGAATTAAAGGCAAGTTTAAATGATTTAGTAGCAGAAAAAGTCACAATTACAATTACAAGTGATAGTATGGGTTTAATTCCAAATAAAAACGGATATTGCCCTGTTTCAGTTGTACCATTGTTAAAAAGTGACAATTTATATCCATTTGTAACAGCAATAGGTCACAATAATACAGCATATTATTTATATGTTTACGGATGGGCAACAGCAGGAAATAAAATTCCAAGTGGAACACAGATGGAATTTGAGATTTTATATGCAAAAGTATAAATAATTTAAACGCAAATT